>CAZFHX010000012.1:0-67500 GCA_964519265.1 uncultured Deferribacterales bacterium
ATAGTAAATGCTCAATTACCATCCTAAAACAACTCATGTTCAAGTCAAACTTAGCATTTGTTTCTGACTTGATTGAGTTTAAAACATCATTGAGCATGAACTCCTTCCATAGTTTCTCGTATATCTTGTATCCCCAATTCACTATATCAGCATCAGAGACATCGGGAAGAGATGGATTATCTTGTTTGGCATCCGTGATGGCTTCCAATATTTGTAGTATGACTCTATGGAAAGACGGGTCATTCTTCAATACATCAAGTCTACCCAAATTGAAGAGTACTCTATGTCTTGGGACACCATTTTCATCCCTGTATGATTCGACAATTTGCAGGTATGTAAGGTTCTTGGACTTTGTAAATTTTAAATGCATGAATATAAATACTACATAAACTAAAACAAGTCAATAGTAAAAGTGTAATATATACATAATGAAATCTAAAAGTTGCCACTACACTTTTCGAAAAATGAAAATCGACCCCTATTAATACTGAATTCCTTTAAAAATTTCTCTAAAAACTGTCAAAGTCAGGGGTAGCTTCTGAAATCAACTCCAATAATTTTGGTGTTATTTCCATGCTATATCTCTAACTTCGAACGAAATTCTGATATGTCAGAGCATTTCTTTATGTACATCTTCACCTTTTCGATATCTTCAAGACTGTGTATCTTATTCTGTATCAATGAATAAAGTTTGGCTCCAGATGCACCAAACTTCAAATCTAATGCAAAGGCAAGCTCCTCAAGTTTAGCTTTTAGCATGCCTTGCTGTATTCCTTGCTTATATTTTCTTTCAAATATATTCGACATTGTGCCTCCTTGAAGCAACTCTTCAAGTTCATCATCCCCAATACCAACCACTTCCTGCATATATATTATACTCATCTCAACAAAAATTGCAACGGATTCAATCCCTAACTCTGACATCGATTCATCTAATTCCTTCACTAAGCCCTTAAGAACATCCTTTGATACACCCTTCCTTACATTCTTCATCAAATCGAGAGCAAGCATAAAAAGTCTATCCCGTTTAAACCTTTCTTTTATCTGATCACTGTTAAAATCATTTATGTTGAATAAAATATATCGCATCCTTAGAAGATTATCTTTTACCTCATCAGGAAAGTCAGAAAAATAGTTCTTTGTATCAGTGGGGATATTCCAACTATCGGTACCCATGTAAAACACTATCGGTATAATTGGGGTAAGAGTGTTATTTTTTCTTATGTCATCTTCCCAAACAGATGAGATATAGTTCAATATTTGGATTAATACATACTTATCAGGTACAGACTTATGTTCAAAAAGGAAATATAAGCAAGTATCTATATTGTTAATCTTACAAGATGCAGAGAAATCAAGAAAGTATTTCTTTTTCTTTTTAACATTGAACTTTTCTGTGGGATTTATCTTTAGTGTAGAAAGATCAGCATATTTCGATATTTCTGGGACAAATTCTTCAATGAATGTCTTTACATGTTCTGGGTTTTGAAAAATAAACTTAAAATATTCGTCGTGAATATTTCTTATGTCTTTACCCATATACGGAAAATAACAAATAACCTTATGAAAGTCAAATAGATATTTGTAAAGGTTGTTAGATGAGTTAGAAGCTTTAAAGGTTTTATAGAAAACCTCTAAACCCTCTACCACATTTACGCCCTTTAAATGCCTCTCCATAGCAATCCCTTCAAGTCAGGTCAAGTGTTCCAATAACTTTACGAAGCCAACTATAAATTTTAAGAGGTTGAGGGTTGAATGGGTAGATATAGTAATACTCTGATTTTAACGAACCTAGTCTTAATCCCCTCTCAAGAAACATTTTGGTCGCTTTTTAGTAGGGAAATCTTATAAAATTTTCTGTATTGATTCAAAATACCTTTAACATACAAGTGAATCATTTGCACCTTCCATTTTTCACAGCATCGTCATATTTTTCGCATTGACCTAAGGAGCAGGCCTGTTTCAAGTCTACACAGCCAATCTCTGTATATCCCAAGAAAAGATAAGCAGAACCTCTACTCTCTAATGAATACTGATCCTGAGGGTTTAATAGCAATGCTTCATTGTAATATTTTATTGATTCTTTATAGTTTTGTGTGTTGTAATAGATATCTCCAATATATCCTAATGCAGTTGCATGATCAGGTTTGAGTTCCACCGTTTTTTTGAAATCGATGAGGGCTGTAGGGTACTGTTTGTTATTAAAATTCAATATTCCTCTGTTATAATACCCAAGATAGTAGTTTGGAGATAATTCTATGGCTTTTGTGTAATCTTTCTTGGCTGCTTCAAAATTGTTTAAATACTCATAACTGAGTCCCCTGTTTATATAGGCTTCTGTGTAATTATTTTTACGGGCAATAGCCGAATTAAACTCTTTTATGGCATTCGTATAATCTTTTAAGTCGATTAAAACATTACCTTTTTCAAAATAAGCCCAATAATCTGATGGGTTTATTTGAATAGCTTTATTGAAATAATTTAATGCTTCATTATACTGCTGCTTGTATCTTTTTATCAGCCCTAAATATATATGAGCATCTAAATGATCCTGTTTGGATGCTATTGCTCCTAAGAGATCCTTTTCTGCAAGGTCATATTGTTTCTGTTTGTATTCCAGTGCACCTTTATTGAATAGAGCTAAGTAATCTCCAGGTACAATCGAGAGAGCCTTATTATAATTTATTAATGCATTTTCATAATCTCCAGAGAATTCATAAGCCATACCAATATTAATATACGCATCAATATAATTCGGATTTTCTTTTAAAACCTTATTTAATTCCAAAATTGCAGTACCATAAGATCCATTTTTCAAAAGCTCTTTTGCTTTATCGAAAGATTGTTTCCCTGTAGGAGAGATTGTAAACGGATCCTGTCCGCTAACTTTTTTGTTGGTATTTGAGGGTGTGTCGTTTAGAAGTTCGGCATAAGTTCCTATATTATAGTTTGGCATAATTTCAAGGGTTTTTCTGAAATCCTGTTTTGCTAAATCTAACTTCCCCTGTTGATAATACAAGATACCTCTATCAAAATATGCAATATGATTATTTGGGTCGAGTTCTATCGCTTTTGTATAATCGGACAGTGCCTTACTGTAGTCCTGTAAAACATAATAATTTAATCCTCTTCCCACATAGGCATTTGCGAAGTCTGGTTTGAGATTAATAGCTGTGGAGAAATCTTCTATTGAGCCATGATAATCTTGAAGAAAATACTTTGTCAGACCTCTGCTATAATATACGGGAGTGTAGTTTGGGTTTAGTTGTATAGACATGTTGAAGTCATCGAGCGAATCTTTGTATTTTTTCATCTCATAATATAGCAATCCTCTGTTATTATAGGCTAACGCATACTCGGGGTCATTCTCAATTGCTTTTTTATAATCAAATAAGGCTGCATCATAGTTTTTCAGAGCAAAGTAGACAAGAGCTCTGTTGTTGTATGCGTATGCATAATAGGGATTTAAAGATAACGATCTATTATAGGACTTAAGTGCATTTGAATAGTCTTTCATTTCATAATAAACAAGTCCCTTACCCATGTAAGCTATGTGAGATTCTGGGTTTAGTTCTATTGCTCTATCAAAATATTGCATGGCAAGCTTCTTATCGGAATACTCCTTGCCATTCCAAAGGGATTGAGCTTTTTCAGCCCAAGTATCGGATTCAAGTTTGTTTGCCACCTTTTTAAATTCAATGTTCACCTTGTCCTGCTCTTTTTTTATTGAATCGAATTTGGTTTGGTTTGTTGTTTCTGCATAGCTGTTGTATTTATTTGTTTCAGTTTGGGCTGTGATGACTTTTAATTCTTGCTCTAACTGTTGATTCTTCTTTTCAAGCTCCTTAAATTTGCTCAAAAGTTCGTTCATGTTTTTCTGAAATTGCTGATATTGGGCTATTGTTGCCTTGTCTGATTTTGCACTATTTATTTTATCTAACAAAGCATTTGTATCCACTTCTGATCGAATGGTAACTTCTATAAAGATAGAATCACCTTCAACCCCTCTTTTTACAGAAATAACCTCTGTTTTCATCATACCAAGGGCCATGGCTGAGATGTCATCTTTCTTCAATACCCCATCCTGAACAATTGTGAGAGATTCTATATAGGTACCTGCTTTTTCCATAATCTCTCTTTTAGCATCAGCGATGGCAGCTACTTTGGCATCATCGAGGGACTGATTAGAACCGAGGATTTTCTTAACAGAATGTGTATACATCTTGGATTCACCAAAAGCTAAAGTGAACATGGAAATTATAAATAAGATATTTATAAATAGAAATCTCATGGGTTCCCCCTTATAGGTTAGTTATACTAATAGTATAAGTAAAAATAAAATTATTTAAAGAGAAATTCCTATTTTGTTTACAAAAATTTTATGTAGATGGATTGTTATCTACACCCCTCTGACTGATTTAGTAAGTCAGTAAATATCTCCCGAGCATTTTCAAGCTGGACTTCTACGGCACTTTTTGCGGTGCCACCGTAGCTTTTTCTCTTTTCGATACAGCTTTCCACTGTAACAACTTTATAAATATCTTTATCTACGAGGTTGGTGAATTGCTTGAATTCTTCGAGGGTGAGTTCAGACAGGTCTTTCCCCTTTTCTATGGCGTAGGCAACTGTTTTCCCAACGATATGGTGGGCATCCCTAAAGGGGACACCTTTTGTGACGAGATAGTCTGCATAATCTGTTGCTGTGGAGTATCCCAATTGAGCGGACCTGTACATCTTTTTCTCATTTATCGTCATCTTTTCTATCATAGGGCTAAAGATCTTTAGTGAGGTAAGAAGTGTGTTTACTGTGTCGAAAAGTGGTTCCTTGTCCTCCTGCATATCCTTGTTGTATGCGAGGGGTAGCCCTTTCATGGTGGTCAAAAGGGAGATAAGATTGCCGTAAACTCTTCCAGTTTTACCCCTTATCAATTCTGCCATGTCGGGGTTTTTCTTCTGGGGCATGATACTGCTACCTGTGCAAAAGTCGTCGGATAGTTCGATAAATTTAAATTCCGAAGATGAGAAAATGATGAGTTCCTCAGCCCATCTGGAAAGGTGCATCTGACATATTGTAGCAGCCGACATAAATTCCAAGGCAAAATCCCTATCACTCACAGAGTCAATACTATTTTCTGTGGGAGCAGCGAATCCAAGTTCTTTTGCCGTGAAATCTCTATCTATGTTGAAGGTGGTGCCTGCGAGGGCTCCAGAACCGAGAGGGCAGAAGTTTAATCTTTCTCTACAATCTTCGAATCTCTGATAATCTCGATAAAGCATCTGAAAATATGCTAAGATCCAGTGGGAGAAAAGGATCGGTTGAGCTGTTTGAAGGTGGGTATATCCTGGCATGATTACATCTATATGGTCCTCTGCTTTCTGGACTATTACCCCCAAGAGATCGACTATTGCCTCTTTTATCTCATCTATCTTACTCCTCACATATAATCTAAAATCTGTTGCCACCTGATCGTTTCTGCTTCTTGCAGTGTGGAGTTTCCCTGCAACGGGGCCTATGATCTCTCTCAACCTCTTTTCCACAGCCATGTGGATATCTTCATCTTCGGTTTTAAATTTAAATTCTCCCTTATCTATCTCCTTTTTTATCTGGGATAAGCCATCTATGAGCAGTTTCCCCTCTTCCTCCGTGATAATCCCCTGTTTTGCAAGCATCTTGGCATGGGCGATACTACCCTGTATATCGAATTCGTATAGATTTTTATCAAAGTGGATCGATGCGTTGAACTCTTCTGCCAATTTATCTGTAGAAAGCTGAAATCTTCCACCCCAGAGCTTCTCTTTTGACATCTTTACACCTCTAAGTTGTATTCTTTTATCTTGTTGTGAAGTGTTCTTCGGGATATTCCCAAAATCTCTGCCGCCTTTGTTTTATTGTATTTGGCTTCTGCCAATGCCTTTAGAATGAGCTGTTTTTCGTTGTTTTTTATATCCAATTCTTCGTTGTTTACTATCTTCTCGTCAAAGTCCGGTAAAACGGTGCCATCGAGATGATCATTTCGGGCAAGGATAACGGATCTTTCGATGATATTTTCAAGCTCCCTTACATTCCCGGGGAATGGGTAATTTTTTAGTTTATTGAAAAATGTATCGGTGTACCCTTTTATGAGTTTTCCCATCTTTGATGAGTATTTTTTTATGAAAAAATCGATCAAAAGGGGTAGTTCGTCATGCCTTTCCCTTAATGGCGGCACTTTTATGGGGAATACATTGAGCCTGAAGTAAAGGTCTTCCCTGAAATCACCAGCATCCACCATCTTTTTTAAATCCCTGTTGGTGGCTGCCACAATACGCACATCCACCTTGATACTCTTTTCACCACCCACCCTTTCGATGACCTTTTCCTGAATTACTCTAAGCAATTTCACCTGAGTGTGTAGAGGCATTTCTCCGATCTCATCCAAGAAGATCGTACCCTTATCAGCCAATTCAAACTTCCCTTTCTTTTGTGCAATTGCACCTGTAAAGGCGCCCTTTTCGTGTCCGAAGAGTTCACTTTCTATGATATTTTCATTCAATGCGGCACAGTTTACAGCCACGAATGGCCCTTTGGCACGGGGGGAATTTTCATGGATAGACTTGGCTATCAGTTCCTTACCTGTACCAGATTCACCGATGATAAGCACTGTGGCATCTGTGGGGGCCACCATCTTTAATAGAGAGATGATTCTTCCAAGCCCTCTTTCTGAGTAGATACCGTCGAACTTGTATTCTTTATCTTGTTGTATCGGTTCCTTTGTCCCTTTTTTTGAAAGATTTTGGATCATCTGTTTTAATTGGTCGATATCCACAGGCTTAGTGAGGTAATCTGTGGCTCCCAACTTCAATGATTTTACCGCATATTCTGCACTATCGAAGGCAGAGATCATTATTACAGGGGTATTAACACCTCTACCCCTTAGATGGGATAAAAATGTAAGTCCATCCATGATCTCCATCTTTATATCGAGGAGTATTAGAGAAAAATCGTCATTCTCTTCTAATATGGATAACGCTTCAAAGCCGTTTTCCGCTTCATAAACTTTAAAACCGCTCTCTTCTAAGTTGATCTTTAGCATCAAACGATGATTTTTTTCGTCATCCACAACGAGTATTTTATTCATAAATTAGCTAAAAAACTCCTTTAGTCTATCCAATATGGATTTATGCTTAGTATAAGTGCTATCATCGGAGTGTTTTGCAAACTCCTCTAAAAGCTCTTTCTGTTTCTTATTTATATTTGTGGGGAGTACTACTTTTAGTGTGATCACCATATTACCCAACCCATACCCATTGACATCCTGAAAACCTTTACCCTTGAGTACGATTTTATCATCTGGTTGCGAACCTGGCTTTATCTTGATCGTTTCGCTGCCATCGAGGGTGGGGATATTCACCTCTTTGCCAAGTATGGCATCGATAAAAGAAATAGGTAGTTCTAAATGTAGGTCTCTTCCTTTGCGTACGAAGAATTTATGCTGTTTTACATTTATCTTTACAAAAAGATCACCATTAGGGCCACCATTGATACCACTATTACCTTCTCCGCTGACCCTTAGGATCATTCCATCTTCGATCCCTGCTGGGATCTTGATCTCTAAGTTCTTCCTTTCTCTAACGGTTCCTTCACCCCTACATTCGTTGCAACGCTCTTTTATAAACTTGCCTGTACCTCTACAGTCGGGGCAGGGGGTTGCCATCGTAAAGAACCCTTGTCTATGAACGAATTGCCCTGTACCGTTGCATTTAGGGCAGGTGATGATGGCTCCCGGTTCGGCTCCTGTTCCACCACATCGTTTGCATTGAACAGTTTTAGGTACAACGATCTGTTTCTTACAACCTTTTGCCGATTCTTCAAACTCTATCTCCACTTCCATCTCTATGTTGGAGCCTTTTCTCGGTCTATTCTTACTTCTCGTTGATCCACCGAAGAATGACCCAAATGTATCGCCTAATAGATCTTCAAAAATCGAGAATCCAAAATCGTCACCTTCAAAAGTTTGATTATTATCAAGCACTCTACCAAATTGATCGTACTGGGCTCTTTTTTGTGGATCACTTAGCACACTATATGCTTCGTTGATCTCTCTAAATTTTTCCTCTGCCTCTTTGTTTCCTGGATTTCTGTCGGGATGGTATTTTAGAGCAAGTTGTCTAAAGGCTTTCTTTATCTCTGTATCCGTGGCATTTCTACTTACACCTAATATCTCATAGTAATCCTTTGCCAAACTAACCTCCTGAAGTGGATAAAAGCAATTATACAAAATATATAAACAAAGACAACACAAAAATTAAAAAATAAAAAAGAGGTGGTTGCCCACCCCTTTTAATTACTTCTTATCGTCTTTTACCTCTTCAAACTCTGCGTCGTACACATTATCCTTCTTCTGCTGTTCGTATCCTGTATTCGTAGATCCTCCAGGATTACCTGCAGAAGATTGCCCTGCAGATGCTTTGTATATCTCTTCGGCCAGCTTCTGAGAAGCGTTTGCCAATTTCTCAATGGATGCTTTGATTACAGCAGCATCGTTACTTGTCTGGTTCCTCTTTAGTTCATCGAGGGCTTGATTTATCTGCTGTTTTGTTGCCTCATCTATCTTGGAACCATGCTCATTTAGAGATTTTTCTGTAGTGTATATCAGTGTATCTGCCTGATTTCTGAGTTCTGCAAGCTCTTTTTTCTTTCTATCCTCTTCTGCGTTTAGCTCAGCCTCTTTTACCATTCTGTTGATCTCTTCCTCAGTCAAACCGCTACTTGGTGTGATCCTGATAGACTGCTCCTTACCTGTACCTAAGTCTTTTGCAGTTACGCTCAGGATACCGTTTGCATCTATATCAAATGTAACCTCGATCTGAGGTACACCCCTTGGGGCAGGTGGAATACCCACGAGATCGAATCTACCGATGGATTTGTTGTCTGCTGCCATCTCCCTTTCACCCTGCAATACATGGATGGTAACGGATGGCTGGTTGTCTGCTGCAGTGGTGAAGATCTGACTCTTCTTGGTAGGTATTGTGGTATTTCTCTCGATAATTTTTGTCATTACACCACCTAAGGTTTCTATACCTAAAGAGAGTGGAGTAACATCGAGGAGCAATACATCCTTTACCTCACCCTTTAATACACCAGCTTGGATAGCCGCACCCACTGCAACTACCTCGTCGGGGTTTATACCTTTGTGTGGTTCTTTGCCGAAGAATTCCCTAACCTTCTGCTGAACGAGAGGCATCCTTGTCATACCACCCACGAGGATCACCTCGTCTATATCCTTCACAGTCAGTCCAGCGTCGTTTAGAGCTTTTCTGCATGGCTCCAAAGTTCTCTCTACGAGATCCATTACAAGAGACTCCAATTTCGCCCTTGTAAGCTTCTTGACAAGGTGTTTAGGTCCTGTCTGATCTGCCGTGATGAAAGGAAGGTTTATCTCTGTCTCAAGTGCAGTGGAAAGCTCATGCTTTGCCTTTTCAGCAGCCTCTTTTAATCTCTGTAGAGACATCTTGTCGTTCTTAAGGTTGATGCCTGTCTCTTTCAAGAATTCATCCACAAGCCACTCGATGATCTTCTGATCGAAGTCGTCACCACCCAAGAAGGTATCACCGTTTGTGGATTTTACCTCGAAAACGCCATCGCCAAGTTCGAGGATCGAAATATCGAAGGTACCACCACCCAAATCGTAAACGGCTATCTTTTCATCTTTTTTCTTGTCAAGTCCGTAAGCCAATGCGGCTGCTGTTGGCTCGTTTATAATTCTTAGTACATTAAGCCCTGCGATCCTACCAGCATCCTTTGTGGCCTGTCTCTGGGCATCGTTGAAATATGCTGGTACAGTGATTACCGCTTCTGTTACAGGTTCACCTAAGTAATCCTCCGCAGTTTTTTTAAGTTTCTGAAGTACCATTGCAGAGATCTCTTGGGGTGAATACTTCTTACCCCTTACCTCAACCCAGGCATCACCATTGTCTGATGGTACGATCTTGTATGGTAGAAGGGATCTTGCCTTTACAACCTCTGAAGAATCATACTTTCTACCAATCAATCTTTTGATGCTGAAAATTGTGTTTTCATGGTTTGTGATCGCCTGCCTTTTTGCAAGCATACCCACCAATCTTTCTCCACTGTCTGTAAATGCTACTACAGATGGAGTTGTAGTCATCCCCTCAGCATTGATGATAACCTTAGGTTGACCATTTTCCATTACAGCAACTACTGAGTTTGTAGTTCCCAAGTCGATACCTATGACTTTTCCCATAGTTCACTCCTTTATGTTTTATTTTTTATTTACCTTTACTTTTGTGGGTCTTACCACCCTGTCGTTGAGGGTATAACCCTTCTGCAATACCATAGTTATGGCATTGTTTTCAAAATCATCCCTCGCATCGAGCATGAGGGCTTCATGTTTGTTTGGATCAAACTGTTCCCCAACTTCGCAGCAGATCTCTTTCATCCCATGCTTTGCCAAGATATCCTTAAATTGTTTCAAAATCAGCTCAAATCCCTCTTTGATCTTTTCGATGGATGTGGTTTCAGCACTTTGCAGATGTGTAAGGGCTATATCGATATTATCTGCAAAGGTGATAAAATCCATCAAGAGGGATTGATTGGCAAATTTAAGTTTCTCTTCAAAATCCTTTGCTATTCTTTTTCTGAAGTTTTCTGCATCGGCTTTTACCCTTAAGAGGTTGTCATTTGCCTCTGCCAATGCATTTCTTAGATTCTCTATCTCCTGATCCTTAGAATCAATTATTTGATTGTCGTTTGTTTCGTTTGAGTTTTCCTGTGAAGTCTCCTCTACCTTGCTATCCTCTTGAGTGAGCTCTTCACCTTTTTCGTTATTCATCGTCGCCTCCTATTTCAGTTAAAATATTTGTTATCAATTTGGATGTATAGTCTACAATGGGCAACACCTGTGGGTATCTCATCCTTTTAGGTCCTATGACACCAAGCATACCCACCACATTGTTGCCTCTTTTATAGTCCGTGAGAACTACACCAAGTTCCTCTGCCACCTTATCCCCTATTTCAGAACCAATGAAAATCTTGATCCCGTGTTTTGACATAAGTTTGTTTAGTATATTGAGCATCCTTTTTTTGCTTTCAAAGATATCCAAAAGCTCTTTTAAGGTGTCTAAATCCTTTTTAAATTCTGGTTGAGCCACTATGTTGTTTATACCGTGAAGCACGATTTCATATTCGTCGTCAATCCCTTCAAAAGTTGTTCTTCCAATGGCAAGCATCTTATTGTAGATACTGCTTATCTTATCTCTATCTGCTATCATCTCTTCGTAGAGGGCATTTTTAAGTTCTGTCAAACTTTTATTTGCAAAGTTCTTATTCAAAAAATTGCTCATCATTATAAGTTCGTTATCTTTTATTTCCATATCGGATTCTATGATCACATTGTGCACTATGCCGGCTCTTGTAACGATAATTGCAAGAATTGTTTCTCTGTTTAACTTTATAAACTCTATATGCTTCAAGAATGAGCTATCCAATTTTGGTGAAACAACAAATCCAACGGAGTTTGTAAGTTCCCCTAATTTTTGGGTAATATCCTCAAATACAGTTTTTATGTTAAGCCTTCTATTTGAGATGATCTTTGCTAACTCTGCCTCATTAAAAGGTTGAATGGATATCAATCTATCCACATAATACCTTAATCCTGTATCTGAGGGGACTCTACCAGATGACACATAGGTTTGCTTTATCATATCCTTCTCTTCTAAGTCGCTCATCACATTTCTGATAGATGCAGGACTTAGACCCAGAGGGCTATGTTTCGATACAAAACGAGACCCCACAGGTTCACTGGTCCTTATATACTCTTCTACGATCATTTTGAGAACTATCTTTTCCCTTTCATTAAGGATGTCATCCATGTTTTATCATCTTGTTAGCAGTCTCATCTGTTAAGTGCTAATGAAGAATATATCTACGGTGATAGTAGTTGTCAAGGGTTTTCTTGTGAAATGAACCAATTTGTAAGATATTTGTGGGGTTGATTTATATCAATATTCCATCAAATAGAGCAGTCCATTTAGGTTTTTTACCTCTTTGATCGTGGATCTGGTTTCTTCTAAGAGCTTTTGTAAGAGTTTCTTTTCATCTTTGGGTATATAGAGTTCAGCATCAGGAGCATTTTTTGCTTTCTTCATATCTGCATAGGCATCTTCGTAAGTGCCTATTTGATCTATCAATTTCAAATTTTTTGCCTCATTTCCTGTTATTATCCTTCCATCAGCATATTTTAGTAGTTCCTCTTTGGTCAAGTTTGTTCGCTTGCTCAATACATCATTGATAAACTGTTGATACACATCATCCACCGATTGTTGTAGGAGTGCTCTTTCTTCATTTGTCATATTTCTTGAGGTACTTCCTATATCTTTGAATTTTCCACTTTTAATTGTTTCCGTCTTGATCCCGAATTTGTCGTAGATTTTTGAAAGATCTGTAAACTTCATTATTACACCTATGCTACCTGTAATGGTGCCTGGTAGGGCGTAAATTTTATCACATGCAGATGCTACATAATACCCACCAGATGCTGCAACAGTGGACATTGCTGCGTAAACAGGTTTATTCATCTTTCTGATAAAACGGTAGATCTCCTGACTTGGAGCAACGGCACCACCGGGTGAGTTTATCCTGAGGATAATCCCCACTACATCGTTATCTTTATCGTATTTTTTTAATTTTTCGATCAAAGGGTCAGATTCTATTATAATCCCTTCGAGGTCGAGGAGGACGATCTGCTTTTTATTTATTATCGGTTTGTTGTTGTTCATAAGATAAATTGCCCGTGCTACGAAACCGATTATCAACGCTATTATTAATAATTTGAAAAGATACTTCAACCATTTCATATCTCATTATCCCCAAAACTTTTCTGTTTTATTATTATAAATTAAAGAGATATTAAGTCAATTGAAATTCTAAAGAAACTTTTGATTGACAGATAAAGATCAAAAATATTATAAACATCAATCAAAATGATAAGGAGAAGGTTATGTCAAACGAACCAAACACACAGTTTGCTGTGGGTCATGCATGGTTTCCTGCAATGTCCTACAATACATATTTAGTAAAACCAGAGGATCAGGATAAATTTAAGCCTGGTGTTACCCTTGATACGATCGTTCAGGAAGTTGCTTTAATCAACAAGTTGGAGGATGGGAAGTATCTTTACAGGTTTGCTATGCAGTTTAATTTTAGAGCTGTAAGCCCTATGGAAGATAAAAATTACCTTGTTTTTGATGCTGCTGGATTATTGCGCGAGGATATTTTGATGGATGATGAACATGATTTAGAACTTCTAAAGAATTTTATAAAGGCAAATCAGAATATCATGGCTTATCCATACATCAGATCTAATGTGGATGAAATGCTCAATAAAGCTGGGCTGCCAGCGCTGTCGATGATAATATTTTATTAGAAGGGAATTGAGGGGATAAAAGGGGTAGAAGGAGTAGAGGTTGTAAAGGGTGTAAAGGTTTTAAAAGTTTTAAAAGGGTAGAGGTTTGTGAGGACCTCTACCTTATATTGTTAAACGGTATTCCAGGGGGTGTCTCCCGTTTCTAAATAATTTTTTATGGCATTCACGCATAGTTCTGCCATGTTGTACCTTGTTTCCTCTGTGGCACTTCCGATGTGGGGTAGGAGTATAACATTGTCAAGTTCGAAAAGATCTTTACATATTTCTGGCTCAAATTCGTAGACATCAAGCCCAGCGGCTCGTATCAAACCATTTTTAAGAGCATAGGCAAGATCGGTTTCTTTTACTATTGGACCTCTGCCCACATTTATAAAGATGGCATCCCTCTTCATCTTTTTAAAGGTATCGATGGTGAAGGCATGCTTTGTGGTTTCATTTAGAGGAGCAGTGATCACTATAAAGTCGGATGTTGAGACAAGTTCATCGAAAGAGACAAATTTTGCATTGGTCAAGAGTTCACCATCGTACTTTCTACTTCTGCCTGTATAGACAATATCCATCTCAAACCCTCTGCAACACCGCGCAAAAGCCTGCCCTATCCTGCCAAATCCGTATATTCCAACCCTTTTTCTGTAAAGATCTGTACCTAAGAAAAGGTTTGGAGTCCAGCCTACAAACTTACCCTCTCTGGTAAACTTTTCTGCTTCCACAATTCTGCGGGCTACTGAGATCATCAATGCAAAGGCAAGCTCTGCAGTGGTTTCAGTGAGAATGTGGGGTGTGTTGCAAACGATGATCCCTTTACTTTTGGCATACTGAACATCTATATTGTTGTATCCTACTGCGTAGTTTACGATTATTTTGAGATTTTTTCCAGCATCGATTACTTCTTTGTCGATCTTGTCAGAGAGCATCGATATCAGCCCATCGGTATCGGTAATCTCTCTTAGCAGAATGTCTCTGCTTAGTTGCTCATCTTTTGAGTTATAAAAAAGTTTGAATCCTGATAGATTTTTCTCCACAGGATAAGGCAATTTTTGGGTAACTACTACTTTTTTCATCTCAACCCCTTCATCTTTTATTCTCTCATCGAGCACCTGAAGGCAGATAAGAAAAATTTTTTTACAGATTTTCATCCAAAATTTGGATACTTTCAACCTGCCAAAGAATCAGGTGCTTGATCCTCTATCCCCTCTAACAATCTCTATAACTTCTACACCCTCTACGCCCTCTACACCCTCTACACCCTCTACACCCTCTACGCCCTCTACTCCCTCTACACCCTCTACACCCTCTATACCCTCTATATCCTCTATACCCTCTACGCCCTCTACACCCTCTACACCCTCTACTTATATTTCTTCCTCTTAAAAAGATCCGTTCTTTTAGAAATGATCCTATCTATGAAAAGCACACCATCCAGATGGTCAATTTCGTGTTGGATTAGGATAGCCTCAAAACCTTCTGTTTCTATAACCCTCTGTTCACCATTCTCATCGAGGAATTGCACCACGATTCTTTCTGCCCTTGTGACATTACCTGTATAATCGGGAACGCTCATACACCCTTCTCTAAATTGGGTTAAACCTTCCCAATTGATGATTTCTGGATTGATCATTACATTTGGTCCATGATGTTCCTTACATTTTGGGTTTTTGGATGGATCGATAACGATAACCCTTATCATCTCGCCGATTTGAGGTGCAGCGATCCCTACGGAGTGTCCTGAAGCCTCCATCGTGTCTTTTAGATCTTGGATGACGTTTTTTACATAATCATTTATCTCTTCAACTTCCTCTGAGATCTCTTTTAATTTTGGATTTGGGTATGTCAAAACTTCTCTTACTGCCATATCAAAACTCAAATGTCTCTATAGATTTCACTGAGAGGTCTATCCCCAAACTCTTGGAAATCGATTTTAGTTCATCTTTCCATTGGTCCCCTAATCCTTGGGGTACTACTACTTCCAATAGCATGATGTAGATAGGTTTATCCTCTTTTCCAGCCACTTTTGTCTGGAGATCCACAATATTTATCCCTTTTTCTGCAAGAAACTTGGAGACATTGTAAACAATACCAGCCTTATCAGCACCATATACGGATAAGGAATAGGTTTCCCCTTCGATGACGGGAGGTTTTCTACTGATTTTTTTTACGCTGATCGTCATATAATTTAGTGGTGCAAAGAGATCTTGGATGACAGATACCTCTACATCCTCCCTTTTGCTAACGATCAGTATCATTGAAAATATGCCACGAAGCAGTGTAGAACTGGAGTCTTCGATATTAAATCCGTTGTCGTAGAGTATCTTTGTCACATCTGCCACTATACCGGGTCGATCCTCAGATACGAATGTCAAAGCGTAAAATCTTCTATCCATATTTTGCCTCCAGAGAGGTATTGTTTACAAATAGTTCTATAATTTCATTGGGTTCAATATTGTACTTTTTGGCATCTAAAGCGGTTAATATAGTTTTATAATGCTTTTTAGTCAATAGATTATATTCGCTCAAATCGAAGAGGTATGGGTTGCACCTTTTTTGGTTTTTATCTGTAACTACAATTACAAGGGGGAATTGTGGTTCTTTGTGGTTTTCTTTGAATACTACTGCTACCTCACCAGTATCCAACAATACGGTTGTTCCTGCTGGATAACCACCGAGGATCTCTATAAACATCTTGAGTAAAACATTATTAAACTGCATTCCGGCATTTTTGAGCATCTCTGATATAGCCTTTGGTGCTGAACTACCATTTCTATACGCCTTATCACTGGTGATGGCATCGTAAACATCAGATACCGATGTGATTTTGGCCAATTTTGGAATAGCAGCATCTTTTAGTCCAAGAGGATACCCACTCCCATCAGGTTTTTCGTGGTGAAAAAGCACACACTCCAATACAGTTTGAGGAAATCTTCCTTTGAGGAGTTCATAACCGTATTCGGAGTGTTTTCTGACAATTGCATACTCCTCTTCTGTGAGTTTGCCCGGTTTTTTTAGGATATGCTCTGGAACTTTTGTTTTACCTATATCATGAAGGAGTCCACCGATCCCTGCGATCTTCATCTGCTCTATATCCAAGCCCATCTTTCTTCCCAGGGACATATTTAATATAGCAACATTCATTGCATGGCTTACTTCGTAATCCTCGCTGTGCTTTATGCGGGCAACACTGGCTACAAGGGTAGGCTTTTTGAAACATTCTTCCAGAAATTGATCTATAACAAGGGTAACATCCTCATAATATATATTTTTCCCTTTTCTCACATCGGCAAGGATCTCTTCTACAATTTCGATACTATTTTTATGAACCCGCTGAATATGCCCTACCTCTTCAATGGTAGCCGAATATTTTTTAGATCAGCGGAATTTACAGAAAACTCCTCTTCTGCAGTAGGTTCAAAATCGCTGGCGGATGGTATATCTTTTTTTTCTTCTTCAACAGATATGTATACTTTTGATACTCCATAATTTTTTAATATTTTTATGAATTCTTCAGACTCCAATGGCTTTCCAAAAAAAGGCAGTTTTAGCCATTCTTTATCACACTTTAGGACAACCATTCCCAACTTTAGACTACTGATCGGTATTGCCTTTAGCATAATAGCCCCCCATTACTTTTCTTGTATCTAAAGAAGACTACCCTCAATGGTCTCTTGACATTAATCTGTCTTGTATTATTATATTATAAAAATATGAAAAATCAAAGGGAATCTTATGTTTGATCTTTTTACGGACAGGACAAGGCGGGCTATTCTTTATTCCAGAGATGAAGCGGAAAAATTAGCAAACGCCACCATCGACACGGAACATATTTTATTGGGGATACTCAGGGAGAAAACGGGGCATATCACTGCTATCTTCGATGTTTTCAATGTAGATATAAATACGATGATCCAAGATATAAAACAGAATTGCACAAGGGCTGATTCCTTTTTCCTGAAAGGGAGCATGCCTTTTAGTGCGAATGCCAAAAGGGCTATGGAATATGCCCTTGAAGAAGCTAAACTAATGGGGGACAAGTATGTCCAGCCGGAACATATCCTACTGGGTCTTTTGAGGGAAAAGAGGGGGAAAGCTTCTCATATTTTGTCTAAATATGGGTTTGATCTTTTCACATTGAGGGAAGAGCTTCAAAAACTTAAAACACAAACCACAAAAACAAAGACCAATACACCAAATATAGATCACTACTGCAAGGATCTTACAAAATTGGCATACGAAAATAGATTGGATCCCGTAATCGAGAGGGACAAAGAGATTGAGAGACTGATAGAAATCTTATGCAGAAGAACGAAGAACAATGCTATCCTCATAGGTGAGCCAGGTACAGGGAAAACCGCAATAGTGGAGGGGCTTGCCATAAAGATTGCCAATGCTGAGGTACCCCTTTCTCTCAGAAATAAGAGAATAATAAGCATGGATTTTGGCAGTATCGTGGCTGGGACAAAGTACAGAGGGCAATTCGAAGAGAGGATGCAGACTATCCTTAAAGAGGTGGAGGAGAGCAAAAATATTCTCATGTTTATCGATGAGATCCACACTATGGTAGGGGCTGGTGATTCTGAAGGTGGTGTAGATGCTTCAAATATCTTAAAACCTTACCTTTCCAAGGGTGTTTTTCAGTGTATAGGGGCAACTACGATAAAAGAGTATAGAAGATACATCGAAAAAGATGCCGCACTGGAGAGGAGATTTCAAACGATAATGGTGGAACCGCCAGATGCTGAGCAAACAAAAAATATCTTGAAAGGATTGAAAAATAGATATGAGCAGTACCACAGGGTGTTTATACCAGATCATATAATTGATAAGATCGTCGAATTATCAGATAGATATATCACAGATAGATTTCAACCAGACAAATCTATCGATATATTGGATGAAGCTGCCTCGCGGGTAAAACTAAGAAATGAGCAATTCCCTGATGAGTTAAAAAACTTGAAAGATAAATTAAATACCTTACTTTTGAAGAAAAAGCTCTATATTCAATCGGAAAATTATATGAGTGCCGAGCGGATCACAGCCGAAGTAGAGTCTCTTGGTGATCTCTATAGGAAAAGATATTCCGCTTGGCTGGAAAATACAAAAAATAGTTACTCAGAACTTACGGAATCGGATATTCACGATGTGGTGTCAAAGATATCCCGCATTAGTATAGCAAATATTACCTCAACTGAGATCCAGAAAGCAAAGGAGTTAAAAGGTAAGTTAGAGTCCAAGATCATAGGACAATCTGAGGCTATCGATCTTGTAACTAAGGCTATCAAAAAAGGTGTTGCTGGTTTGCACAACGGTAAGAAGCCGATCTCTACATTCATCTTTTTGGGACCAACTGGTGTGGGCAAAACGGAGCTGGCCAAACAGCTTGCTATAAACTTTTTTGGTAAAGAGGATTTTCTTATCCGTGTAGATATGAGTGAATTTATGGAGAAGCATACTGTTTCCAAACTGCTGGGTTCCCCTCCAGGGTATGTGGGGTACGAGGATGGTGGTAAACTCACTGAGATGATCAGGAGAAAGCCCCACAGCGTTGTGCTTTTTGATGAGGTGGAGAAGGCTGATCCAGAGGTGTTAAATATACTTTTACAGATCATGGATGAGGGTTTTATCACAGATTCTTATGGGAGAAGGTGCTCTTTTAAAAATGCCATCGTGATAATGACATCAAACTTGGGAACGAAGTCGTTTTTCAATAAAAAGACTTTGGGGTTTAATGAAAAAGAGGATAAGTCTATAGATTACGATACCTTTAGCCAGTATGCCCATAGGGAGATAAAAGAATTTTTCCGTCCCGAATTTCTCAATCGTATTGACAACATAGTTGTATTTAGACCTTTGGGTGAGAAGGAATTGGAGAGGATCATTGATAAGTATATCGATGAGATCAACGAACTTTTGGCAAAAAACGGCAAATACCTCAATGTCGCAGATGAGGTAAAAAGCTTTATTCTAAGTCAGGAATACGATTATAGTTATGGGGCAAGGCCGTTGAGGAGACTCGTTGCCCAATATATCGAAAATCCTCTAAGCGATCTTTTGCTTGAGGATAAGTTTGCAAAAAGGAAAAAGATCTCCGCTGTGATGAAAGGGGATAGGGTAGTTTTCAAATAATCATTAGGGGTATATATGAAGATATTATGTTTTGGTGCTGGGGCGGTGGGGTCATTATTCTGTGGATTGATGACAAAAAAGGGGTATGAAATCGATTTTGTGGCGAGGGGGAAGCATTTAGAGGCTCTTGAAAAGAGTGGAGCACTTGCCATAGATAGTTATAGATATGGAAAGTTGGAAGTTCCTATCAAAGTATTTCCAAAGCCGCAATCGATTTATGATATTATCTTCATTGCTACAAAGTCGCAAGATACCCTCTCAGCGTGTGAATCCATAAAGGGTTATTTAACTGATAATACTATTATCGTATCAATGCAAAATGGTATCGATAACCCTTCAATAATTACTTCTCGATTCCCATCGAATAAGGTAGTAGCAGCATCTGTATTTGTTGGTGCCTCAATTGATCAGCCTGGATTGGTAAGGCATTCTGCCGATGGAAGAATCGTTTTAGGGAAAATTACTTCAAATGTGAGACAAGATGACCTCGATATTATAAAGAAGATGTTTGACGATGCTGAGGTTCCATGTATTATTTCCGATGACATCAAACTTGTGATGTGGAAAAAGCTTTTATGGAATCTCATCTTCAATCCCCTTTCTGCTCTTCTGGAAGCTACCTGTGGGAGACTTGTCGACAATAATTACAGTAGATTTATAATGGAAAGGATGTTGGAAGAGGGGGTAAAAGCAGCAAAGTGTGATGGTGTAGAGATCCCCCACGACTATCTAAGCAAGATAATGGATGTGAGCGGCAATCTGTATAACTATAAAACCAGCATGCTTCAGGATATTGAAAAATTAAAGATCCCTGAGGTTGAAGGGATCATGTTGCCTGTTATTGGTAGATTAAAAAATATCGGTGGTGCTCCTTATTCAGAATCTGTTTACAATCTTATCAAGTATAAGTATGGTAAAAAGTATATTTATACCCCCAAACTCACCGTTGATATGCTCGTATGCAATTCTAAAAATGAGGTACTGCTCATCGAACGGAAAAATCCACCTTACGGCTGGGCTATTCCCGGAGGATTTGTCGATTACGGTGAGACAGTGGAAAATGCCGCTAAAAGGGAATTGGAGGAGGAAACGGGGATAAAACTTGATGAATTTTTTATGTTGGGTGTTTATTCCGATCCTAAGAGGGATAGCAGGTTTCATACTGTGAGTATCGTTTATTACGGATTTTCTGATGATGTTCCAAAAGCTTCTGATGACGCCAAAGATGCTAAATTTTTCCCTTTAGATAATCTACCAGAAAATATAGCCTTCGATCATAGAGATATCATCGAAGATTTCAAAAAAACGATCATAAGGTGAACTATGGATCTCAATCTTAAAAATAAGGTGATATTGGTTGCGGCATCCAGCAAAGGTATAGGGTTTGGTATTGCTCAGGAATTGGCCAAAGAGGGGGCTACACTTTCAATAGCAAGTAGAAGTAAACTCGATATCGAAAAGGCGGCAGAAAAGCTTAAAACTTACACAGAGGTTTCCTCTTTTGTGATGGATGCTTCTAATCCAGAGTCGATAAGGGATTGGGTTGAAAACAGCGTGAAACTCTATAAAAGGGTAGATGGACTTGTGATAAACGCAGGTGGTCCAAAGGCTGGTTTCTTTGAGGATCTGTCAGAAGATGACTGGCTTAATGCCTATAACCTCACTCTGATGAGTGCCGTTCGCATGATAAATGCTGTATTGCCATATATGAAGGAGAATGGTGGGGGTAGTATCCTTTCAATTACATCTACCTCTATCAAAGAACCGATCGATGTTTTACTTCTTTCAAATGTATTTCGCTCTGGTGTCCAGAGTTTGATAAAATCTCTTGCTATTACTCATGGAAAATATAATATAAGGTTTAACAACATTGCCCCAGGAAGGATTTTTACTGATAGGGTAAAACAGTTGGATGAGCTAAATGCACAAAAGAAGGGTATTTCTGTTTCTGAACAACGGTCTTATGAAGAGGATCTTATCCCCCTTAAAAGATACGGAACTATTGATGAGATCGGAAAGGTTGCGGCGTTTCTGCTTTCTGATGCTGCTTCATACATCACTGGAAGCACTATTTTTGTGGATGGTGGGAAGGTAAGGAGTATTTAAGAAAAAATTTTTTGAAATAAAAAAGGGGCGTTTATCGCCCCTTTTTTTATTCTTCAGAAAGGTTTAAAAATCTCTCAGCGGCGAGGTAAAGCCCGATGCAGATAGCAATAGCTCCAACAACAACAGCAATTTCACTGAAAGATGGGAAATAGTGTACTAATCCATCTGCAGTAGCACCTTGAATTCCAGCACCAGGAGCAGGTTCTCTCATTGGCACTACCTGCCCTGCTACTACAAGATTATATCTCATGAAGAATATACCTACCATTGCAGATATAGAAGCGTAGTATGCAGCTTTTAGATTAGATGCTTTTGTAAATATAATGATCAAGAAAGGTAGAAGCATACCAAGGAAGATCTCAAACAACCAGAAGCTTACCTTCAATGGTCCAAACATAAGAGCCATTGTTGCTTCAAATTTCTCGGGTGGTGCTCCATAGATAGAGGTTATAAGTTTCCATATTTCGAAGAATATTAATATACCCAATAATAGACCGAACAGCTTTGTGATACCCTTTACCGCTTCTTTAGCTTTTTCTGGAAGTCTATCTACTCCACCGTAAGCAACGCTGAAGATCAATATAACAAGTGCAGAACCTGATGCCATAGCTGATAAGATGAAGTAAATTGGAAGGAATGGTCCATGCCAGAAAGGTCTTGCTTCAAGCAAGCCGAAAACGGCACCCAAGTTTGAGTGAGCAGAGATACCAGCCAAAAATCCGCCAAGACCAGCCCAAAAAGCACCCTTGTGGTTATGAGTCATGAGGAAGTAAAACTCTATGATGATGAATACGAGATATACACCATAAAGAGTACCCATCCACCAGATTGCAGATTGTAAGTTTGGAGAGATTACATTATAAAGCGCCATTCTTAATGGGTGACCCAACTCCATTCCGATTACTGCAAAACCGCAAAGAATGGTGAATATAGCCATTATTATAGCTCTTTTTCCGATTACCTCATATTTCTCAATTCCAAATACATGCCCCATAGATGATACAAGGCACAATCCTGTACTTGAAACAACGAAGAATACATAAGTGGAGATCATGATCCCCCATGGAACAGATCTTGTGACTCCAAGGGAGTGTGCATGACCTTTAAACAGTATATATCCAGCCCCAAGGACATATAATCCACCTATTAAAAAGAATATTATAATAGACTTGAGGGATATTCTATCGTTACCTTTCAACATGTCGGGTGTTAAGAAACCCAAGATTGCGTTGCTGCTTTCGTTATGTGCAGACATTTTTACCTCCTATCAAACTATATAAAAGAGCTTAGGCTTAGTGCCTTTCTCTGGCTTTAATACCGTATGCTCATACTCAGTCAAAAGCTTAGAAACCTCGCTGTTTGGATCGTTAAGATCACCAAAAACCCTTACCTTTGGAGGGCATGTTTCAACACAGGCAGGTTCTCTTCCTTCTGGTAATCTGTGGTAGCAGAAGGTGCATTTGTCGATGGCATGAACATTCTCGCTTTCATACCTCGCATCGTATGGGCAAGCGGTCATACAGTATTTGCACAATATACATTTATCATGATCGATCAATACCACTCCATCTTCTGTTTGATATGAGGCTCTTGTTGGGCAAACATGAACGCATGGAGGATTGCTACACTGCTGACATTGAGAAGGTAAAAAACCTCTTTTGATTATAGGGTAAGACCCTCTATAAGGTTTTTCTGCTACCCAGATTCTGTAGGCGTAAGGCCCTTTCGGAACATTGTTTTCCATTTTGCAAGCCAATGTGCAAGCCTTGCAATCTATACATTTTGTAGCATCGAGTACAATTCCATATCTTTTTTTGCTGCTCATATATCACCTCTCATTAAGCCTTCTTAATTTCTACAAATGTTTCATGAAGAAGGGCATTACCTGAAATTGTTTCAACATAATCCTCAAGTATTTCAGCTTCAGAGCCACCTACTTTATATAGATGAGATAACCCTTTGGATAATCTTCCAAAACCATGGACATAATATACTGTATCAGGTCTTATAAATTCTGTTACAAAAGCCCTTACAGTTTGCTCTCCAACGCGGCTTTTTACTATAACTCTATCTCCATTATTAATACCTCTTTCTGCTGCAACTTTTGAGTTTATCCATAATAGATTTTCTTTGGATCCAAAAGCATCAAGTAAGTACTCACTGTTTTGAGTGGATGCATGTGTGAATTGTGCATGTCTACCAACTACGAATCTAAACTGACCAGGTGCTGGTTGTGCTGGTCTTCTATATGTAGGCAATGGATCGAGCCCTTTTTCTTTGTACTTTTCAGAATAAAGCTCTATCTTACCAGACTTAGTTTTGAATACGAAACCATCTTCGAGGGATTTTCCGTAAGCTCTTTTATCGGTAAGGTAGAATACGCCTTCTTTTTCAAGCATTTCGTAAGCACCCTGGAACATCTTAAGCTGGTGCTTCATCTGCTCTTCTCTTGATTTGCTGAATTCGTGGATATATTCTTCAAACACAGCTTTTGCCTCTTCTGGATCGTCAGCATCATCAAACCATCCTGGTACATCCATGAAGGCTTTTGCTAAGCCTAATGCGATTTCCCTCATAGATTTAGTATCGAATACAGGTTTGATTACCTCTTTTCTTGCTACCACTATTGATACAACACCACCCTGTGTTTCTGCTGGGTCCCATCTCTCAAGGTAGGTTGATTCTGGTAAGATATAGTCAGCATACCATGCTGTATCTGAAAACTGGGTATCGATAGCTACTACAAGATCCATCTGATTGAGCATCTGAAGGGTTTTCTTCCTGTTAGGTACTGATTCTACAGGGTTTTGCTTGTAAACAAACAGCCCTTTTACAGGATATGGCTGACCTCTAAGTATGGCCTCTCTGAAAACAACCCAGCTACCATCAGATTCGCTAAGGTAAGCGCACTGATCTGTGAGTAGTCCAAAGTTTTCTCTTGCATAAGGTGGAAGAAGATCCTTGATGAAAGGTCTTACACCTACATCGATCCTCTCAGTATTTGTTTTTTCATAAGTGATGAAGTCGTAATCGTGCTTACCTATTGCAATTGGGGCTTTTGACATAAGACCACCAGGTCTGTCCCAGCAGCCACAGATGGCATTTAATGTAGCACAAGCTTTTCTGAATTGAACATCTTGAGCATACCAGGATGTCCTTCTACCTGGATACCAAACTGATGCTGGAGCATGCTTTGCAAACTCCCTTGCAAGCCAATAGATCTCGCTTGCTGGTATATCGCACTCTTTTTCAGCCCATTCTGGTGTGTATTGTTTTACATGTTCTGCGAGTTGAGGAAATCCTACAGTGTATTTTTCTACGAATGCTTTGTCATAAAGGTTTTCACTAATTATTACATTCATCATTGCAAGTACAAGAGCCAAGTCTGTACCTGGTCTTATTGGATACCATTTATCTGCGATGGCAACTGTTTTAGTTGCTCTTGGGTCGATGTATATAAGGATCTGTTCCTTATGTTTCTTGGCGATATCACATGTGTCTGGGGTGTAGATCGCTTCTGCTCTATTTGCACCAGACATAATTATAAACTTTGAATTGGCAACATCTGCATCAGGATATGTACCAAATACTGCAGAAAAACCTTGAATTACTGAAGAAAGGCAAAGAGTGGGGTGCCTTACAGTGTTAACAGAACCAACCATTCCAGCTATATGCTTGAAAAATGCCTCTTGGAAACCTTCTGTAGAAGCAAACGCTATAGCAGATCTATTGTCGTACTTTTTGATGATCTCGAAAGTTTTCTGAGCGATCTCTTTGTATGCCTCTTCCCAAGAGATCTCTTTCCACTGACCTTCGCCCCTTGCACCAACCCTTTTCAATGGCTTTTTGGGTCTATCAGGGTCGTATGGGAATTTTGCTCCAGCATTACCCCTTGCGCAGAGCATTGCCCTTGATTTGAAAAATTTTGGGTTTGGATTTAGCTTTCTGATGACACCATTATTTACTTCTGCAATCAGTCCACATTTATTTACGCATACTTCGCAGGAGCTAAACACAAACTCTCTTCCAGCTTTACCTTGTGGGACACCTTCTTTTGAAGCAACAGCTTTAACAGAAGAAAGGTTTGAAGCAAGAACAGCAGTAGCAATTGTCCCACTACTGAACGCTAAGAACTTCCTTCTTGTCAACTTAGTTTTAAAAGACATTCTATGCCTCCTTTCGCTTAAGTGTAGAAAACTTATTGTATTCTGTATACAAAATACAAAGGAATGTCAATAAGTTTTTTCTTTTCATATTAATACCATATAGCAAAACAATACATTGGAAGTATGAATTTTGAAAGTGTGTTTAAAGGATTAAAAAGGTCTAAATATAACATATTTATAAATCATAATATATTGATTTTTTAAACTTTGAGGAAACATAATTAAAACTATAGTAATAATAAATTAACCCTATGATTATTTTTAGTTGATATTTTTTTGGTGGTAAGTTAGAATAAATTATGCAAACATTTTATATAGGGCGTCAACCGATTCTTGATAAAAATAGCAGTATTTATGCTTATGAACTCTTGTTTAGAGATAGTAGTCAAAATGCGGCTAATTTCAAGGATGCCAGATACGCCATATCGAGAACCATTTTAAATGCTATCGATAAATTTGGTATCGATAATATTCTGAATAACGCAAAAGGTTTCCTCAATGTAAATGAGGAGTTTCTCTTCAGTGATATAATCGAGATATTGGATAAGAAGAGATTTATTTTTGAAATTCTTGAAAATTCCAAAGTGGATGAAGCTTTTATAAAACGGGTTCACGAGTTGAAGAATAAGGGGTATCATTTTGCCCTTGATGATTTCATCTTTACTCAAGAATATATTACAACATTTAAACCGTTTTTTGAGATCGTGGACATTATTAAGGTAGATATCAGGGGGGCAACTAAATATGATCTCATAAAAAAAACGAGAAATCTAAAATCCCTTAAAGCCAAATTACTGGCAGAAAAGGTTGAAACTTATGATGAATTCATATTTACAAGGGACTTGGGCTATGAGCTTTTTCAGGGGTATTATTTTGAAAAGCCAACAATACTTGTAAAGCAGGGGCATAGTGCAAACCGCACGATAATATTCAAAATCATCAATGCAATAAATAGTAATGCAAAAACTACCGAGATAGCAAAGTATTTTGAAGTGGATCCAAATCTTACGATTAGTTTGTTGAAGTTTATAAATTCTGCGGCATTCTATTTTAGAACCACCATTAATTCCATTATTCATGCGATAAATCTCATAGGACTTATAAAACTTCAAAATTGGCTATTGTTGATGAGCTATGCTGAGGGGGAATCTCCTGTTACATCTCCACTTTTTCATAATTCTATCATTAGAGGGAAGATTATTGAAAATATTTTAGAGAAGATCAGCAACGATAAACGGATTATCGATAAAGGTTTTCTGTTGGGGGTTTTGTCCCTTGCAGATGCCATATACAAAACAAAGATGGAAGATATTTTGAAAGAACTGAATGTCGATAATGAAATATCGGATGCTATTTTAAAGAGAGAGGGGTTATTGGGGAAATTATTATTAATGGTGGAGTATGATGAAAAGAATAAATATGAAGAGTTCTTAGAATTGAGTATCGAACTTAAGATCGACGAAATGATGTTTAATGATGCTAAACTAACGAGTTATATCTGGCTCAATAACCTTTTGAAAAGTATCTAATCTTAACCGTAAATCTTTTTATAAATAGCGAACTGTTTTGCGACTCTACCGCTGCGTCCACCTCTGTTTATGGCGAAGTTTTCTGCTTCTATATGCCAATCTTTTGAGAACGGGATTTCATACTTGTTAAGGTAGTATTCTGCGATTTTTAGATAATCTTCTCTGTTCATAGGATAAAACCCTACAACAAGCCCAAAACGAGAATATAGAGAAATAGACTCATTTTCGTCATCCCTATCGTAGATATCGTTGGTATCATGGGCGTGTTCGAAGATAAGGTGTCTCCTGTTTGAGGTGGCGATGATCATCAAGTTTTCTGGCTGTTCCATAAGGCCACCTTCGAGGAACGATTTGAAACTGCGGTATCTTTCATCATCATAGTTGAAAGAGATGTCGTCAAACAGAAGGATAAACTTGTATTCGGATCCTCTTACTATGTCATATAGTTTATATATGCTCTTAAAATCATCGTCGGCAAACTGTATCGATTTAAGTCCGAAAGGGTGATACTTGTGTAGAATGTTCTTTATGAGGGATGACTTCCCTGTTCCCCTTTCTCCCCAGAGAAGTGTGTTTAAGTAGATTCCTTCATGTATGAAAGACTCGATATTTTTTTCCACTAATCTTATCTGATCATCGATGGAGATGAGATCAGATGGTGATAATATCAAACTCAAAGGTGAAATCTCACCTTTATACCATAGAAAAGCGATGTTTTTGGAAAACATTAATTCAGGATCCTCGCAACATCCTTTGCAAAGTATGTGAGTATGAGATCTGCCCCTGCTCTTTTTATCGATGTGAGAGATTCCATAATCACTCTATCTTTGTCGATCCATCCATTCTGTGCCGCAGCCATGATCATCGAGTATTCACCACTTACATTATAGGCAGCTATAGGTAGATCAAATTGCTCCCTTAGATCTCTAATTATATCAAGGTACGGCAAGGCAGGTTTTACCATTAGTATGTCGGCTCCCTCTTCAAGATCGTATCTCGCTTCCCTCAAGGCTTCCAAACGGTTGGCTGGATCCATCTGATAGCTTCTTCTATCACCAAATTGTGGGGTACTTTCTGCAGCCTCCCTAAAGGGTCCGTAAAATGCCGAAGCGTATTTTACAGCGTAGCTCATAATCGGAATATGTGTGAATCCATTATCATCGAGGGTATCTCTAATTACTGCAACACGCCCATCCATCATATCGCTGGGAGCTACCATATCTGCCCCAGCCTTTGCATGGGATAGAGACTCCATTGCCAAATATTTTAAAGTGGTATCGTTGTCCACATCGCCATCTTTGATGATGCCGCAGTGGCCGTGGGAGGTGTATTCACACATACAGACATCTGTAATTACATATAGTTTTGTATTCTGTTTTATCGCTTTTATCGCTTTTTGAATAATGCCATCATCGTTGTATGCTTCGCTACCTAATTCATCCTTATGGTTTGGAATGCCAAAAAGGATCACGGCAGGTATCCCCATCTTTTCCAATTCTTCACACTCTTTTACAATATAATCGATGCTCATCTGGTAAACATTTGGCATAGATGAGACCTCTTTTTTGATACCATCCCCCTCTACAACGAACAGTGGATATATGAGATCATCGAGGGAAAGTTTTGCTTCCCTTACCATCCTTCTTATGGTTTCATTTCTTCTTAGTCTTCTACCTCTGTCGATAGGGTATGCCATAAAGCCTCCAGATGTGATTCAAAAGTTTTTATGTATAAAATAGTGTTTATTTTGATGATTGTCAAACCTAAATTGCTTTTTTTATGGATTTATTAGTTAATCAATAAGTTCTGTGTCTTAATGTTATTAATTTTATAATTTTTTAGTTATAAAAACTTGACAGGTTTACATTCTATTAATATAATTTAAATAAAAGGTTTGTTTAAATAACCTTAACTGTAAGGTAGGAGGTATTTATGAAAAAATTGTTTGGTTTAATTTTTCTGTTTACGTTTGGTACGATTGTTTTTGCTTATGAGAAGTGGGATATGCCTACACCATATCCAGTTGCAAACTTTCACACTGTAAATATTCAAAAGTTTGCTGAAGATGTGGATAAACTTACTGGTGGTAAGCTCAAGATCACAGTTCACCCAAATGCGTCATTATTCAAAATGACAGAGATCAAAAGAGCTGTACAGACTGGTCAGGTTCAGATCGGTGAGGTAATCTTCTCATCTCTTGAAAATGAAGACCCTATAATGGGGATCGATTCGATACCATTTTTGGCATCAGGTTATGATAAGGCTGAAAAACTTTGGAAAGTAAGTCGCCCTCTCATTGAAAAGAAGTTTGAGGCTCAGGGGCTAAAGATCCTATTTTCTGTTCCATGGCCACCTCAGGGGCTTTATACAAAAAAGGATGTAAATGGTGTAGAGGATCTAAAAGGGCTTAAATTGAGATCTTACAATCCAACAATTTCAAGAATTGCTGAGTTGGTTGGTGCACAACCAGTAACAATTCAGGCAGCTGAGCTTGCTCAGGCTCTTGCCACAGGTGTAGTAAATGCCTTCATATCATCATCTGCAACAGGTGTGGATACCAAAGCATGGGAAACTATGACACATTTTTACGATATCAAGGCATGGCTACCAAAGAATGTTGTATTTGTAAACAAAAAGGTATTTGACAGTTTGCCAAAAGATCAGAAAGATGCTGTCTTAAAAGCTGCTGCTGAAGCTGAAAAGCGTGGTTGGGCAATGAGTCAGGAGAATTATGATGCTACAAAGAAGACACTTGCAGAGAAGATGAAGGTTCTTGAGCCAAGTGCCAAGTTGCAGTCAGATTTAGCAAAGATCGGTAAAACGCTTACAGATGATTGGCTTAAGAAAGCTGGCAAAGATGGAGAAGAGTTGATAAAAGCATACCAAAGATAAATTATGAATAGTATTTATCGGGTTTCTTTGTGGGTTGCCGCTGTTGCCAATGTGGCAACCCTCATCATGATACTGTTGAGTATCGTTGTAAGATTATTTGGTAAATCTATTCCTGGTCTTGATGCGTATGCAGGGTATTTTATCGCCGCTACATTCTTTCTTGCCTTAGCAGAAACTTTTGTGAGGAACGAGCATATTAGAGTATCGATAATTTTGAATAATCTAAGTCCAAAAAAACGCAAGTTTTTGGAGATATTTGCACTCATTACTGCTTCTTATATTACGGGGTACCTATTGTACTATTCAGCGAGAATGTCTTACTTTTCATATAAGTTTAACGATGTTTCCCAGCTACCAGATGCTACACCCCTTTGGATACCTCAGTTGTCGTTTGTTTTTGGGGTTTTAGTTTTCTTTATTGCAATCGTTGAAAGGTTAATTAAACTGACCATGTGTAAGGATAAGCAATGAGTGAGATTACAGTTTCGATATACCTTATTATTATATTGCTTTTCTGGCTTGCATCTGGATTGTGGATAGGGTTGGCATTAGCCCTCGTGGGGTATTTGGGGATGCTACTTTTTACATCTCGCCCCATCGGTGATAGTATGGTGATGACAATTTGGGGGTCTATGTCCAGCTGGACACTAACGGCCCTTCCGATGTTTATATGGATGGGTGAGATACTTTTTCGGACGAAGCTGAGTGAAGATATCTTCAAAGGTGTGGCACCATGGGTGGAAAGGATACCAGGGAAACTCTTGCATGTGAATATTTTGGCGTGCACTATTTTTGCCGCAGTATCGGGTTCATCTGCTGCTACAACAGCTACAATCGGTAAAATAACGATCCCCGAGCTTTCCAAAAGAAATTACCCCGAAGAGAAGATAATCGGTTCCCTTGCAGGTGCTGGGACATTGGGGTTTCTCATACCACCTTCGATCATTATGATCGTGTATGGTGTTTCTGCGAATGTATCGATAGCGAAGCTTTTTATCGCTGGTGTGATACCTGGTCTTACTTTGGCGGCTTTATTTATGTTGTATATCATCGGCTGGTCTCTGATAAACAGAGATAAATTACCTGCTGAGTCTCAAAGATACAGTTTCTTAGATAGGGTAAAATCTTCCAAAAATCTTATCTTTCCTGTGCTTTTGATCATAGCAGTTTTGGGGTCTATCTATTCTGGAGTTGCTACTGCCACCGAGGCATCGGCTTTAGGGGTTGTGGGTTCTCTCTTGATAGCATTTTTTCAAAGGACACTTAATTGGCAGAATTTTAAAGAAAGTCTCCTTTCTGCTACAAGACTTTACTGTATGATCGCTCTTATCTTGGCTGGCTCTTCATTTTTGAGTTTATCGATGGGGTTCATCGGATTACCAAGACACATGGCTGAGGCGATTTCTGCCCTCAATTTACCACCTTATGGGTTGATCGTGGTGTTGACGATATTCTATATTATTTTAGGGATGTTTATCGATGGTATATCTATGGTGGTACTTACTATTTCAGTATTACTACCCGCCATAGAGCAAACGGGTATCGACCTGATATGGTTTGGCATATTCCTTGTAATTGTTGTGGAGATGGCTCAGATTACGCCACCTGTGGGGTTTAACCTATTTGTAATACAGGGGTTGACAGGTAGGGATATGGGTTTTATAGCAAAGCAGGCTCTACCAGCTTTCATCATAATGTGTCTGCTTGTGGTGATTATCTTTGTTTTTCCAGAGATAGTGCTGTATTTACCAAAGAAAATGTGATGTCTCTTTTGAAAGTTTAAATTAATTACTGTGATTTAGTAACCAGTAGTTCTTTATTTATTTTTAGAATTATGCTATAATATATTTACATAAACTTAAAAAAAATAATGAGGAATATATATGGGATGTGAAAAATGTACTACAACACCTGAAAAACCTTACGATGTTAAGAAGATAGTGATTTTTGCCAACCATGATTACATGCTTAAAAAGTTTTTTGATCACTTCTCCAAAACTTTTCAGATGAATTATCAGAACGATTATATAGAAACTCTCATCGATTTTGATGAGTTTGTGACTATAATTAGTAAGTCGAAGATCTTTACTCAGGTGGAGTTGGAAAATATTTTAGCGATTGTCCTTGAAAAGGATGAATCCCCTACCTTTAAGACCTATAAGAAAGCAAAAACTTTCAGTTATTGGATAAATCTCTATTACGCCGATGATCTCAAATGGATATTGGACAACGAATCGATAGTGACATTTTTCCAGCCGATCTTAGATGTGCCCTCCGGTGAAATATATGCCTATGAATGTCTTTCAAGGGGGAAGAAAAAAGATGGTACACTTATGCCGCCTGATGTTATGTTTGAATCTGCAAGAAAGACAGAGATGCTTTTCAACTTGGATAGGCAGTGTCGGATCAGTGCTCTGAAAAATGCCAAAAGTCGAGGCATTACCAAAAAGATCTTCATAAATTTCACCCCTACTTCGATCTACAACCCCGAATTCTGTTTGAGAGACACGGTAAAAACTGCCATTGATCTCGATTTTGATCTTGCTTCGATAGTTTTTGAGGTGGTGGAGAGTGAGAGGGTAGAGAATATCACTCATCTTAAAAATATCTTCGATTTCTACAAAAATATGGGATTTAAGGTAGCCCTTGACGATGTAGGTTCTGGATATTCCTCTCTTAATATGCTTGCAGAGCTAAAACCTGACATAATAAAGATAGATATGAAGCTCGTGAGGGATGTAGACAAGGACCCTGTAAAAAAGGCAATTATAAGCTCCCTTGTGCTAATAGCAAAAGAGCTAAATCTCCTCACACTTGCAGAAGGGATAGAAACTGAGAGTGAACTAAATGTCATACGGGAATTAAAAATCGATTTTGCTCAGGGGTATTTTATTGGTAGGCCATCGGCTGATATCTGAAAGAGGTAAAAATGAATGATTTGAGAAAAAGAGCAGAGGAGTTGGTCGATCAGATCAACTTAAAAGAACTTGATCTGAAAACTAAGGACAAGATCTCTATCATATATGAGCTCCTTGTTCATCAAAGGGAGCTTGAGATTCAAAACGAAGAGATCCGCCGTGCTAATTTAGAACTCGAGGAGCTTAAAAATAGATATTTCGATTTGTACAACACAGCCCCTGTGGGGTATATTACCCTAAATGATGTGGGGATCATAGTAAGCTACAACTACACATTCCTGGAGATGCTAAAACTCTCTGGCAACAATATCAAGGGTAGGGCATTTTTAGATTATATACATCCGAATGACTCAAAGTATTTTTTATCCAACTACAGAGATTTTTATTTGCAGCCTGAGGGGAAATCCCTTGAACTGAGGCTTGTCAGATCAAAAGGTATCATACATGTATTGATAAAGGGTAGAAAAGAAAAGAATGCGGAAAATCTTAATCTTACGATCACAGATATAACTGACTTAAAAGAATCTCAAAAACGGATAAATACCTATATGAGTATAATAGAAGAATCACCTGTATCGATCATTATTACCGATAGAAATAACAACATCATTTATGCAAATAAACATTGTACAGAGATTACTGGCTATTCTAAAGAGGAGATCATAGGGAGGAATCCTGGTTTTTTCAAATCGGGTAAAACTCCAGCAGAAACTTATAAATCCCTTTGGGCAACATTAAACAGTGAAAAAACATGGGAAGGTGTTTTTATAAATAGAAGGAAAAATGGGGAGATCTTCACTGAAGAGGCTAAGATAACTCCGATCATTGATGAAAATGGTAATCTCATGAACTATGTAGCGATAAAGAATGATATAACAGAGAAGGTTATTCTACAGGAGAAGGAGAAAAATATAGCAAAAGCCAAATCGCTAATAACAATCTCAAGTGGTATAGCCCATCACTTAAACAATATCAATACCCCGATACTGATCATGGCTCAGGATCTCTACAACGATCTGAAAGATGATCCAAAGCTTGCAGAAAAGATACAGATCATCATAAAATCTGTATCAAGGGCAACAAATATAATAAATTCTATAATGAAATTTAGTAAAACAGCCATTATAATGCCTAAAAAAATGAATCTACAAACGGTAATAAACTTTGTCATCAACAATTCAAGACCTTTATTAACAGATAAGATAAGAATAATAAGCGAATCGAAGGAAGAGAACAATCATTTTGTTAAAGTTGATATCGATATGTTTTCTCAGGCTTTCAACCACATTATCAAAAATTCTGTGGAGGCTATGCCAAACGGTGGTTTGATCAAGGTGAAATGGCATCTTGAAGAACTTCAAAAAAGTGAAGATAAAGAGAGATTTGTATGTTTTGAGATCGAGGATAACGGTACAGGGATACCACCTCACATAATGTCAAATATCTTTGTTCCATTTTTTACTACGAAGTTTATGCACAACTCTCCTGGGCTTGGATTATCGGAAGTGCTTGGGATTATGGAACAGCATGGGGGGCATGTGGAGGTAGATTCAGAGGTAAACAAAGGGACTGTGGTAAGACTGTATCTACCAATAATCGAACAGGAGTAAAAGATGAATGAAAGCTTGAGACTACCTGATTATTATATTGCTATTGGGGCTTCTGCTGGTGGTCTGGAAGCCATTGAGCAATTTATCACGAATATGCCGACAGATAATAACTTTGGTATAATAATAATTCAGCATCTCTCTCCAGATTATAAGAGTATGATGGCAGAGATCCTATCCAAAAAGACTAACATCCCTGTACATAAATCTGAAGATGGAATGCTTGTGGAGGCTGGAAATATATATCTAATCCCACCTAAGAAGAATCTGACTATCAATCAGGGAAGACTCGTATTAAACGAGCCAAACTACTCTGGTGGATTAAATTTCCCTATAGATCTGTTTTTGAGGTCTTTGGCAGAGGATCAGGGGGAGAAGGCGATAGCGGTAATTCTATCAGGGACGGGCAGCGACGGAGTAAGAGGTATCAGGGCTATCAAACAGCATGGTGGGGTGATCTTCGTGCAGGATGATACCACAGCCAAGTTTGATGGTATGCCAAAGGCTGCTATCTCTACGGGACTTGTTGATTTTATAATGAAGCCATCAGATATGCCCAAGCAGATAATATCGATGCTGGAGTACCCCACAAATTTTATCAAGGTGGATCAGGATAGGGTTGTCACAGATGAAGAGGTACTAAATAAGATATTTTCTTTAATCAAAACGAGTCATGGAGTAGATTTTTCCTACTACAAACCATCCACCATCACGAGAAGATTAGAGAGAAGGATGTCGATAAATAAGATAGATGATATCTCCGATTATCTTAATTTTATGTATAAAAACCCTTCTGAAGTTGCTGTGTTGTTTAAAGAGTTTTTAATCGGTGTGACAAGTTTCTTTAGAGATACCGAAGTTTTTATGAAACTTGAGAATGAGGTGGTCCCTGAGCTCTTGAGTCGTATCCCAGACACAGAGGTAAGGATATGGGTGGCTGGATGTTCTACGGGAGAAGAAGTTTACTCTATTGCTATGATTTTCAAAGAGGTGATGGAGAAGCACAGCATATTAAAACAGATGAAGATCTTTGCAACCGATATAGATAAAAAAGCGCTACAATTTGCCGCTGTGGGTGCTTATCCTGAGAGTATCACCGCAGATGTACCTGTGAACTATCTCAGTAAGTACTTTGTAAAACAAGGAAATCAATTTGTCATATCCAGAAGTATTAGAGAAAGCATAGTTTTTGCTGAGCATAACCTCATAAAAGATCCACCTTTTACTAATATATCTTTTATAAGCTGTAGAAATCTCTTAATATATTTGAAACCTGAAACGCAAGTAAAGGTGTTAAAGCATTTCCATTTCTCCCTTAAAACCCATGGCATACTGCTTTTGGGCAATAGTGAAACCGTGGGTGATATGCCTGACCTTTTTGAGATTGTGGATCCAAAACTTAAAATTTATGAATCCATCGGATCACCAAAGGCAATTATGGATTATCCCACTGATAGATTCTCTATAACAAGCAATAGAAGGATCGGTACAAACTTGGATAGGTTAAAGTACTATTCTCCAGAAGAGAACGAGAAGATACTCGAAATGACATTGGCACAACTCAGCAATGGTTATTATGATGCCCTTGTGGTTGTAAACAGTAGTTTCGATGTGATGTATATGGAAGGGAATATCGGTAATTATTTTACAATGCCAAAGGGTAAGCCGATCATAGAACTTGAAAAGATTACCACGAGGGATCTCTCAATACCTATTATAAATGGTGTTAAAAAGTGTTTTAAAACAAGTAAAAGAGTCAAGTATAGGAAGATATTAAACAAGAAAAACAAAAAGAAGACTATTATCATAGATATGTTCCCTTTTGTTGGCTACAAAAAGGAAGAGTATTGTCTTATCGTATTGTCGGATATGGATGCTGCAGTCAAAGAGATCTGTCCAGATGAGCATGTAACCCTTGAGGTACCTTCTCATGTAGAGGAAAGATTGAAAGATTTGGAGAATGAACTGCAAATTACCAAAGAGAATCTTCAGGCAACCATTGAGGAACTCGAAACCTCAAATGAGGAATTGCAGGCTACAAATGAGGAACTCCTTGCAAGCAACGAGGAATTACAATCCACCAATGAGGAGCTTCAATCTACAAACGAAGAACTTTATACAGTAAACAACGAATTACAATCGAAGATCTTGGAACTAACGGAACTTCAAAGCGATTTGGATAATCTTCTCACCTCATCGTCTATCGGTATCTTGATGCTGGATATCGAGCTTAAAATCAGGAAATTTTCACCAAAGATAAAGGAGATTTTCAAGGTAATAGAACTCGATGTAGGGAGACCAATTACACATATCACCCACTACATTGAGGATCTCGATCCTTATCAGCTTTTTAAAGCAGCGTTAAATGAGTTTAGTCAAAAAGAGTATGAGGTGAGGACAAATCACAATATCTATTATTTAATGAGGGTTATGCCCTTTAGGTCGGATCTTCCGAGAAATGATGGACTTGTGGTGACATTTATCGATATCACGCAATACAAGAAACTCTATGAATCGGTTACGATAAGGGATCAGATTATAAAGGCTACTCAGAAGGTTTCTAAAGTGGGGGGTTGGTACTACGATCTTGTCCACAACACTATGTTTTGGACTGATGAGGTATATACTATTCATGGTCTTGATAAAAAGTATTTCAACAACGATCCTATAACACATATTGAAAGATCCCTTTTATGCTATGGTGATAAGGCCGATGAAGTGATGGATGCTTTTAAAAGGTGTGTAAAAGAGGGGATCCCTTACGATCTTGTTGTGCCTTTTAAGAAATATACGGGAGAGGAGATAATAGTAAAAACAACAGGTAATCCAATATTTGATGGAAATAAAATAGTGGGTGTGGTGGGAACCCTTGTGGATATTACAAATAAATGATCAAGAATTGATACTCAATGAGTAAGGAACCTGATAATTTTTATATTTTGGATAAAAACAATATCATTATAGATGTATCAAGCAAGTGGGATATCTTTGCTTATGAGAATGATGGTGCGCCACATGTTTTAAAAGATAATATCGTAGGAAGGCATATTTTGGATTTCATAAAGGGTGATCCTGTGAGAATGTGGTTTGAATCGGTATTACAGCTTGCAAAGATCTCCCGTAAAGTTGTAGTGAGGGATTATAGGTGTGATGGGCAAGATTTGAAGAGATTTATGCAGATGAGGATCTCTTTCTTGGAAGATGACAAGATAAAGATAGAGCATTTTCTTATAAAAACAGAAAAGATAGAAAAAAGCGTAAAATTAAATTTTTTCAATGATTACTACTACAAAGTGGTTAGATGCTCAGTGTGTAATAAATTTTTACACAAAGACAAATGGATAGAATTTGAAGATGCTATTAAAATATTCCCTTTGCAGTTGGTGTCTATAGATGAAATAGTTTGTAATGATTGCATCAGGTCTCAGTTAGGGGTGATTGATGAAAAAAGAAAACAGGTTTGATATCCTTGATCTCTATGACAAGGGGATCGTCGTTGTGAATGATGAGTTGAATATTCTTTATACAAACCGTGTTTTCGAGGAGATGTTTGGTATTAATAAAAATGATGTTGCTACCCTTGAGGATCTGCATTACAAGATTCACACAGGGATTTCAAGTTTTGAAGATTGCCATTTTTATAAGAAAATAAAGTTAAAAGAGGACAAATTTACTGCAATAGAAACTTTGTATTCGATTAGTGGGGAAAAGAAACAGTATTCTGTATATTTAAGGAAAAAGGATAATCTTAATTTTCTCTTCTTTTCTGATATCACCAGTTTTATAAATTTAGAACAAAATTCTGTTTTACTTCATCAGATATTGGAAAATGCAATTGTTGCAATATTTATTACTGATATCAATGGAAAGATTGAGTATGTCAACAGAGCTTTTGAAGAGATTACTGGATATAGTTTTAGGGAAGCTGTTGGATCAACCCCAGCGATGCTCAAGAGTGGGTATCACGATGAGTCATTCTATAAGGATTTGTGGGATACTATAACATCGGGTAAGAACTGGAGAGGTAGATTTATAAACAAGAGGAAGAATGGAGAGATATACTACGAAAAGGCGATCATTATACCTCTAAAAAATCTTCATGGGGAAGTGATAAAGTTTGCAGCAATAAAAGAGGATATTACCAGTGAGTTAGACATGGAAAAGCAACTCCTCAGGGCTCAATCGATGGAGAATATCGGCAAGATCGTTTTACCTATCACACACGATATGAACAACTTTACAACAGCGATGGAGATAAATATTGATAATATTGAGAATAACTTAGACGATAAAAGCAAAGTTGTGGATCTGATAAAACTTCAACGGAATATATTAAATAAAACAAAAGAATTCTATAAAAAATTAACAAACTTAGGTAAAAAAGAAAAGCTCAATTATACCAAATTTGATCTCTATGATTTCATTGAAAGTAATAAAAATTTCTGGAGTTCTGTAGTTGGTGTTGATATTTCTCTATTTGTGGAAAATAAATCCCATCTGTTGATTTATGGTGTTCAGGATGATTTAGGGCAGGTTATGCTGAATATGATAATCAATGCAAAAGAGTCGATTGAGGAGAAGTTTGGGAAAAATTTAGGTGGTAAAATCACAATTGATACAGAGTCTTTAACTTTCAGTGAAGATACGCTAAAATATGCTACTCCAACCCAGAAGGTACTCATAAAGAAAGGGGATTATGCCTCTATCACGATAGAGGATAATGGTATTGGGATAAAACCCACAGATTTCGATAAAGTATTTATGCCTTTTTTTACCACAAAATCAAAAGGGACTGGATTGGGATTGAGTACTTCATACAACATAGTCAAGAATATGGGTGGTTATGTCATATGCAATTCTAATTATAATGTAGGTACCATGTTTACAATACTTTTCCCACTGGTTAAAAAAGAGACGGTTGTTGAGAAAAATTTTTTACCAAAAATAAATGTTCTAATTGTAGATGATGAGAAAGATATATTAAAAGCGTTGTCTACTTCCATAGAAGCTGCTGGGGCTAAGACATTCTCGGTTAATAATTTTTGGGATGCGGTTGATATTTTATCAAAACATTCTATCGATGTGGCTGTAATCGATTATAGGCTTGGAGAGGAAGATGGCCTCACGCTATACAAAATTATTCGTGAAAAAACTCCCCATACAAAAACCATTATTGTGAGTGGATACCCTAAGGATGATCTCAAAAAGGATCCCGATTTTAATAAGAGATTTTTCTTCCTACCAAAGCCTTTTGATCCAAAGAGATTGATCAATCTCATAAGGTTTGTGTATGATACGATAGTGGTGGATTGAGGGAAGAAGGGGTGAGGTGATTGGTGTCACTGCGAGGCACTGAAAGTGCCGAAGCAGTCCAGTGTTTTTTAGATTGCCACGCTTCGCTCGCAATAACTTTTTGAAAGAGTTAAAGGGGATAGAAGGGTTAAGAGTAGCAGAGGCAGTAGAGGGGGTGTGTTAGGGTGATTGGTTTAGATCTATGATCACTGCGATGCTGTTGCCTTTGTTGTTGTAAAAGAAATCTTTTGCATAGATATTTATGATCTTCATACCATATCCAGAAAAGAATTTCTCCTCATTATTTTCACTCAACCTTCTGTCGAAGCCTTTCCCTTCATCCTCAACGATTATATAAAGCTCTTTTTTCGACAAAGAGATGGCAAATTTAATAATTATTTTACTGGTGATACATTTCTCGTTTTCTGAAACATAATTATCGTATTCATTTTTTTCTATGAGTTGATCCTTCAGTTTTGAGGATATACCCAAGTTTCCATGTTCATGAGCGTTTGTAAGGAGTTCTGAAAGGATTACTGGTATGGTTTCCTTTAAATGGCATTTTTTCTTTAATTTCTTTAATCGTTGATGTAAGTTGTTTATAAATCTATCTATGCTTACTGAATCAGAATTTATTACAAATTCTTTATTAAAACACCCACTTAATCCACATCTTTTTAAAAAGATAATGGTAGAATCATCTGGAATCTTGGTGATACTTGATAAAACTAAATCCATAAATGATTGAAGAGAATACGATTTTAGCAGGTCTGTTTTAATGTTGAGAAGGTATGGTTTGTTTGCCAAAGTCTTAGATTCAACTATTCCATCTGAAGTGATTAGTATTTTATCCACATCTTTTAAGTCCAACTCATTTATTTTAAATGTATTCGTCCTTTTGGAAATGGGTAATTCTTCTGCTACGATATATTCCACAGTATTGTTTTTTTCGTAAAATATTGGAGGCATACAAAAGTTTGTAAATCTGAGTTTTTCCTCTTTACAGCACATTGTGGCAAAGATACCGCAGATGATCTCTTCATCAAGTAAGATAGGTTTGATGAATTTCAAGAATTTTTTTATAATCCATTCCAACTTATCTTTATATGTTGATGAAACGGTATTTGCTAAGTGATTTAGGTATGCTGTGGAGGTAATAGCTGTGACTGAAGCAGAGACACCTTTTCCCATAATATCCACTACAAATATAAATGCCTCATCTTCACCAATTTCTCTAATAGAGTAGCAATCACCACTAAGGATTTCAAAGGGTTTGTAGGAGGTTTTGAAATAAAAATACTCCTCCCCTATGATGAAATTCTTTTTACAACTCGAGAGGGAGAAGTCATTTCTTATCAGGTGTAGCTGTTTTCTGTAGGCTTCTTCTTGTTGATAAATGGAATATTTTTCTTTTAATCTCATCAGTTCCAAGTCTTTTTTCTGGTTTTCTATGATGATCTTCTTTATAAGAAATTTGTTTAACACATTTTCAATGGCTAATAATAAACTGTTTCCTATGGCTGGTTTTTTCAGGTATTTATCAACACCAGAATTTACCACATCAAAACCTGGTAGATTGGGATCTACGGTGAGGAGAATAGTGGCTACATCGGGGTATCTGTCTTTCGCATATTTTATCACTTCAATACCGTTTATCTCTGGCATCCAGAAATCGGAAATAAGAAGGTCGATGGGATTTTCTTCGATAAATTCTATTGCATCTTTTGGATTGCTGAAGGCAAAGATCTCATCTATATAAGACTCAAGATACATCTTCAGCGCTCTAACGGTGAGCTTTTCATCATCCACGAGCACTGCTTTGATATTTTTAAGCAGTGTAGGGGTTTCTTTGTACCTGAAGACCTCACTCATTTTAGGTCATCGATACATTGAATATTTTTACAAGTCCTAATATCTCCATGAGTGAATAAAGATTACTTTTTCTAACGGATACTTTTAATTCTACATTGTCCTTTTGGACGAGTTTCAAAAGAAAACCGATAACGGATGATGTGAGGGATTCTGCATCGGTGAATATGAGATGAACATACTTACCATTGTTGCCGAGTACATTCATGACACTTTCTTTGATGAGCCTGTAATCTGTAATATTTATTACATCTCCTCCCACCATAATATCATTACCAGAAGTAGTGATTACAACATTCGGTTCAAGCCCTTCAATATACATGCCAACCTCCTCTCTTTTATTGCTGTAGAAATATTTTAATTAAACAGAATTATTTTTCAATAGAAATTAGTAAAAAAAAATTTTTGTGGTAATATTATTCTTAAGAGGTAAGTATGGACGATAGGTTAAAAGAGGTTGCCAAACTTCTGGAAGAGCAAAAAACTCTTCTTGAAACAATAATTAATACTGTTCCTATACCTATATTCTACAAGGATAAGGATTTACGGTACATAGATGTAAATGATGAATTTGTCAAATTTTTGGGATTAACAAAGGAACAGGTCAGAGGGAAAACTACCGCAGAATTATATCCTGAGTTTTTATCCAAAAAATACTACGATACCGATTTAGAACTACTGAAAAATCCAGGTAAGCAGACATATTCATACAAGATAAAGAATGCAAATGGTGAGTTTCGGGATGTGGAGTTTTATAAAAGCACTTTTAGGGATAAAAATGGTGAGATAGCTGGTATTGTTGGAGCATTCATTGATGTACACGAAAAGAATAGGATATTAAAACAGCTTGAAGAGGAGAAAAGGAAAGCAGAGGAAGCAAGTGTGGCAAAATCGCGTTTCCTCTCCAATATGAGCCATGAGATAAGGACTCCACTTAATGCTATCATTGGGTTTATAAATCTCTTGATGAATACAGAATTGAGTGATGAACAGAAAAAGTATCTTAAACATATAAAGTCTGCCTCTGATACTCTTATGTCGATCATATCCGATGTTTTGGATTTTTCAAGGATAGAGGCGGAGGAGTATAATGTAAATATAGAAAAGGTCGATCTTTATGAACTCATAGATAATGTGCTGGATATCGTAAAATACACCGCTTTTAAAAAGAGATTAGATTTGATAGTCTCTACACCAGTGAATCTACCAAAGTATATCTATACCGATGGTAAAATGGTTAAGCAGATATTGCTTAATCTACTCTCCAACGCGACGAAATTTACAAAAGAGGGTTTTGTGGAGTTGTCTGTGGAGTTTTCGTACATAAATAGAGTGTATAAGTTTGCCTTCTGTGTGAGGGATACAGGTATAGGTATAAAGAAAGAGATACTACCCGATCTTTTCAAACCTTTTGTACAGGCTGACAACTCCTATTCAAGAAGATACGGGGGCACAGGGTTGGGTTTGAGCATATCCAAGAAGCTTGCCGATGTATTAAATGGAGATATTACTGTATTATCTGAAGAGGGAAAAGGGAGTGAGTTTTGTTTCAATCTGCCTGTGGAAAAAATCGAAAATGAAGAAGAAATGTATGATTTGATTTGTGGGCACTGTACTGCTTTGATCTTTTCGGAAGATAATAGAAATTCTCATATCTTGCAAAGGTATTTGAATAATCAAAATATAGATACAGATATGACTTCTGATCAGATATACCTATTTAATCTGCTATTTTCGATGGAAGTAGATTATGTTTTTATAGATGAAAGCGTGATTTTAAGTAATGAGCAGGATTTTTGGGATAAGTTGAGTAGTTTGGTCAAAAATACTCCCATTATTTTCCTATACAGCAAATTAGACGATGTAGAGTATATGAAAAAGCTTTTGTCATTCGGCAATATCTTCTTCTTTGAAAAGCCAATTACCTATTGGAGTCTTGTGAGATTATTGAAGGATATCAAAGAAAATCAAAAAGTGGAAGATGATTACGATGAATTTAAGCTGACTTCGATAGATGGTGTAAGTGCTGGTTATAAGGTTTTGATAGTAGAGGATGTGGATCTGAATAGACTTTTTTTTAAAACTCTTTTATCCACATTATTGCCCCATGCCGAGATCATTGAGGCTGAGAATGGGGAGCAGGGTGTAATGAAATACAAGTTGCACAAACCTGATATCGTTTTTATGGATTTACAGATGCCTATTATGGATGGTTACGAGGCAACTAAAAATATAAGGGAATTCGAGTCGAAAATGGGGTTAACACCTGTTCCAATAGTCGCAGTAACGGCAAATTTTGAAAAAGAGGAGATAAACAGGTGTAAAAATTCTGGATTAACAGATTATCTCAGTAAACCTGTGGTTTTGGAAACACTTACCTCGATTCTACAAAAGTATTTGGACAAAGGGATAAAAGAGATGGTTTCCGATGAGAATAAAAAACTCGATCGCAATGTTGTTGATTATGAATTTTACAAAAATAACAATATACCAGAGAATATCATGGCTATAATGCTTTCCCAGTCTATCGAACAATTTCCAGAATATCTTGAAAATTTGAAAAAATTTATAGAAAGTAATGATGTGAGTAGCATAAAGTCCAAGGCTCACAAGATTAAAGGTGCAGCTCTTTCTTTAGGGTTTAGTAAAATCGCTGAAGCAGCAGAGTTTATTTATAAAAAAGCATCAAATTATGATGAGTATTGTAAAGGTTTGAGAGATCTTCTTTCGGAATGGAGAGAGGTGGAATCTGAAATAAAAAATTATCTTCAGAATAGAAATAAAGTATAAACTGAGGTGATATATGACAGGAACAAACGATGAAAAAGAGCAACTAATTCAAGCTATAAGGGCACTGGATAAAAGATTGAAGGATATGAATGAAAAACTTATCGAAAGCGAGTCTTTTAAGCAGTCATTCATATCAAATCTGAAAAATGAATTGATGGATCCCATAACTACGCTTTTTTTGATACTTTCAAATATCGTAAAATCTAATTTTGAATGTAATGAGATAAAAGAATATATCAGTATTATGTTTAAAGAGACTTTGAATGTGTATCATAAATGCTTGAATATTTTTACTGCGGCAGATTTTGAATCAGGGGAGATAAAACTAAAATCTGACAAGATCTTGATAAAGAGTTTTTTGATAGACATCATAGATCTTTTTAGTTTGAAAATAAATGAAAAGAATCTTACGATAGATTTGAAAATTTTGGATGAGTATGCAGATTTTGTCACCGATGCAGAAAAATTTAGACTGATGTTCATGAATATACTAAATAATTCGATTTATTATTCAGAAGAGGGTAGTCAGATAGAGATCAGTGTTTGGATGACGAATAACAATCTGAATATCATCTTCTCAGATACAGGAAATAAATTTGATGATGAGGATATAAATAAGAATTTTATGGAGATTCTATCAACAGGGGTGGATTCGTACAAGAGTAGCAGAGAAAAGAATTTGTCGATCGCAGTGACCAAGATGCTTTTGGAGTTTATGAATGGCAGATTGGATGTGTCATCGAATGAAGGAAAAACTATAATAGCATTATTTTTACCATCTATGCCTGAGTCTGAGGTTACCTCGTCTAAAGGCAACGAATTCTTCTTCGATGATACGGAGATCTTTTGATGCAGAGTCATTTTTTATTGCCGGGTACGATCTTCGCTTCGCAGGAGGAATCGGAGATCACCACGATATTGGGATCGTGTGTAGCAGTGTGCCTTTGGGATCCCATTACAAAAGTAGGGGGGATGAACCATTATCTTTTACCTCTTTGGAATGGTGAAGGACTGCCTACCCCAAAGTATGGCAATGTGGCGATACCAAAACTTTTGCAAAAGATGAAGGAATTGGGGGCAAATATGTCCACTCTACAGGCAAAAGTATTCGGTGGTGCTGCAGTGTTGGAGGTAGTAACACAGAGGAGTAGCATTCTAAATGTTGGTCAGAGAAATATCGAAATCGCCTTTGAGGAACTCGAAAAGAGTAAAATAAAGATTGTAAATTACGATGTGGGAGGTGAGCTGGGGAGAAAAATTGTAATGTTTACAACAAGTTTTGAGATTAGATTGAAAAGAATAAATAAATCCAAATAATTGATTTGCAATTTTGATGAATGTTGATAAAATAAGATTAGTACTAAACTTTTAGTAGATCTATCCGAATGTACTATAATAGAGGTGGAGATGAAAAAGTTTGATTTAAAACTTATAAATGACTTTTATGCATATTATAAGAGATTTACTCCTAAGTTAATGGTTTTATCCTTTTTGGTTGTTGCTGTATTGTATTATCCGTGGTATTATGTTTTTCATTACCTCATAGAAGTGATTGGTATCAAGAATGAATCTGTACATGATATTTTAAACGGCTTATTGGCTGTGATATTCTCTTATATTATTTTCATCTTGCTAAACATCTATTTTATGAGGAAAAGGTTTGGTAGATTTAAAGATTTTGAACAAAAGATCACCACTGAGATAAATGATTACATCGATGAGCTTGGGATCAAGATCAAGAAAACCTTTGATAAAGAGATAGAGATAAATAAACTCTCATCTGCCCATATAGATGACATTATCAACAATACTGATAAAGCTGCTTTTGATATCATGGAGTATGCGAAGTCTATTTCTGAGGCTACGGACAACCTTCTCAATGAAATAGAGAGTTTGAGAGCAAAATCTGATGATTTCTCCAAAGAAACAAACAGAAATATAGAGGATAATGAAAAGACATTGAAGTTATTGCAGAATTTCATTGCAAATCAGAAAATAGAGATCCAGCAGGATATGGATATAGTTTCCATCTTACAAAATAATGCCAAAGAATTGGCATCGCTGGTGGAGTTGATAAAAAATGTTGCCGAGCAGACGAACCTATTGGCACTCAATGCATCCATAGAGGCAGCAAGGGCTGGGGAGGCTGGTAAAGGGTTTGTGGTGGTTGCAAATGAGGTGAGGAAACTCTCCATAAAGTCTAACAATGCGGCAAGTGAGATCGAAAAAGCTGTGAATCTCATGGCTTCGAATATAAAGTCGAAGTTGGCTATAAAAACGGATAAGAAGGTGAGTAGCGAAAAGCAGGAGTTTTTATCAAGGCTCGAAACACAGCTTAGCTCTGTGGCGGATAGTTATCGATTGATGGACCACATGAATCAGGAGATAATCAGAAGGGTGGCAGACAGTAGTAGCGAGGTCAATTCTAAGGTGATGGAGCTTTTGGCGAACATTCAGTTCCAAGATATCACAAGGCAACAGATGGAGAAGATCAAGGAGATCTATGCAAGCTTAAACAAACTTTTGAGTGAGGTGGATTTAGAAAAGGATAATCTATTGGAGAGTTTGAGCAAGATAGCTGAATTTGATATAAACGAATTTAAAAAGCACTATGTAATGCAAAAACAGAGGGACACACACGACAGTTTTAAAAGTAAAAACAAAAAGGCAAGTAAAAAAACAGATGAAAACAACTTAGTATTCTTTTGAGATGGAGGTCTAAAAGTATATGAAAAAATTGATCATGATCGTAGATGATTCTGCTTCTCTGAGGCAGGTGGTAAAGATGACTTTGGAAAAGATGGGGTATGAAGTGATGGAAGCAAAGGATGGAAAAGATGCTTTGGACAAAGCTAAGGGCAAAAAAATAAACCTGATCATTACAGATCTCAACATGCCTGTAATGGACGGTATTACATTTATAAAGGAACTCAAGAAACTTCCTGAACACAAGTTCACCCCTGTGATGATGCTCACCACGGAATCTCAGCAGTCGAAGATGATGGAAGGTAAAGCTGCTGGAGCAAAGGCGTGGCTTGTAAAACCTTTCAAGCCAGAACAGATCACGGCAGCGATAGAGAAACTGATATTGCCTTAGTGAATTGATTTTAAAGGAGGTCACTTATGGTGACTGAGATCAAGAGTGAAGATGGGAAGATTTTACTAAAGTTTTCCGAATCTATTACGATTCATAATGTATCGGATACCAAATCGGTTTTGGATAAGGTAGAAGTGGAAGAGGGGGTAAAGGTAGATTTTACAGAGGTTGCAGAGATCGATAGTGCTGGATTCCAACTGTTATATACCTTTTTGCGGGATTTGAGGCGGAGTGGAGTTATGGTGGAATTTATTGGATTGAGTGAACCTATAAAAAATTTTTGTAGCACATATAACTTGGAGCTTTAGATGAGTATCGATCCTAAAGAGGTTTTTATTGAAGAAGGTACGGATCTCTTGGCATCGGCCGAGGAGAGTCTTCTCACCCTTGAGCAGGATATGAATGATCCTGAGGCTCTCAATGCGCTTTTCAGGGTTATGCATACCTTTAAGGGTTCCGCTGGGGTTGTGGGTTTTGATTATGTTCAAAGTTTTACTCATAAATTTGAAAACTTTCTCGATGATGTGAGAAATGGCAATGTGAAATTGAATTCGGATCTGATATCGCTATTTCTCAAATGCAAAGATTTCTTAAATGATATATTGGACTATATAAAAGTAGAAGGTACAGATCAGAGCGATGAATTGAAGGTGAGAGGGGATCAGATTTTAAAGGAACTCAACCGTTTGTCGAGTGCTCCAAAAGAGATTGCAAAAGAGGTTAAGAAAGAGGAAGAGTCTGAAGATGAAATCTTTTTCCAAGAGGAAGATGGTGATAGGGTATCCTCCAATTATTGGCATATATCCCTTAGATTCGGTCAAGATTTCTTTATGTCGGGGATGGACCCGTATTCGTTTATTTCTTATCTGGGTAAGCTTGGTAAAGTTGTAAATATATTCACATTGATAAATTCCCCTAATTACAAAGAGCTTGACCCCGAAAAGTGCTATTATGGATTTGAGATTGATTTGGATACAGAGCATGATAGACAAGCAATTGCCGATGTGTTTGAGTATATTATCGATGATTGCAAAGTATCCATAATGCCTCCAAAATCGAAGATCGATGATTATATAAAGTTGATCAATGAGTTGCCCGAAGATAATGAACTGATTGGGGAAATTCTTGTAAGATCTGGCACTTTGTCTGAGGTGGAGTTGCAGAAGATCCTCGATTATCAAAAGAAGGCAGAGCCTCAGATGAAGCTTGGGGAGATATTGGTAGAAGAAGAAAAGATCTCTCCTCAGATATTGGATGCGGCACTGAAAAAGCAATCGGCGATCAAAGAGAAGAAAACGGCAGAACAGAGAACCCTTAGGGTAGATGCAGAGAAATTAGACCGTGTGATCAATATCGTTGGGGAACTCGTTACCACCACATCTGGTATTTTACAAAGGGCAAAGTATTTGCAGGATTCGAAATTGGATGAATTTTCATCAACGCTTTATAGGCTTGTAAACGATCTCAGGGATTACTCTATGGAACTCAGGATGGTTCCCGTAGGGGATTCCTTCAATAAATTTAAGCGTCTTGTGAGGGATTTGGGCAAAGATTTTGGAAAGGATATCGAACTTGAAATCATTGGTGGAGAAACCGAATTGGATAAGACATTCATAGAAAAGATAAACGATCCTCTCGTGCATCTCATCAGAAATAGCATAGATCACGGTATAGAGGATTACGAAACGAGGTTGAAGTTAGGTAAGGATCCGAAAGGGAAAATCATTTTAAAGGCTTACAACGATTCGGGTAATATAGTCATCGAGGTAACTGATGATGGAAAAGGGCTTGATAGGGATAAGATAGGGCAGAAGGCTATTGCAATGGGGCTTATCCAATCGTATCAGCACATGTCTGATTCGGAAGTGTTTTCCCTTATATTTGAACCAGGATTTTCCACAGCAGAAAAGGTGACCAACATCTCTGGTAGGGGTGTTGGTATGGATGTGGTCAGAAGAAATATAGAGGAACTTCACGGCACTGTTTCCATCGATTCTGTGAAGGGTAAATACACAACGATCAGGATAAGATTACCTCTTACACTTGCCATTATAGATGGATTTCTGGTGGAAGTGGGTGGAGAGAAGTTTGTTTTTCCTCTCAATATGGTGGTGGAATGTATCGATATTAGTGCGGAAAATATCGAAAAATCGGATAGGCAGTATATTTCCCTTAGAGGTCAGATATTACCCTATATAGATTTACACAATTTATTCGGTTTATCTGTAGAAAAGAAAAAGAATTACAGTGTAGTTATTGTGGATTATTCAGAATTTCGATTAGGTTTGGTGGTGGAAGAGATACATGGTGAGGTTCAGGCTGTTATCAAATCTTTGGGTGGTCTATATAAAAATGTGGAATATTTCAGTGGTGCATCCATCTTAGGTGATGGATCAGTTGCTTTGATTGTGGATATACCAAAGCTTTTAAAACTTTATGGGGAAATAAAGAATAAAAAAAATATATAGGAGGTAGTCTATGCTAAAAAATATGAAGATAGGGACAAGGCTGACATTGAGCTTTAGTATTATGATCGTTGTGATAATCTGTCTTTCTGTTTATTCCATAGTGCAACAGGCAGATGTAATGGAGAAAGTTGATAGAATTGTTAAGGTAAATAATGAACGGGCAAAATGGGCAAATATTTGGATAGATAATTTTCGAGAATCTGTAATAATTATAAGGACAATGTTTCTCGTAGACCCTAAAGAAAGGGAGTCGATGAAAAATCGAATAATAAATGAACATAGACCAAAATGTGTTGAAGCTCAAAAGAAGATCGAAGAACTTACCCCAAAAGAAGACACAAAAGGTTGGGACTTGATCAAAGAGGTGACAAGTAAATTACATGTTGTGACAGAAAATAATACGAAAGTGCTTAATTTACTAATGGAAGGACATGAAAAAGAAGCTCTACAACTTTATATGGAGAAATCAAGAGCGCAAACGAGAGAAGTATTGAAGGCTCTTGATAATCTCGTGGCTTATCAGGAAGAAAGGAATCAACTGAGATATGAACAAATTGTTTCAGTGATGGCTACCAGTAAGGTCATTTCTGTGATACTTACAGTTATTGCTATCATAATTGCAATTATATTAGGATTTGTACTGACAAGAAGCGTAACAAAACCTGTAAATGAAGTTGTTGAGAAGTTGGATAAGTTATCCAATGGTGATCTAAACATAGATATCCAAGTGGATAGAAAGGATGAAATGGGTATCCTGATGGAATCTATGAAGAAGATGGTAAACAAACTAAAAGAGATCGTTTCCGATGTGAAGTCTGTGGCGGATAATGTGGCGGCTGGTAGTCAAGAGCTTAGTGCATCTGCTCAGGAGCTTTCTCAGGGTGCTACTGAGCAGGCAGCATCAGTGGAAGAGACATCATCATCAATGGAGGAGATGGCATCCAATATCAAACAGAATACAGAAAATGCCGAAACCACAGAACGGATCTCTATAAAGGCTGCTGAGGATGCAAAGCAGAGTGGTGAGGCAGTAGCAGAAACTGTAAAAGCGATGAAAGAGATAGCTTCCAAGATATCGATCATAGAAGAGATCGCAAGACAAACAAATCTCTTGGCTCTCAATGCTGCGATTGAGGCGGCAAGGGCTGGTGAGCATGGTAAAGGGTTTGCCGTGGTGGCCAGTGAAGTGCGCAAGTTGGCTGAAAGAAGCCAGGCTGCAGCCGCTGAAATCAGTAATCTTTCGGGGACTTCGGTGCAGATTGCAGAGCAGGCTGGTCAGATGCTTGCAAAATTGGTCCCAGATATCCAAAAAACTGCAGAGTTGGTTCAGGAGATCAGTGCGGCAAGTAGAGAGCAGGCTTCAGGTGTTGATCAGATAAACAAGGCTATTCAGCAACTCGATCAGGTAATTCAGCAGAATGCCTCTGCTTCTGAAGAGATGGCATCCACTTCGGAAGAGCTGGCATCACAAGCCGAACAGCTTCAGCATACTATGGCGTTCTTCAAATTGGATGATGCATCATCCTCAAGAAACTTGGCAATGAAAAAGAAGAATGTCCCAAAGATCGCTCATATGCAACAGAAAGATGTTAAAAATAGCAATAAAGCATTAGAATCAAAGCCAGATAAATCTAAGTCGGGTGTTAAACTCAATTTAGATGATGATACCGAGTTTGAAAGCTTTTAATGAATAGGGGGAAGTATTATCCCCCTTATTATATGCTGGAGGTCTTATGGTTTCTGATAAAATAAAAGATGGAAATAGCACTATCACAGCTCTTACATTTACTTTAAACAACGAGATCTTTGCCCTTGATATAAAATCGGTGAAAGAAGTGTTGGAATATATTAAAATCACAAAAGTTCCCCGTACTCCCGATTATATGCTTGGTGTGATAAATTTAAGAGGTAATGTTGCCCCTGTGGTTGATTTGAAGATGAAGTTTGGGATGCCACCTTCAGAGAAAACTATCGATACCTGTATTATCATCGTTGAGGTAGATATCGATGGTACTAAGACCACTGTGGGCATTTTGGCTGATTCCGTTAAAGAGGTTGTGGAATTTGATGCAAATACTATCGAGGATGCACCCACCATTGGTCTAAATCTCAATATCGATTTTATACAAGGTATGGCAAAGAAAGATAGTGAATTCGTCATAATCCTTGATATCGATAGAGTTTTTTCTGCAGATGAGATAAAGGAGATAAGTGGAACAACCAATTGATAAATAATGCTTGAAATATACAAAGATACCCTCAGTCCCAAGCAGTTTGAACTTTTGAGGAATTTCATTGAGTCCCATTGCGGCATCAAGATGCCTGAGACTAAAAAAGTGATGCTTGAAAGCCGAATTAGAAAGAGGCTGAGGGCATTAAATATATCAAGTTTCAAAGATTATTTAGATTATGTTTTCAACACAAAGGAAGGGGAAGATGAGGTAATAAACCTTATCGATGTAGTAACTACCAATAAAACAGAGTTTTTTAGAGAGAATGATCACTTCATATTTTTACAACAGAAGGCGATACCGTATATTGTGGAGAAATTTGGCAGGATCAATAAACTGAAGGTTTGGAGTGCCGCTTGTTCCAGCGGTGAAGAACCTTATACTATTTTGATCGTTTTATCTGAAACATGCCCACAGTATCCAGAAATATTAGATTTTGAAGTGCTTGGTACCGATATATCCACTGCTGTTTTGAGGAAAGCGAGGGAAGCTGTTTACCCGATGCATACTGTAATGAATATTCCTAAGCATATCTTAAAAAAATATTTCTTAAAAAGCAAGGATCCTTCAAAACAGCTTGTGAAAGTAGTTCGACCTCTCAGGGAGAAGCTGGAATTGAAGAGGTTGAATTTCATGGATAAGGTTTACGATGTGAATGAAAAGTTCCATATTATTTTTTGCAGGAATGCTCTCATATATTTTAGTAAAGAGGATCAGTTAGAGATAGTTAGAAAACTGACAAATCACCTTTTGGATAATGGATTCCTATTTTTGGGGCATTCTGAAACGGTACATGAAAATAGTTTACCATTGAAGAGGATAGGGCCATCTATCTATTTAAAGAGAGGCAGATATGAAAAAGATTGATGTGCTTGTGGTTGATGATTCTGCCCTTGTAAGACAAACCCTTGTTGATATCTTGAAAAGCGATCCTGAAATAGGGAGGGTGGAGACTGCTCAGGATCCCTATGTGGCGGCGGAGAGGTTGCAGGAGTTTGTGCCAGATGTGATTACCCTCGATATAGAGATGCCGAGGATGGATGGGTTGACATTCTTAAGAAAGTTGATGGCACAACATCCGATACCTGTTGTAATCTGTTCGAGTATCGCAGGAAAAAATACAGAAGAGGGGATAAAGGCTCTTGAATATGGAGCCATCGATATCATTGAAAAGCCGAAGATAGGAGTCAAGGTTTTCTTAGAGGAGTCCAAAATAATAGTATTGGACACTGTCAAGGCTGCAGCCAGGGCTAATGTCAAAAAGTTGAAGATAAGTAGTGCTTCCCAAAAACCTGTAGAACCCAAGCTTTCTGCTGATGTAGTGGAGCCTTATAAAACAAGTAAGATGCACCTTCAGACAACAGAAAAGGTCATTCTTGTAGGTGCTTCCACAGGGGGAACGGAGGCGTTGAGAGTATTTTTAGAGCAATTCCCAGTAAATTGCCCTGGTATTGTCATAGTTCAACACATGCCAGAAAACTTCACAAAATCTTTTGCCCAGAGATTGGATTCTCTATGTCAGATAAGTGTGAAAGAGGCTGAGAATGGTGATAATGTATTACCCGGCAGGGCTTTAATTGCACCGGGAAATAAGCACCTTTTGATCAAGGTAAGTGGTGCGAGATACTATGTGGAAGTCAAAGATGGACCTCTTGTGAGCAGGCACAGACCATCGGTGGATGTTTTATTCAGATCGGGGGCAAATTATGTGGGGAAAAATGCAATTGCAGCGATTTTGACAGGGATGGGGGATGATGGAGCAAAAGGGATGCTCGAACTTAAGAATGCTGGAGCATATACAATAGCACAGGATGAGGAAAGTTGCGTTGTCTTTGGTATGCCAAAGGAAGCGATCAAGTTGGGGGGTGTGATGAAGGTATTGCCCCTTGAAAAGATCCCCGGGCATATTATGGAGGTAGCTCAAAAGGGTAGGTGGTAGGTTATGTTGATGGAGGGAATTTTTCGTTGTGAATCTGATGTAAGCCAAGGTAGTAATTTAGGTCTTTTGGGGATAAAATTCTATTTATGATGAAGTACTCACCTATTTTAGGTTGCTCTTTTCTCTGCTGGTAAAGAAGGGATTTCAACTGAAATGGTGTTACAATACTATATTTTAGCATTATTTCCCCTGTGAGTTGGGTTGGTTTTTTGCTCTGCAATACAAATTCTAATCCATCGTAATCGATATAGCGCCATCTTATAGCGATTTCCCCTATTCTGTCTCGCTGTTTCCTCTGCCAATTTATAGATTTTATGAATGTATCCCAGTCTATTACGCCGTGGTAATACAGGAATTCTGAGAATTTTAGATTTCGTTTGGGAATATACCTACCGTGGTGGTTGTACGATGTTGTTTCTCGAGCTTGCTGTTTTGTGTTTTGAGATTCTTGGGTGGAAGCATTGTAATTCTTTCTCGAATCTCTACCTAAGATATACTTTATAAGGAGTTCGTAAGACTCTACCACCTTTACGAAGTGTTGTTTTTTTTCATCCAAGATCTCTTGGGGATAGCCAATAAACATATCGGGATGGTATCTAAACACCGCTTTTTTATAAGCAGATTTTACATCTTCGATGGTGATTTTCTTAAAAAAACTCGAATCGATATAATCATAATTCTCGAAAAGGGTTCGGCAAGCCTTTATTAGATCAAAGGTCTGCATCTTTAATCCACTCTATTTTTAATCCCATCTTTTTTTGTAATTGACAAAGAAGTCTATCGATTTTAGATATTTAAGATCGGGGTATTTTTCATTTAGATACTGTTCAACTTCGGGATGGTATACATAACCAACGAAAAAGGGATATACAGGGGCATTTAGGAAACCTCTTATCCGCATCAGTTTTGCGTAGAATTTATCTATATCTTTTTTCCCCGGTCTCGTTTTACATTCACCTATGAGATAAACCTTTTCACCATTTTTTACCCCTTCTGCATATATGTTTACCTCATCGTAATTGCCATCGGGGTAAACGAGATTTTTTCTCGTGATATTAAGTACATCTATTCCATATTCTTTTTTCCCAAAATCGAATACAAAAGGTGCTATCTGATCCTCTATACCATATCCTACGATGTCGGAGAGACCACCGAGAATTTCCCTTGTTCTTTTGTGTTCTTTTACGAGGGTTTTTAGTTCCTCTTCGGTTCTCTTTTGGGCTTCGGCGAGTTCTTCAACCTTTTTAGTAAGTGAGTCTAATCTTTCTTCGGTGCGTTTTTGGGCTTCAACGAGGTTGTTTAGTCTTTCTTCAGTACACCTTTGGGCTTCGGCTAATTCTTCAACCTTTTTAGCAAGGGAGTCTAATCTTTCTTCAGTGCGTTTTTGTGCTTCGGCAAGTTCGGCCACAACGAGCTTTAATTCGTTGAAATCCTCTTTTTTTACAGAATTATCGAGTTCTTCCAGCATGGACAATAAAACATCTCTCATTTCTGGGGGGAGGGTTTCCATTTTTCTGTAGGTCATAACGCTTATGGGCATGGTGTACCTCTAAGAAGAAGTATAAGTATAATACAATAAATATAATTTTTTTCTATAATGTCAATCGAAAAATGGGAGGTGTTAGCCTCCCTTTTATTTGAGCAAATTTAGTTCAGAGTATTACAGAGTCACATCAACGGAGCTTTCCCACAAACCGTGGATATTGCAGTAGCTTACTGCTACGAGGGTTCCAGACTCTTCAAGTTTTACCTTAAAAGATGCTGCTGGATTAGTGTATGCTGGACCTTTGTTTGCACCCTCTGTGGATTCTCCGTGGGCAAGAAACTCTACTCTACCCAAATTATAAACAGGTTTGCCACTTGCTGGCTTGAAATAAAGACTGATCCAACCGATGTAGTGTTCTGTAGTATTGGGGTGGGCTATCTCTTTACCCACAGAAACTTCGATTGTACAATATTCACCCTTTTTTAATCCATTTGGACACTCGATTACAGGTACATGCTTTTCTGATTTGAAATCTGCACTTTTTACTAACTCTTGAATTGCCATCTTCTTTCCTCCTTGTTTGGTTATATATTAATTATATCATAAAAGTTATACTTAGTGATCAATATTCCCCAGCGAGTTGTCTTCTCTTTATATGTTTTTTTATAGATTCCCTTTTAAATGAGGGTAGCCTATCCAGAAATAATGTGCCATTTAAGTGATCTAATTCATGTTGGATTGCTCTTGCCATGAGTCCTTCGGCTCTTAAAATGAATTCATTACCTTTTATATCTTGGGCAGCGACTTCTACTACTGCTGCTCTCGTGACATTTGCGTATTCCCCCGGGATACTGAGACACCCCTCTTCATCGCAAACTTCACCTTCCATTTTTAGAATTGTTGGGTTTATGAACACTTTTAAATCGGTTTTCTCTTTAGAAATATCGATAATGAAAAGACGCTTTAAGATACCCACTTGAGGGGCGGCAAGACCTACTCCTGGGGCATTGTACATGGTTTCAGCCATATCGTCTACGATCTTTTTTAGAGAGTCGTCAAATTCTGTTATTGTTTCACTCTTTACTCTAAGTCTTGGGTCTGGAAATTTTAATATTTCAAGTATCATTTCTACCTCACAATATTAAATTATAATCTTTTCAAATTAGTTGTCAAGGGTTTTTCGGAGTAAAAAGGTATGAAAATGGGGTGACGAAATGAGGGGGTGAAGGGGTAGAGGGGTTGAGGGGATAGAGGAGTTAGAGGTTGTAGAGGGGGTAAAAGGGTTAGAGGGAGTGAAGGGATGATATAATGAGGGGATGAGGGTCAAGCACCTGATTTTTTGACAGATTGAAATGTTTAATTGTATGATAATCTTGAAAAGATTGTTCATATTAGCCTTTACCTTCAGGTGCTCGATGATTGGATATGGAGTGAGGGGATGAGGGGTTGATGGTGTGATGGTGTGAAGGGGTGAAGGAGTGAGGGGGTGAAGGTTTGAGGGGAAAGAAGGGGTTGAGGGGTTAGATGGGATAGATGGGGTAGAGGTTGTAGAGGGTGTATTAGTCCTCATTGTCGGGGTGATGTTCATCTTTGCCACAGCATTTTTTGTATTTTTTGCCGCTGCCACAGGGGCAGGGATCGTTTCTTCCGATCTTTGGAGCATCCCTTCTGATAGGAGTTGATTTCTCCTCTTCGGGTTCATCGGTGAAGATGTCCTTTCTTTCCTCTTTGATATTTTTGGGTTTCTCTTCCTTGAGTTCTTCAACAGATTCTTCAGATTTTATCTGAACATGGAAGATCAATTCCACTGTTTCGTAATATATCCTTCTCATCATATCTGTGAAGATATTGAAAGACTCTTTCTTGTATTCAATTAACGGATCTTTCTGCCCATAACCCCTTAACCCTACACTGTCCCTAAGGTGATCCATCATAAGGAGATGCTCTTTCCATTTGGAGTCGAGGGTGTTTATCATAACAAATCGAGTAACGGGTGCAAAATGCTCTCCTAAGAGATCCTTCTTCTCCTTCAATTTCTCCATGGCAAGGGATATGATCCGTTCCTTGAGAGGGGTAGTGTTTTTTCTGCTTACATTTGGTAGTTCGGGATTGTTGATATCGAATAGTTTGTCAAGTTCTTCTTTCAACCCATCATAGTTCGGCTCGTCGGAGTTTACAATGTAATCATCGATTAAGATATCGGTAAGATTGTGTATCTCTTCTACAATTACCTGTTCTATCTCATCATCGGAGAGGATACTTCTTCTTAATCCATAGATGATCTGCCTTTGCTGATTCATTACATTGTCGTATTCCAAAAGATGTTTTCGGATCTCAAAATGAATACCCTCTACCTTTTTCTGGGCATTTTCTATCGCTTTGTTTATGAGAGGATGCTCTATCGGCTCACCATCCTTCATCCCCAATTTATCCATAATGAAAGATATCTTTTCTGATCCGAAGATTCTTAAAAGATCATCCTCCAAGCTTAAGAAAAATCTCGACGAACCGGGATCACCCTGTCTTCCAGAACGCCCTCTGAGCTGATTATCTATCCTTCGGGATTCGTGCCTTTCGGTACCGATTATATGCAAGCCACCTAAATTTTTTACCTCTTCATTGATCTTTATATCGGTTCCCCTACCTGCCATATTGGTGGCTATGGTTACAGCACCTTTTGCACCGGCATTTGCTATAATTGCCGCTTCCTTTTCGTGATGTTTTGCGTTTAATACCTGATGGGGAACCAATTTTTTCGATAAGAGTCTACTCAAATATTCAGATTTATCGATGGAAACGGTACCCACGAGTACAGGTCTACCCTTCTTATGCATTTCGATGATCTCTTTTACGATGGCATCGTATTTCTCTTTTGCAGTTTTGTAGATCTGATCGGGGTGATCAACCCTAATCATCGGCTTATTGGGAGGTATGGGTACTACCTTGAGTCCGTAGATCTCCAAAAATTCCTGTGCCTCAGTAGCAGCGGTACCTGTCATTCCGGCAAGTTTCTTGTACATTCTAAAGTAATTCTGAAATGTGATGGATGCTAATGTTTGGTTTTCACTCTCTATTTTTACATTTTCTTTTGCCTCTATTGCCTGATGAAGTCCATCTGAATATCTTCTACCCGGCATGAGTCTGCCTGTAAACTCATCTACAATCACCACCTGACCATTTTGGACTACATAATCCACATCTTTGTGAAATAGGTTATGGGCTTTGAGGGAGTTGTTTATATAGTGCAGTAGATCTATATTTTTGGCATCGTAGAGATTGTCCAAGTTTAAAATCTTTTCGATTTTATTTATCCCTTCGTAGGTTAATTTGACCACCTTATCCTTTTCATTTACCGTATAGTCTGTGTCCTTTGTGAGATTGCGAATGACCTTGTCTATATGATAGTAGATATCCACAGAGCTTTCGGTGGGTCCGCTGATGATAAGCGGTGTCCTTGCTTCATCTATTAAAATACTATCCACCTCATCTACGATGGCAAAGTTAAGATTCTTCTGGCAGTATTCCTCCAAACTGTATTTCATATTGTCCCTGAGGTAATCGAAACCGAACTCGTTGTTTGTACCGTAGGTGATATCTGCGGCATAGGCATCGATCCTTTCACAAGGGACGAGTTTCGTGGTAAATTTCTGTGGGTTGTCCCATTCTACAATGAAACTTGCATTCTGTTGGATAACACCCACTGTAAGCCCAAGAAATAGGTATATAGAACCCATCCATAGGGCATCCCTCTTTGCCAAATAATCGTTTACTGTTACGAGATGGGCACCTTTCCCTTCCAATGCGTTTAGATAGAGGGCAAGGGTTGCTACAAGTGTTTTACCCTCACCTGTTTTCATCTCTGCGATGGCACCTTTGTGGAGTACATATCCACCGATCAACTGGACATCGAAGTGCCTCATATCAAGGGTTCTCTTTGCGGCTTCCCTCACCACTGCAAAGGCTTCCACCAAGATATCATCCAGAGATCTACCTTCTGCAATAAGCATCTTAAAGTATGCCGTTTTCTCTTTTAACTCATCGTTGGTGAGCTTTGAAACCTCAGGCTCCATGCTATTTATCTGGTCCACAATCGGCATGATCTTTTTTATATATTTATCATCATCCTTACCGAAAACCTTTTTAAGAAAATTTAGCATCTACTATCTCCTTACTTTGTCTTTTGTTTCTGTAATTGTTACAAGCCAATATACTAATCCAAGAACTGTAATTGCCAAAACTATAAACAGTAGTTTTTCAATACTACCTGAATGCTCAAGGGTAAGTATCAATAAGTCCCTTACAAATGCGATCAAAGCCACACCTACGAAGGTACTTATCTTAAATTTTGCACCTTTTATTATGTTTATTTCGGTGTATAAAAGTTCAGATAAAACCCAGATCATCAGGAGGGCACTCAATGCCTTAATGACGAAGTAATCGGGTTTTAATTTCATGAGAGTGACTATGTCGAAAACGAAGTATGCTGCTGCTGCCAATGTTAAAAAAATCAGGAAAGAGAGGATTATCATCTGTGTGATGAATTCGATTCTCTCACTTACCGCTATTACAAAATCCCTCAGGGATCTGAAAACTGAGTATTTCTTTATCTCTGTGGTGTAGTAAGCATCAGAAATGATATCTTTGTTGATGTCCATCAATTTGTGCATCGAGAATAGTAACTCTTTTCTTCGTATATCGTCGGATACATTCTGGAAGATCTTTTCGTGGAACCACTGTCTTGCCCAGTTTGACATTATGTTAAACATGTCCTGGGTGATGTTGTATTTGATATGGGTATTGCCTATATTTATGAGGTATTCTAAATATTTATTGTCTATCCTGCCTTCAAAAAATTTTTTATACCATAACTTCAACATATTTTGATGTCTTTGAATAACATCTGGAGTCATAGATTCTGGCATAGGCATCTTGAGGATCATGTAGTCGTAGAACTCATCAACAAATTGGTCAGCATATTCCACCATGAACTTGTTCATTGTCATCAAATTTTGGATATCTTTCTCTGTAAGTGAATAGTTGTTTATGACCTCTTTTATATATTTCATATCGAGGGCTCCAGTTTTTTCAAATTTCTATTTATTTTTTCTTGATATTAAGATAAAATTTAGTAAAAATAAAGGGTATTTTTCAAAACGGAGTTAATGGTGGGAAGAAAAGCTGAGATAATAAGGGTTACAAATGAAACTGATATAAAGATTTTTTTGGATCTCGATGAAAAAAAGAACGCGTCGATTGCTACAGGATCCGGATTTTTGGATCACATGCTGGATCTCTTTGCCAAGCATGGTGGTTTTAGCTTGGAGGTCAAGGCAAAAGGGGATTCTCACATAGATTGGCATCACACCTTTGAGGATATCGGTATCGCTTTGGGTAAGGCGTTTTACGAGGCATTGGGGGACAAAAAGGGGATAGCACGGTACGGATTTTTCGTTCTTCCAATGGATGAAACCCTTGTGGAGTCTGCAATCGATTTTGGTGGTAGAAGTTATCTTAATTACGATGTGAAGTTTTATGCTGGAAAGGTCGGGGATGTGGATGTGGAGCTTTTCAAAGAATTTTTCAAGGCGTTTTCCGATAATGCCAAATGTAATCTACACATAATCAAAAGGTATGGTGAAAATACCCACCATATCGTCGAAGGGGTTTTTAAGTCTGTTGCAAGAAGTATAAAGATGGCTATAAAGATGGAAGGTGATGAGATCCCATCCACAAAAGGGGTTTTGGAATGATTGCAATCGTAGATTATGGGATGGGGAATCTCAAAAGCGTTTACAACGCGTTTAAACTATTGGGGCTAAATGCCAAAATTGTATCGGATTCAAAAGGGATCAAAGAGGCCGACAGGCTTGTTTTGCCCGGTGTTGGTGCCTTTGGAGACTGTATGAAGGGACTTGTGGATAGGGGTCTTGTGGATGGTATAAAGGATTTCATCTCTTCTGGAAAGCCTTTTTTGGGGATATGTGTAGGGATGCAACTACTTTTTGAGAAAAGTTTTGAGTTTGGTGAGCAGATAGGTTTGGGGTATTTTAAGGGGTCTGTGAAGAGGTTTCCAGAAAAAGATAGATATAAGATACCACACATGGGTTGGAATCAGGTGAGTATCGTTTCCAAACACCCATTGATAGATGGTTTGGAAGATGGGAGTTTCTTGTATTTTGTTCACTCCTACTATGCCCCTGTGATAGATGAAACTATTTTAAAGTGCAACTACATAGAGGACTTTTCTGCAATGGTTATCAGAGATAATATTGCTGCTGTGCAATTTCACCCCGAGAAGAGTCAGAAATTAGGGCTTATGATACTAAAGAATTTTGGAGAATGGCAATGCAACTGATTCCTGCGATAGATCTCTTGGGTGGGAAGGTGGTAAGGCTTGAAAAAGGGGATATGGATAAGTTTAAGGTTTACTCTGATGACCCTGTGGGGACTGCAAAACAATTTGAAGATATGGGTGTAAAGAGGTTGCATATTGTGGATTTGGATGGGGCAAAAAAGGGGGATGCAGTAAACTATGCCGTCATAGAGAGGATCGTTTCCAATACTAATCTGTCGATAGATGTGGGTGGTGGCATAAGGAATTTGAAAAGGTGTGATGATTATTTCAATTTAGGCGTAGATTTTGTTGTGCTTGGTACCGCCATAGTGAAAGATCCAGCCTTTGCTCAAGAGGCTTTGAAAAGGTATCCAAAAAAGGTTATCTTAGGTTTGGATGCCAAAGATGGTTATATTGCCACCGAAGGGTGGTATGAGAAAAGCTCATTTACCGCGCTGGAGTTGCTTGAAAAGTATAAAGATTACGATGTGGCAGCGGTTATATACACCGATATTAGCAGAGATGGTATGCTTACCGGTATTAATGTTTCCGCTACGGTGGAGTTGGCAAAAAGCTCACCTTTTCCGATCATTGCTTCGGGTGGGCTAAAGGGTGAAGAGGATATATTTGAGCTTGCGAAATTTGATGTGTTTGGATGTATAATTGGAAAGGCTTTTTACGAGGGGAAGATCGATATAAGATCTGTTTTACAAAAACTAAGTCAATAGGAGGTCTATATGGATAGATTTTATACCACAGTGGCAACAGGATTTTTTACAGGGTTTTCAAGCTGGGCTCCGGGAACAGTGGGTACATTGGTGGCAATTCCGCTCTATTTTATAGTGAATCTTTTCTTCAGTAAAATTATTGTTCTTCTGTTTGGGATTGGGTTGCTGGTTTTGGGGTATTTTGCATCTGAATATTACTGTTCTATATCTGAGGAGAAAGATCCCCAAGAGGTGGTGATCGACGAGATAGCAGCTTTTTATCTACTGATATTCTTTGCACCCCTTGGCACCTTTTCGATGATTGTGAAATTACCAATACTTTTTGTTTTGTTTAGAATTTTTGACATAATTAAGCTTTATCCTGCCAACTTGGTGGAGAGATTTGAAGGTGGCTTGGGGGTTATGCTGGATGATCTTGTGGCTGCTGCGTATGCTTTGATCGTTTATCTCATACTTATTTGGGTATTGTAAAAGATGATCAAGTCTGCAATAGTTGCCGTAGGTAGCGAGATTTTTACCGGCAGTATCGTAGATACAAACTCTGCCTACCTTGCAAAGAGATTAAATGAGATCGGTGTAAATGTAGAAACGATAATGCCTGTGCCTGATGATTTAGAAAAGATGGTTAGGCATTTTGAAAGGTGCCTTTCTGAATGTGATATTTTGATCACCACAGGGGGACTGGGACCTACCTTTGATGATCTCACTGCTGAGGCGATAGCAAAGGCTGTGGGAGTTGAATTGGAGTTTAACGAAACTGCATACCGGCATATCGAAGGTCTCCTTTTAAAAAGGGGGGTATCGATTAAGGAATCCCACAAAAGGCAGGCACTATTACCCAAAGATGCCCATCTACTTCCAAACAGCAAAGGGACGGCAATGGGTTTTGTATGTCAGAAGGGGAAATCGTTTTCTATTTCACTTCCTGGTATCCCCTATGAGATGAAACCGATGTTTGAAGATTATGCTATCCCTTTTATTAGGGGCAAGTTTAGTCTTCCTGAGATATTTATGGATGATATAAAATTTGCTGGGCTTCCGGAATCTGATGTGGATGAGGTGATCCGTGAGGTAGGTATACCCGATGGTTTGGAGTGTATCATCAATGTTGCAAAGGGTGAGATAATCGTTAGGGTAAAAGGTATTGATAAATCGAAATTTGAAAGTTTTGTAGAAAATATCATCGGTAAGCTAAAGCAGTACTACATTGGTAGAGGGAATGAATCGATATCCGCCATCCTTGTGAGAATGCTAAGAGAAAGTGGTAAGACTATATCTTTTGCCGAAAGCTGTACAGGTGGTTTATTATCGAAAATGATTACCGATATTCCAGGTTCATCTTTGGTATTTAAGGGTGCTGTGGTATCTTATGCAAATGAGATAAAAAACACAGTGTTAGGGGTAGATGAAGAGATATTGAAAACTTTTGGGGCCGTTAGCAAAGAAACAGTGCTTGAGATGCTCAAAGGTTGCAAAAGGGTTTTTAATACCGATGTCGCTGCGGCTGTTACAGGTATTGCTGGCCCCGATGGTGGTACTCAGGAGAAACCGGTGGGGCTTGTTTGGACTGCTATCGATATCTGTGGTGATGTTGAGGTAAAGGAGCACCTCTTCTCCGGAGATAGAGAGGTTATAAGGGAGAGAAGTGCAAAATATATATTTGATAGTGTGATTAAGAGATTGAGGAAGTTGTGAGAAGTTTCATCTCCCTTGACTTGGATGATAGATTGAAAGATATGATTGTTGAGTTGGGTACTGGATTTAAAGAATCTTTGGAAGGGAAGTTGACATCTAAAGAGCATCTTCATTCCACACTGTTTTTTTTTGAAAATTTTAATAAAGATCTAAATAGATTAAGAGATAGTTTTGCAAAGATACCCTTTGAGACTTTTAAAATCGATATAAAAGGTTTCGATTACTTCAGTTTTCAAAAAAAGCCGACCATACTCTATTTGAAATACCACTCTAATGTATTATTAGATTATTATGAAAAGATCAAAAAGTTGTTGGACGAGTTGGAGGTTTCATACGACAAGAAGCCGTTTAAGGAGCATATCACAGTTTTTAGAATAAAAGATGTAAAGAATTTTGACCTTTTTAAGAAAAGAATAAGAGAACTCAATGAGAGGTTTGACAATCTTGCTTCACAGGTTGCTGGTGTATCCTTTTATCAAAGCAGGTTAACTCCATCGGGACCTATATATACTAAACTGTTTTCTTTAGGGGGTTTTTGATATGAATATAAAAATATTCAATGGTAGTCCGAGAAAGAATGGAAATAGTGCTTTTATTGCGGATTCGTTAACGAAAAGTTTTAAAGAGAAGGGGTATAGTGTAGATCTAATTCACATCAACTACATCTATTTTAAGGGGTGTCAGGGGTGTTTGTCCTGCAGGAAGAATAATAGCTTTTGTGTGGTAGATGATGAATTATCAAAGATGTTGCCAGATTTTGTAGAAACAGATCTATTTGTGATTATTAGTCCAAACTATTATGGAGCTGTTTCGGGTCAAACCAAGCTATTTATGGATCGATGGTATTGTTTGAAGGATGGTAATCGGAGAACAAAGTTGAAAGAAGGGGTAAAAGCATTTTTCATATTCACCCAAGGATCACCGAATAGGGATCATGGAAAGTCTGTTGTTGACTGGGCAAAGCATATCTTTGAAGGGTTTGGGTGCAAGTATTATGGGTATGTACTACCCAATTGCAGTGCAGAAAATGTTGATATGGCAAAGGTGAAGTTAAAAGAGATCGAGATGCATATAAATATGTTTATTTAGGTGATTTTGTGGAACCGCATATCGTATGGAAAGATAATAGATTGATACTTCTTGATCAGAGAAAACTTCCATTTGAAAAGAGTTTTGTGGAATGCCTTACCGTTTACGATGTGGCAGATGCCATTAAAAATATGGTGGTGAGGGGTGCCCCTGCCATCGGGGTTGTGGCGGCTTATGGGTTTGTTTTGGGTAAAATGGGTGGATTAGATGATAAAACAATCTATGATATACTTATAAAAACCCGACCTACAGCGGTAAATTTGGAGTGGGCACTTAAAAGATGTCTGAGAGAGTCTGCCATTGGATCTGATTTAGATAAATTGGCAACTGCCATCCACGAGGAAGATATTTTGATCAACCGCAAGATGGGTGAGTTTGGTAAGGGTTTGATTGAAGGTGGGGACAACATCCTGACACACTGTAATGCAGGTGCATTGGCTACAGGGGGGTATGGGACTGCGTTGGGGGTTATAAGGTCTGCTTTTTTAGAAGGGAAAAAGATCCATGTGTATGTGGATGAGACGAGGCCTTATCTACAGGGGTCAAGACTTACCGCTTACGAACTGATGGAGGATGGGATCGATTGTACATTGATCTGCGATAATATGGCGGGTTATCTGATGAGTTTGGGTAAGATTGATAAGATCATTGTAGGTGCAGATAGAATCGCTGCAAATGGTGATACTGCAAACAAGATCGGTACATATTCTTTGGCGGTATTGGCGAAGTATCATAACATACCACTTTATATTGCGGCACCGTTTAGCACTTTTGATCTTGGTATAAAAGAGGGAAGTTTTATAAAGATCGAGGAGCGGGAACCTGCTGAGGTGAGGGGCTTTTTTGGTACCAAGGTGGCTTTAGATGAGGTAAAAGTGTTTAACCCATCCTTTGATATAACGCCAAATAGTTTGATAACTGCGTTTATAACGGAGAAAGGGGTAATTTATCCTCCCTTCGAGGAAAATATCCTTAAAATTTTTAATGATAAATAAGGAGGCTTTTATGGCAGTGAGCTACAAAGAGTTAGGTTTGGTAAACACAAGGGAGATGTTTAAGAAGGCGATGGAAGGTAAGTATGCCATTCCAGCCTACAACTTCAACAATTTAGAGCAGCTTCAGGCTATCATTCAGGCATGTGTGGAAACGAGATCTCCAGTTATTCTTCAAGTTTCAAAGGGGGCAAGGGAGTATGCCAATGCCACAATCTTGAGATATTTGGCTTTGGGTGCTACGCAGTTGGCTGAAGAGATGGGTTGCAAGATCCCAATAGCACTACATCTCGATCATGGTGATAGTTTTGAAATCTGTAAGTCTTGTGTTGATTATGGGTTCTCCTCTGTTATGATCGATGGTTCTCATCTCTCCTTTGAGGAGAATATAGCACTCACCAAGCAGGTGGTGGATTATGCCCATCAGTTTGATGTTACTGTGGAAGGGGAGTTGGGTGTATTGGCAGGTATCGAGGATGATGTGTCTGCGGAACATTCCCATTATACAGATCCCGCACAGGTGGAGGAGTTTGTATCGAGGACGGGGGTTGATTCCCTTGCTATATCCATTGGTACATCCCACGGTGCTTATAAATTCAAGGTCAAACCCGGTGAAGAGGTGCCACCTTTGAGATTTGATATCCTTGAGGAAGTGGAAAAGAGGTTGCCTGGTTTTCCGATAGTATTGCATGGTGCATCTTCGGTGGTACCAGAGTATGTAGAGCTTATCA
>CAZFHX010000013.1:0-67054 GCA_964519265.1 uncultured Deferribacterales bacterium
TGAAGGGATGAAGGTGGCTTAAGATGTTCGTGTCCACTATTGACAACAGGGGTCACATATAACAATTTCATTTATTCATCGAATTCAAAAACTCTTTGTTTGTCTTTGTGTCTTTGATCTTTTCGAGGAGAAATTCCATAGCATCCACGGAATTCATACCGCTTAAAAATCTTCTAAGGATCCAGACTTTGTTTATTTCATCTTTTTTCAGAAGTAGTTCTTCTCTTCTTGTACCGGATCTATTGATGTCGATAGCAGGGAAGATCCTCTTTTCCACGAGTTTTCTATCTAAATGAAGCTCCATATTACCCGTACCCTTGAATTCTTCGAAGATTACCTCATCCATCCTCGAACCTGTATCGATAAGTGCAGTAGCAATAATAGTAAGGCTACCACCCTCTTCTATATTCCTTGCGGCACCGAAGAATCTCTTTGGTTTGTGAAGGGCATTGGAATCCACACCACCCGATAAAACCTTACCGCTTGATGGCTCAATAGAGTTGTAAGCCCGTGCAAGTCTTGTAATACTATCAAGGAGAATACACACATCCCTTTTGTGTTCCACCAACCTTTTTGCCTTATTAAGCACCATCTCTGCAACCTGAACATGTCGATAAGCAGGCTCATCAAATGTAGAGCTAACAACCTCTGCCTTTACAGACCTCTGCATATCTGTAACCTCTTCAGGTCTCTCATCTATGAGAAGGATAATCAGATATATCTCGGGATGATTCTTTGTAATGCTATTGGCAATCGATTTCAGAAGCATCGTTTTACCTGTCTTTGGTGGTGCAACGATTAGCCCCCTCTGCCCTTTACCAACAGGAGCAATGAGGTTCATTATCCTCGTGTCGTAATGTGTGGGGAATGCCTCTAAATCGATCCTTTCATCAGGGAAGAGTGGAGTGAGGTTTTCAAAAAGATTTCTGTGTAATTTTACCTCATCGAAATTGATACTCTCGATCTTTAAAAGGGCAAAGTACTTCTCATTATCCCTCGGAGGTCTGATCTCACCAGAAATCGTATCACCATTCCTAAGCCCAAACTTCCTTATCTGGGCAGGGGAGACATATATATCATCAGGACCTGGCAAATAATTGTAATCGGGGGATCTCAAGAAACCAAACCCATCGGGTAAGATCTCTAACACCCCTTGACCATATATCTGACCATTTCTCTGACTTGTGGCTTTTAAAATTTCAAAAATCAACTCCTGCCTGAGCATATTCGGTGCATTTTCAATATGAATGCTCTCAGCAATAGACAGTAATTCCTCTACGGATTTTTTCTTTAAATCGTCTAAATTCACCAACTCACCTCATAATTATTTATTTTTCGTCAACGATTTTTCCACGATATTTACTAAACGGCCAAATGAAGAGCCTAAAAAAGTTCAATAATCTTTCAAGAGATTTCCTCGATTTTCACTTGATATATATACAATATCACACAATTGAGAGTTGTCAAGACTTTTCTAATTTTTTATGCTGAAGGGGATACCCCCTTCAAGATTTAAAGTTTCACGGAGTGAAGATTTCACCATTAACCTGCCTCAACTTCATCTCCTCCATCTCTCTCAGCTCTGTCCTGCGGATTTTTCCGCTAACAGTCTTTGGAAGCGAATTAACAAACTCTATCTTTCTTGGATACTTGTATGGCGCAGTCTCTTTTTTCACATGCTCTTGGAGTTCCAATATTAATTCATCTGATGGAGCAAAACCAGGAGCAAGCACCACAAATGCCTTTATAACTGTACCTCTTAATTCATCAGGCACACCAATCACAGCGTTTTCTGCTACTGCAGGGTGGGATTGTAAGGCACTTTCCACCTCAAATGGACCAACCCTATATCCACTCGTTTTAATCACATCATCAGCCCTTCCTACAAACCAAAAATAACCATCTTTATCTTTGTGAGCCTTATCCCCAGTGAAATACCAATCACCATGAATTGCAATTTTAGTTGCCTCTTCATCCTTGTAATAACCCTTAAAAAAGCCTACCGGCCTATCAGGGTTTACCTTCAAGGCGATATGCCCTATTTCTCCCACCTTCACGGGGTTACCATCATCATCCAACACATCCACTACAAAATTGTAAAGAGGTTTCCCCATCGATCCCGGTTTCACTTCCATACCTGGAACTGTGGCAATTATATTAACCGTCTCAGTTTGACCATAGCCATCGTGTATCTTATTCCCTGTATATTCGAGCCACCTCTCATATACAGCAGGATTAAGTGGTTCACCTGCACTTACTGAATGTCTTAAACTACTGAAATCATACTTCGCCAAATCCTGTAATATCAGCATCCTATAAGCCGTTGGTGGTGCACAGAATGTGGATACCTTAAACTTCTGCATTATCTCCAGATGTATCTTGGGATCAAAGCTATCCGCAGCATTGTACATCAATACGGTAGTTCCTATAAACCACTGACCAAATAGCTTCCCCCATACTGCTTTCCCCCAGCCGGTATCGCTTAAAGTCCAATGGACATCATCTTTTCTCAAATCCTGCCAAAACCTCGCAGTAATCTGATGCCCTAAGGCGTATGCTCCATCGTGTAAAACCATCTTCGGAAAATCTGTAGTCCCACTCGTAAAATAGATGATCAACGGATCATCTATCCTCGTTCTTTCTATTTTATCTATTATCAACTCATCAGAAGCCTTCTCCATAGCTTTTTCAAAATTATCCCAACCTACAACCTCAGTACCTATAACCATCTTATGAGAAAGTTTGGAGGTATCAGCCTCCAGCATCTTATCAATGACATTGTAGTAAACAACAGCACCCTTCGCCTCAGATTTTTCAAGTCTGTAATTGATATCTTTAGGTCTTAATATCTTAGGTGCAGGCATGGGAACTACTCCAACTTTAAAACAACCCAGCATCACAGCATACCACTCAGGCACCCTCGGTACCATTACATAGAGCATATCACCCTTTTTGTAACCTCTATCGAGCAGGATATTTGCAAACTTGTTCGACATCTTCTTTAAATCGGAGAATCTAAACTCTTTATAACTCTCACCATCTGTGTCTATCCATATAAGTGCTATTTTATCATCTATATCTGCCCATTTGTCGATAACATCAAACCCAAAGTTGAAATATTTAGGTAACTCGATCTTAAAATCCTCTTTTCTTATGTCTCCCAACATATCTCCTCCTTAAATTAACCCTTTTTCTTTCAAGATCTTATTCCCCATCTCGGTCAATTTGAACTTCTGTATCTTCCCACTCGCCGTCATTGGATACTCTTTTACAAAAGTAAAATATTTCGGTATCTTAAAGTCTGCGATCTTTCCTTTGGCATAGCTTCTCAGCTCATCTTCAGTAAGGGTTTCCCCGTCTTTTACAATTATAAAAGCCATCGCCTCTTCACCATACTTTTTGTCAGACACACCAGCCACCTGAATATCGTGTATCTTTGGATGTGTATAGTAAAACTCCTCTATCTCTTTTGGATATATATTTTCCCCACCACGAATAATCATATCCTTGATTCTGCCGGTAATCTTATAATAACCATCATCTGTTTTTACTGCGAGATCCCCTGTCCTAAGCCATCCATCCTTACTAAAAGCATGTTTAGTGGCCTCCTCCATCTTGTAATAGCCCCGCATGATATTGTACCCCCTTGCCCAAAGCTCACCTTGAACATTTGGTGGACACTCCTCCTCTGTCTCAGGATTGACTATTTTTATCTCGGCACCAGGCATCTCTTTCCCCACAGTCTCCACTCTCTTTTCAATAGGATCATCGATCTTGGTCATAGTCAAACCAGGGGAGGCTTCAGTTAGTCCATAAACTATTGTAATTTCTTTCATATTCATCTTAGTCATCACCGCCTTCATCACTTCCACAGGGCAAAGGGCACCAGCCATTATACCAGTTCTAAGGGAAGATGTGTCATACTGCTCTTTTTCAAGTAGATTAAGTTCGGATATAAACATCGTAGGTACACCGTGAAGTGCAGTACACTTCTCCATCTCGACAGTTTTTAATACATCTTTGGGATTGAAATGCTCCACCGGAACCATAGTGGCACCCGTACTCAAACATACCAAGATACTCAACACAAGGCCAAAACAATGAAAAAATGGCACAGGTATGCAAAGTCTATCCTTTTCCGTAAAATTCATCCCTGAAGCAATGGCGTATGCATTATTAAGCACATTGAAATGCGATAACATCACACCTTTTGGAAATCCTGTGGTACCTGAAGTATACTGCATATTGATTACATCGTGCATGTCAAGGGTACTTTTCACTTTCTTTAACTCTTCGTCTGAAATTTGACCCGCCATATCAAATAAGGTATTATAGTTTATCATCCCATTTGGGGTGTCATCACCTATAAAATAGATCCTCTCAAGCATAGGCAAGGCTTCATTGTTTACACGATCCGTTCCACCATTTTTCAATTCAGGCAGAATCTCGTAAATTGTTTCCACATAATCGGTTTTTAATCCCTTCACCATGAAAAGATACTTACTATCAGATTGATGCAAAAGATATTTTAGTTCGTGGGCTCTGTATAAGGTATTCACCGTCACAGTGACAACACCTATCTTAGCAGTGGCAAACAGAAGATATATCCATTCCGGCACATTGTGAGCCCATATTGCTACATGATCCCCTTTTTTTAATCCACTTGCCAAAAGCCCTTTTGCCAATCTATCTGTGAGATCATCAAATTCTTTGTAAGTAAGTCTAACTCCTCTAAAAGGGTACACAACTGCCTCATTGTCGGGATACCTCTCCACAATCTCTTTTAGATAATCCCCTATGGTTTTATTAATTATAGTAAACATATTCATCCTCCATTAAATTTCTAAAGTCTAACTTTACAAGGGGTAATTGATAGCACAATTTGTTTAAAATAACAATAAAAAGTTTAATTAAACTATCTTTCTATAATAAAATTAATTTAAAATCCTCTAAGATGAGGTTCGCAATAATATCTTAGAATTTCAACAAATTTTCCAATTTTATCAGACAGTTCTCCTACAAAAAAACTCTTATCCAACAACTTTTCATTTTTAATAAACTTTTGAACATAAAATTTTATTCTTTGACCCGTTCTCAATCTTTCAAAAAATAGTTCCAAATCCATAAAATCAGGCACTTTCCAAGCAGTGTATCTCAACTCGAAATCCACATCACTCTCATCAAGCACCCTTACTGTGTCAAAAAACTGTTCATATCCCACCCTGCTCCTCGTGATATACTCAAAATCCTCCTTACTAAAAGCTTTTATATCCACCGCCACATAATCAACCAACCTATTTTCGATTAGTTCTGCTAATCTATCTGGGAAAGTCCCGTTAGTGTCCAATTTCACAGTGAATTGTTCCTCTTTGAGATAACACAGAAACCTTTTCAACTCATTAAAATGCACCAAAGGTTCTCCACCTAATATTACTAAATTCTTTGTCTGTACCCTCCTTAATCTATCCCAAACATCACATTCATTCATCACAGGCAAACTACCCAAGACCAACTCCCTATTATAACAAAACCTGCACCGCAGGTTGCATCCTATTGTAAATGCGGTGCAGGCTACTCTACCAGGAAAATTATTCAGCGAAATCTCTTCAACATCCGCAATGGGAAGCATGGAGATCATACTCAACCCTATCTGCAAACTCCTCTTGTTTTGCTTCGTTCCAATTGTCCACTGGTCTGTGATAACCTACCACCCTGCTGTAGACTTCACATTTGGAACCCTTTACATTTTTGAGTTCCTCTTCCAAAATAGCGATTCTTTCTGCCACATTCATAATCTTACCTCCTTAATTGAGCTTTTAGTACATTTAACTCGGCTAATATCTCCGAACTTCTCTCTTCCCTGCAAATCGGACAATAGTGATGCTCACCTTTTAAATATCCATGAACTGGGCATATAGAAAATGTTGGTGTGATAGTAAAATAAGGGATCTTGTATTTGTGAGAAATCTCTTTTACGAGTGCTTTTACCGATTCTGGATCATCCACAGACTCACCTATGAATGTATGAAAAACTGTTCCACCAGTGTATAAAGGCTGTAGCCTATCCTGATGATCAAGGGCAGTAAACAAACCAAATCCACAATTTACAGGTAATTGCGTAGAATTGGTATAATAAGGTTTGATACTACCAGAGGTATAGATCGATGGATAGATCTCTTTATCCTTTTTGGCCAATCGATAGCTTGTCCCTTCTGCTGGTGTTGCCTCTAAATTGTACAATGTATCGTCCTCTTCCTGAAAACTGATAAGTTTCTCATTCATGAAATTCAACACTCTTTCTGCAAAACTTAACCCATCTTCATCCGTAATCCCCACACCTAAAAAATTCATCAATGACTCATGCATCCCTATGATACCTATCGTATTAAAATGGTTTCTCCAGTATTGCCCAGTGTGATTTTTTATGCTATCTAAATACACTTTTGAATATGGATAAAGCCCCATTTCTGTGTACTGCTCCAATACCTTTCTCTTGATGAGCAGAGATTTTCTTGCTATTTCCATCTGTTTTGTCAGTCTTTCAAAATAATCCTTCTCATCGATTGCCAAAAAGCCGATTCTTGGAAGATTGATCGTTACCACCCCAATTGAGCCCGTAAGGGGGTTTGCTCCAAATAGACCTCCACCCCGTTTTCTCAACTCTCTATTGTCGAGTCTTAGTCGGCAGCACATGCTACGGGCATCCTCAGGGCTCATATCGCTGTTTACAAAGTTTGCAAAATAAGGTGTCCCATATTTTCCCGTCATTATCATTAGTTCTTTGACTACAGGATTATCCCAATCAAACTCTTTGGATATATTGTATGTGGGTATAGGAAATGTAAATATCCTCCCTTTAGCATCCCCTTTTATCATAATCTCAATAAATGCTCTATTGATCATATCCATCTCTTTTTGAAACTCACCATAAACATATTCGGTAATCTTACCACCATGAATGACCGCTTCATTTTTAAACATCTCTGGCACAGTCAGATCGAAGGTTAGATTGGTAAAAGGAGTTTGAAATCCCACCCTCGTAGGCACATTGAGGTTGAAGATAAACTCCTGCATACATTGTACAACTTCATCATAACTAAGATTATCGAATGCAACATAAGGGGCAAGCAGAGTATCAAAATTGGCAAATGCTTGAGCGCCTGCAGCCTCCCCTTGAAGTGTATAAAAGAAATTCACAATTTGACCAAGTGCCGTTCTAAAATGCTTCGGTGGAGCAGACTCAACTTTACCAGGCACACCACCGAAACCTCTAACCAACAGATCTTTCAGATCCCAACCGCAACAGTAAACAGATAACGAACCCAAATCGTGGAGATGAAAATCACCATTCACATGAGCATTTTTCACTTCCTCTGGATATATCTTGTTGAGCCAATATTTCGCAGTTATCGATGATGCAATGAAGTTATTTAACCCCTGCAATGAAAATGTAGTGTTGCTATTCTCCTTTATTCGCCAATTTGCACCTTCTAAGTATTCATCAAGCATATTCTCTATATCTGAAAATGCCTGTTTCATTTCCCTTGCGTCTGCCCTCTGCTTGCGGTAAAGGATATATGCCTTTGCGGTTTTGGCATGCCCATTTTCGATCAATACCTTTTCCACAATATCCTGTATCTCTTCTACTGAAACAGAGCCAACGATAGAATAGTTATCTCTAATTATTCCTACCACCTCTTTTGTTAACTTTGCGGCAGTTTGCCTATCCTCACCACCCACAGCCTTTGCTGCTTTAAAGATCGCATTGGCAATCCTCTCACTATCGAAAGATACAAAACGACCATCTCTTTTGATGACTTTGATATTCATAACTCTCTCCAGAATATGATTATTTTTTAAGAGAATACTATTTTAGGATTTTTTGAACTTTTCTGACAGGATCTTCATGTCAACTATCCTCCGTAGTTATTATTTTGGCTGTGTATCCTGGCTTGCCTTCACCCTACTCGCCGACCTTCCCATCCCACTGTAAACTCTTACAGCAGAAAAGTGGTCATAATTGGCTTTCGTCCAGCTCACAGTTGCGGGGACAGCGCCGGATTCTCACCGGTCTTCCACAGTTTAAGAAATTATATCATAAGGTATTTATTATGTCAACTTCAACTAACCCTACTTAAATTCTTATAATATTACTTGCCCCTTTTTCTAATCTCCGTAATCTGTTCACCACCAATCCCATAGTTGTCAGTTTCCACCTCTTCAATAATAACAACGGTGGTTTTTTCACCCCTTCCCATTACTTCCACAAAGGCGTTTGTGAGTTTTCTGATAAGTTGCTCCTTCTGCTCACTCGTTGCACCACCATTCTCTTTTGTCATCTTTACATTAATGACTGGCATACCGCCTCCTATGCAAGAAAAATAGTATCAGCATGATAGCTCCTCCCATAAAAATGAAGATCGATCCAGCAAGTATAGAATAATAAAATGTCCCTTTGATGTCTGCTAAGTATCCACCTACTATCGGACCTATGATCTGTCCTATACTAAAAAATAGAGTAAGGATCGAAGTAGAATTTCTTACATCTGCAATCTCTTTAGCCACTACAAATGAGAGGGATACTATACCCAAAAAAGTACCACCAAACCCAAAGGCAGACAGAAAGAGATACTTATATGTAAACTCTATCAAAGGTAACGATACAAATATAAATTGTAAAAAGTATAAAAATATCAATACAGATATATTACCATACTTCCTACCTAAAATCCCCCACATTGGTGTAAACACAGAGGCCCCAATACCTACTACAACCCACACCAAACCCGACATAGCACCAGACCCTTCCACTCGAAAGGTCAAGGCTGATATAAATGTTCCAGTTATTATATATCCAACGCCTTCAAGCATATAAGCCACTATAACCAGAATTATCAGCATATTATAACCCACAGAAATACCTGAATTGGTGTTTTCTCTCTTCTGCTCAGATGATTTTGGTACAGCATAGAATGCTATTAAAGCAGGGAATACACTAAGGATCCCTGTTAGTAGCCATATCATAGATGAACTAAAATACTTTCCCAAAATAGGTATTGTTAAGCCTGAAAGAACCATCCCTATCCCTATACCACTAAAAATAAATCCCGACAGATGCTTATATCCATATTTTATAAGATAATTTATCACAAGATCCGATCCATAAATCAGTATAAAAGCACTAAAAAATCCCGAAAGAAATCTGAATATAAACCATGAAACCATTTTATCAATAACCATCAAACTGATACATACCACTGAAAATATTAATGAGACCCGAAACAGATAATACTTTAAAGAGTTATCTTTAACAGCAGTAGCAGAAAAAGCACCCATCAGGTATCCAAATAAATTTATCGAAGCTAATGTACCTGAGAAAAAATCACTGAAAAGAAACTCTTTTTGCATTAGTGGAAGAATTGGAGTATAAATGAATCTTGCAATCCCCATCCCCAAAAATAAAGAGCAAAATCCACCGAAAAGTGTTAATAAGATCTCTTTTTTAACCCCCCCTAAAAAAAAGAGGGGACTACTGCCCCGTCTGTTCATGTTCTTCTAACCCCTATTATAGGAATTTGCACATCAAATTTCTCTAACAATACACCTACAAGGAATATAAAAAATCCTACAAAAGTATAGTAGTCTGGCATAAGCATTAAAATACCACCTGCTATGTATAACATCCTTTCAAGGGGAGTGGAATGCTTCTTCCAATAACCCAATACCCCTGCCTCAAGAGCAAACATAGCCACCGATGCACCCAAAAATATGAATAGAATACTCCATGGATCACCCTTCATAAGGTACTGGGGTACGAAGATAAAAAAGAAAGGCATAATATACCCACCAATCCCCAGTTTCATAGAATACCACGCAGCTTTTAGCCAACTGCCACCAGAAATTGCAGTAGTGGTAAAAACAGCAATACAAACAGGCGGCGTTAATCCAGATTTGATGGCAAAATAGAATATAAACATGTGAGCAGCAAGGGGATCCACATTCATGTGTGTAAGAGCAGGTACAAGCACAGCAGCAGCTACAACATAAGCAGCGGTTGTAGTCATACCCATTCCCAAAATCATCGATGTCAGCATAGTTGCCACCAGCGCCAAGAAAACATTATGCCCAGAAATATCGATAATAATCTCTGAAACCTTTACACCAAATCCTGTCATCGATATTAATGTAACTACGATCTGTACACACGACATCATCACCATAAGCCATGCAAGGGCTTTAACCACCCCTTCATACAAACCGCCATAGATATCCTTGATACGCTTAATTATCTCATCTTTTACAAACTTTCCACCGAAAAATGTGTAATAAACCACCGACACCACTATAGCCCAAGCAGCACAAACCTGAGGTGGGAAAAACATAAATAGTAATACACCAAGGGTACCTATAGGTAAAAAGAAACCTAAAATATTATTTGGACTGAAAACCTCTCTCATCTTTGGCATAAGCTCTTGGGGTATCTTTCCCATACCTGTTTTTCCAGCCTCTATCCATATACCTGCAGCGATACCGATAAAGTATATAAGTGCAGGTATTGTACCAGCTATCATTATTGTGGTATAAGGGATATTTAAAAACTCAGCCATTACAAAGCATCCTGCACCCATAATTGGTGGCATAATCTGTCCACCAGATGAAGCAGATGCCTCCACTGCAGATGAAAACTCCCTCGAAAAACCGAATCTTTTCATCAACGGTATCGTAAATGATCCAGTGGTAGCTGCATTGGCAACAGAAGAACCACTGAGCATACCAAAAAGTGAACTGGATATTACGGCAACATGCCCAGGTCCACCTCTGATTTTCCCACCAGCAAAGGTTGATAGATCCATTACAGTTTTACCAACCCCTGTTGCAAAAAGTATTGGTCCGAAGATGATGAATGGGGCAATTATCCTACTTGCCATATCGGTAAGCATACCCCAGATACCTTCTGTCATCATATAGAGTTGATACATAATATCAATATAGTCAAAGCCTGGATGTGCAAATCTCCCCGGCACATATGGTCCATAAATAGTATACAACAGGAAAAATATCACCATTATAGGTATTGCCCATCCCAAAGCCCTTCTCGTACCTTCGATAAGAGCGATTACAAGCATAATTGACATGAATAGTTCTGTATTGTTGATACTCCCTGGATTTCTTACAATGGTTTCCCAGTTTATCATGACATACAAACATGGAATAATGCTTAAAATAATAAAAAGCACATCAATAACAGAAGGTTTCTTATCTGATCCTGTCAGAAAAAATGATAAGAATTTATTATTCACATTCTTCTTGGTAATGGGATACACTAAAAAGACAATCGCAAGACCCATTGAAAGTGAAATACCACCTTGAAGAAGAGGATGCAATGAATACAAAAGGGAGGTCCACATAATGAACCCACCCCAAGCCAATACTATGATAAACAATATATACTTCCAAAACCCTTCTAATGTTCTCATAATGAAACCCAATTATTTTTTGTCAGTTACAGTTAAAGTGAGTTCTTTATAACTTCCCTGACTTCCGATTATTTCTACCTTATAAGTTCCAGGTTTGGCCATCATTGGAATTGATGTTTTCACACTAATAGCACCTTTTTCATCCGCTGTTATAACATCTACTTTCTCTGTTCCGAGACCTATTTTTTCTCCAGCATTAAGGGTGAGAATTATATCTATCTCCTCACCACTTTTAAATCCTGTACCATCTATACTGATGGGTGTTAAAGATGGACCTGATGGAGGGGTAATTTTTACATCGATGTTGCTTGCGAAAAGTGCCCCACAAAAAACCAGGATTATTAGAGATATATAATAATTTTTTTTCATAGTTCACCTCCACATTTTATTTTTAGGGGAGAAGAACTCCCCATTAAATCTTTATTTCATCCCAGGAGGAAGAAGTTTGGCTGGCACATTCACCTTGAGCACTTCTCTGTAAAACTTTACGGCTCCGGGATGAAGAGGAACATTCAGATATTTTTCAGCCATCCCAAACATATCTTCAAAATTCCCCTCTTTCAGTGTAGCAAGAGGTGTAACAATATCCTTTCTGTGCTCCCAAACTGCTTTTACAATCTTATAAACAACATCATCTGGAAGATCTTTATCAACAAAGTCGGACACTACATAAGCAAGACTATTCTGCTCTTTTTTAACACTTTTAAAAAGTCCTGCTGGGATCTTCATAGAAAGACCTTGCCCTGGGTAAACCTTGTTGAAATTATCCACGAGTTTCTGATCAACATCGAAGACAACAATATCCATATTAGACTCAAGGTCTAAGATGGCAGAATCTTTAAATCCAGCCTTAAACCATGCCTTTACTACACCAGATTTCAATGCATCAACACTCGCACCGATACCCATCATTTTGTAATTAGGATTTATATTGTTTGCTTTGAAAAATAGCTCCACCACTCTACCTGAAGTAGTTCCTGGATTCATAGCAAAATCAACCCCAGATAATCCGGTCACAGATTTTATATTAGCTTTTTCAGCAGCAACTATATGAATAGGTGTGATATATCCACCCCAGAGAGCCCTTAAGTTGGGATTCTTTTTCCCTTCGTAGTCAATTATCCCCAAATAGTTCGCATAGGCGGCAGCAGCATCAGCAGGCCCGATATGGATAGACTTTCTCTGTAATCTACTGAGATTTTCAACAAATCCACCCGTTTCAACAACAGTAACCTCGATCTCACCAGGATACGCACTGTTTACAACTTTAGCCATAGCAACCGTGTTTGCATATAATCCAGATCTTACAGATGTTGCGCCCCACTTTATAAAAGTTTTTTTAGCGTGGGCAAGATCTGAAAACGAAAAAGATAGAAAAACAGTTAACACAGAAACACATAAAGTTTTAATCCACATATTACACCTCCCATAATTGTAATTATAGTTTAACAAAAAATATCTACATTGTAAATAAAAAAAATACAATACAAGAAATAAATACCTAATCTAAAAAAATCACTAACCTTCCCTTTATATACATTCAGTTAATTAATTAGGCATAATTAAAATTGCAAATGATCCGTTGAAACTGAAAACTTATATAACCATTTACTTTAAAGCGTCTTCCACAGATTTATAAATCTTCAGTATCTTATCTAAATTAGTTATCTGAAGTATCTCGATAACTCGCTGAGTGGGAGAGATCAACCTCACATCACCACCATTTTTACGACAGGTGCTTATCTTACCAACAAGGGCACCCAGACCACTGGAATCTATGAAATTTGTATGGGAAAGATCGATGAGGAGGTTTACATACCCCTTGTCAACCAATTCATTCATTTTATCCTTAAATGGCAGAGAATTACTCGCATCCAATCTCGTAGGGATCTTTATTAGAGCCGCTTTTTTATCTTCAAAAAGCTCAAATGACACTTCCATCGTTTCACCCCAGTATTTTTTCCCATTTTATAATATTGTAATAAAAAATCAATACATTATTTTAAAATATAAAACTCAGACATCCACACTATTTAAGTCCTGTTGATTTTTATCCTAAATTAATTTATAATGAGATTGGCAGCACTATCAATATGTTTTATAAGTAAAAATATTCACTAAAAGTTTTGTATCATACAAAGTGAATAAGAAGGTATACGATGACACTGAAAGAAGCATTCCACAATTATCTTCATACCTACCTTACCTTGAGGGATTTTGAAAAAACTGCCAAAATATTAAGCCCCACCATTAGTTTATTCGGCACAGGCATGGATGAAGTTTCTTATAATTATGAGGATTCTTTAAAACTTTACAAAAGAGACCTCGAAGAGGTATCTTCACCCATAAAGTACACAATTAAAAATGAACATTTTCACCAAATTTCAGACACAGTAGGAGTAGTTGCCTGTGAATTTGACATGAGTGTAGATGTTGGCAATCACATACTTAATCTAAATAACTTAAGATTTACAACAGTTTGGGTTAAAAAAGGTGATGAATGGTTTATGGAACACAAACATATATCTTTACCAACCAACCTTCATGGAGGAGATGAAGCATACCCCATCAAAGAGATTCTGGAGAAAAACGAAGCGCTTCAAAAACTCGTAGATCAAAAAACTGAAGAATTAAACAACGCATTACTTGAAATGACAAATACTGCCATAACAGACAAACTAACCTCTTTATTCAACAGGAGAAAGATAGAGGAATCCCTCACTTGTGAAATCGAAAGAGCAAGGAGATACGACAAAAAGTTCTCTATCATTCTTACAGATATCGATCATTTCAAGGATGTCAACGATACTTTCGGTCACCCAATAGGGGACAAAACTCTGATCGAATTTACAAAAATCCTATCCTCAAGAATTAGAAAAACAGATATCTGTGGAAGATGGGGTGGCGAGGAATTCATCATCCTTTGCCCTGAAACATCATTAAACGAAGCAGTCCAGCTTGCCAATGAGATTAGAAAACGGATCGAAGAGCATCATTTCGAATCTGTTGGCAAAAAAACTGCAAGCTTTGGTGTCACCGAATTTAGACCAACAGATACCTCAGATACAATATTAAGTCGAGTTGACAAACTATTGTATAAAGCCAAGCAGAATGGCAGAAATCGAGTGGAGTCTGAGTAAATTTCTTATATTTGACTATATCTTCGCCGTTTTCAAGTAATCTTCAAAATTCCTCAAAAGCTGCTGCCATTCATCGCTGATTCGCAGTTCCAAAAACCCTTTAATGGTTATTTCGTAAAACTGCTTCACGAGATCTAAGTATAAAAGTCTCTCTATCACCTTATCGTCAAACTCCTCTGCAAGGGATTTTGGAGCATTGATCCCCGTTATCCTCAAGGGTGAGGTTTTGATGGTAAAATCGATGGTGATATTCTTGCCACTTAGTGTCATCGTCATCTGCTTTACCACTTTGGCATCCTTGAGGGCAACAAACATCTCACCGCAATCTGCCAAACTCATCGATTCGATGTCCACCTTTTCCCCATCCGCCTCTGAAAAAAGGGTTATCTTCCCCTTCGGCAGATATACATAAAACTCAGAATTGATCTCAAGGGAATTCTCTCCGATAAAATAGTTCATCAATAAAAATTGAAGATATTCGTTCTCTAAAAAACTTAAATCCTTTTTAATCATACTATCTCCGTTTTACAATTGAAGGACTCTATCCATTTTTGAAGGGTTGTTTAATACCCTTTTTGAAAGTTCTATCAAGGTCTCCTGATATATCGATATATCGAAAGCTGATCTAAAAAGGTGTGCTAATGCCTCAAAGATCTTAGTATTTTGTGCAGAGGTATAGATCTCTTTCTTCTCTGGCACCAATAAAATTTCCACAATGGTCGAATTTGGCACGGCAGATTTGGAAAGCCTTGTTGTTAAGGTATTTTTGAGAAATTCTATATCCATCTTTGAAAGGAATTCCTTTTTATTCTCCTCCATAAACCTCTTTTTCATTGTAGCAAATTCTAAGTTGAAATATTTAGCATTAATCCTCTTTTCATCATACCTCATGGCAAAAAGTATGTGTTCACCGTAAAGTATCGAACTATCCTGAAAACTCTCCTTATCAGGATACTCAAAAGGCACAAACCCGTAATTGATATTCTTTTCATCGCTGTATAATGCATTAAAGGAGTGTTGTTCCAAAATATCGGTCATCTCTAAGGTATTGTATATAAACGGTTCATTAAAATAAACCCGAAAAAGGTTCATCGCACCAGAAATAATTCCCATTTCACCACCAAAAAATAGGGGGTTTTGTAACCCCCGTTGTATTTTATTGCTGTTTTAAGGCAGCGTGTGCCGCTGCAAGTCTTGCTACAGGAACTCTATAAGGTGAACAGCTCACATAGTTTAGCCCAACCTTATGGCAGAAGAAGATAGATGCAGGATCACCACCATGCTCCCCGCAGATACCTGTCTTGAGATCTGGTCTTGTCTTTCTACCTTTTGTAACACCCATCTCAACAAGCTGACCAACACCATCAATATCCAAAGATACAAAAGGATCCTCTTTGTAAATCCCCTTTTCAACATAGTATGGTAAGAATTTACCTGAGTCATCTCTGCTCAATCCCAATGTGGTCTGGGTGAGGTCATTGGTACCGAATGAGAAGAATTCTGCGTATTGAGCAATCTCATCGGCTGTAAGTGCCGCTCTTGGAAGCTCTATCATTGTACCCACTAAATATTTCAAAGTAATTCCGTACTGTTTCATCACCTCTTCGGCAACACGAACGGTCATATCTCTAAGCATCTCAAGCTCTTTGTAGTGCCCCACAAGAGGGATCATGATCTCAGGATAAACCTTTACCCCCTCTTTTGCCACTTCGCAGGCAGCCTCCATTATTGCATACACCTGCATTTCGTAGATCTCTGGATATGTAATACCCAAACGGCAACCTCTATGCCCAAGCATCGGGTTAAACTCGTGGAGTTCATCCCTCTTTTTCTTTAAAACATCAAAGGCTATACCTGATGCGTTTGCAACCTTTTGAATATCCTCATCTGTATGTGGGATAAATTCGTGAAGAGGTGGATCAAGTAGTCTAATGGTCACAGGGAATCCATCCATAGCTTTAAAGATCCCCTTGAAGTCCTCCTTCTGATAAGGCTTGATCTTCTCAAGTGCCCTTCTTCTCTCCTCTTCTGTATGGGCAAGGATCATCTCTCTAACGGCATCAATTCTATCACCTTCAAAGAACATATGCTCTGTTCTGCACAGACCGATACCCTCAGCACCAAATTCCCTTGCCACTTTTGAGTCGTGGGGTGTATCGGCATTAGTCCTCACACCCAATTTCCTAAATTCATCTGCCCAGCTTAAGATCTCAGCAAACTCACCGGAAAGTTCTGGCTCGACAAGTTTTACTTTACCTAAGATCACCTCACCTGTGCTACCATTTATGGTAATGTAATCACCCTCTTTTACCGTAATATTACCAGTGGTAAAATGCTTTTCTTCCTCATCTATATGAATAGCACCACATCCCACGATACAGCACTTACCCATACCCCTTGCAACAACTGCGGCATGGCTTGTCATACCACCTGTTGCAGTAAGGATACCCACAGCGGCATGCATACCACCAATGTCCTCTGGTGATGTCTCGTCCCTTACAAGTATTACCTTTTCACCCTTTGCCGCCCAGCTTTCCGCATCATCGGCGGTGAACACCACTCTACCCACCGCAGCTCCAGGGGAAGCTGGCAAACCTTTTGCGATTGAAGTATATTTCTCTTTAGGATCTATCATCGGATGTAAAAGCTGATCCACCTGCTCTGGAGCAACCCTAAGTACAGCCGTCTTTTTATCTATCAAACCCTCTTTATACATGTCATAGGCGATTTTAACTGCAGCTCTTGCTGTCCTCTTACCACTTCTGGTCTGAAGCATGTACAATACACCTTTTTCCACGGTAAATTCGATATCCTGCATATCTTTATAATGGGATTCAAGCTTTTTATATACCTCTTCAAGCTGAGCAAAAACTCCCGGCATCTCCTCTTTCAGCCTTGCTATAGGCTCTGGTGTCCTTATACCTGCAACGACATCTTCCCCTTGTGCATTGATAAGAAATTCCCCGAAAAACTCCTTCTCTCCAGTAGATGGGTTTCTGGTAAACGCAACACCCGTCCCAGAATCGTTCCCCATATTGCCAAACACCATAGCCACAACATTGACTGCAGTACCCCAATCATCAGGGATCTTATTGATTTTTCTATATGTAATCGCTCTCTGATTATTCCATGAATCAAAGACCGCATTAATAGCCATTTTAAGTTGTTCCATAACATCCTGAGGGAATGGCTTACCTGTCTCAGTTTCAACGATTGCTTTAAATTTCTCCACCAAGTTCTTCCAATCTTCGGCAGTAAGATCTGTATCCAAGCTATAACCTTTCTCTTTTTTCACTTCGCTGATCAGTTTCTCAAACTTTGAATGTTCAACCCCCAGCACCACATTGCTAAACATCTGAATAAATCTTCTATATGAATCGTAGGCAAATCTCTCATTGTTTGATGACTTGGCGAGCCCTTTTACCGTCTCGTCATTTAAACCTAAATTGAGAATGGTATCCATCATGCCCGGCATCGAAACCCTTGCCCCAGATCTAACGGATACGAGAAGAGGATTTTCATTTGAACCAAACTTCTTGTTTGTGGTTTCCTCGAGTTTTTTCAATGCCTCGAGGGTCTGCTCCCACATCCCTTCAGGGTAGGTCTTACCTTTTTGATATGCAATGCAAGCCTCTGTAGTAATTGTGAATCCGGGCGGAACAGGGATCCCCAAATTGGTCATCTCCGCAAGTCCAGCACCTTTCCCTCCCAACAGGTTCTTGTTTGAACCATCACCTTCGGCTTTCCCATTGCCGAAGAAATAGACATACTTAACGGCCATATAGTCCTCCTAATTTATCATTGACAAATTTCCAACCTTATCAAAAAGTTGCTTCAAAGAGCAAAGGGTTGATAACCTATTATTCCTCACCTTTTCGTCCTCAACCATAACCATTACTTTATCAAAATAACGATTTATGAAGGGCTCGATCTCCAATAAAGTATCCAGTGCCTTATCAAACTCCTCTTTATCTAAGTATACCATAAAATCTTTTGAAATACTCTCCATTTTTTGCAAAAGTTCCCTTTCAGCATCTTCTTTGATGAATTCAAGAGTAAACTCTGTGCTTGTATGATTTGCCTTCTTAATAATGTTGCTGATCCTTTTATAACTTTGAGCAATGGAGTCAAATTTTGCCTCACCTTTTGCCGAAAAAAGTGTAACAGCAAGTTTTTCCAACTTGATCACATCGTTGTAAAGATCTATCACAGCATCAATAGCATCCGCAGACACAGACTCTGAGATGAGCAGCTGCTTAAACCTCTGCTTAATGAAATCTAATACTGAAGATTTCACCTTTTCATGATCGAACTTCACCTTTGATTTCAGTATCTCAAGGGATCTATCAACCAATTGTGCCATATCGATCCTGAAGGCATTGTGCCTTATGATCTGCAATATACCGATGGCATTTCTCCTGAGGGCATAAGGGTCGTTATTCCCTGTAGGGATCAGTCCGATGGCAAAACATCCACATATCGTGTCGATCTTATCAGCGATAGAGATTATTTTCCCCGTCATCGTTTCGGGGGTTTTATCCCCAGAGAATCTCGGCATATAGTGTTCGAATATACCTAAATATACATCTTCTGGCTCACCCTGTATCCTTCCATACTCCCTACCCATTACCCCCTGCAACTCTGGAAACTCATAAACCATCTCCGTCATGAGATCCGCTTTGCAGAGGTATGCTGTCCTATCAACGAGTTTCTTTTCATTCTCCGATAGGTTCAATTCATCCGATAAATATTGGGCAATCTGCCTAAACCTTTCCATCTTTTCGTAAGATGTGCCGAGTTTCTCCTGATAAACAACCTTTTTTAACTCCTCCACCCTTGATTCAAGAGGTGTATTTTTGTCGTTTTCAAAGAAGAATGCCGCATCCTTTAATCTTGCCCTTAAAACCCTTTCGTAACCTTTTCTGATATTGTCATTTACAGGCTTGGTATTGGAGATCCCTATAAATAGATTACTTATCTTTCCGCTATTTTTATCCTTTGTGTAGAAATATTTCTGATGATTCTTCATCGAGGTGATAAGCACCTCTTCGGGTAGTTGTAAAAACTCCTCATTGAAACTGCCCAACACCGCAAAAGGGTACTCCACGAGATTTGTCACAGTATCAAGAAGCGACTCATCGATGTCCACAAATACATTATTCTTCTCTGCGATCTCTTTTATTTGGGAAACTATCATCTCCTTGCGTTTGTTTCTCTCAACGATAACAAAAGCATCTGCTAACTTTGATGAATATTCGTAAGGGGAAGTAATGGTTATCAAATTCTTTGCCATGAAGCGATGAGCCAAAGTAGTGTTGGAAGCATCTATGCCATCTATACTAAATGGCAGTATCTCTCCATCGTAAAGGGAGATAAAGGATTTCACAGGTCTTGCAAATCTAAAACTTTTATCTCCCCAACGCATGGTCTTCTTAAAAGGAATATTCTGAATGATCCTTACGATATTTTCAAAAATGATCTCTCTTGTGCTTCTACCTTTTGTAAATTTCTTACCTGCCAAATACTCCCCTTTAGGGATACTGATCTTTTTTAGAGTACTTAGATCGAGCATCTTAGCCTTTGCAAAGTTTAGGGCTACATTGGTGAGGTTTCCATTTTCATCAAAAGCAGCAGATGCGGGAGGTCCCACTATTTCATCTTCCTGATCTGGCTGCTGCTCCGCCAAACCTTCCACGAGGAGAAAAAGCCTTCTGGGTGTGCCATCGGCAGTGATTTTTTCGAATGAAATTTTATTTTCCTTCAAAAAGGATTCAAAAGTACTTTTTAGATAATCTATGCCAACATTTACAAAATCTGCTGGGATCTCTTCGCTACAGATCTCCAAAAAATAATAAGACATAAATCCTCCGAAAATAGTTTGTCGTATCAGAGTTATCTTTACAAATCTTTTACTTATAACTGTTTAATTTTCACTTTTCAAGAAAAATCTGTATGTTGTTGGAAAATAATGGAAGGGTTTGAAGAAGTGAAGTAATGATGAGATGATGGAGTGATGGAGTGAAGGGGTAAGGGAATGAAGGAGTGATGGCATGAAGAGTTGATTGATAAAGGCTGAACACAAAAATGTTCGCTAATGTGAATAATTTTTGAATTTTTAGATGCTAATTTGCGACCAGCTATTAGCGGTTATTTTAGATGCTCAAGGGATTACCTTTTCTTTCTCGGCTTTTTAAGTTTCTTTTTCTGTTCTGCTAATTCTTTTTTTTCGTTTGCAATCTGCTCTTTCCTGAATTTCATCTCTTTTTGCAGAAAAGCCAATTCGTCGTTTTTAAACTTGTTGCAATCCCTGATCTCTTTCTTTGTCTTAGCACGGGAAAGGCACTCATTGGCATTGTTTAATATAGATGTCTTTCGATTGTTCATCTCTATCTGTAGGTCTTTCTCCATCTGGACAAGCTCTTTCTCTCTATTTAAAATCTTGGTAAGTTGGTCATCATCGGCATAGAGATAGCTTATCGATAAAAGAGCAAGAACTACTAAATAAAAGACTTTTTTCATATACCACCCCAAATGATAAGAGTAGGAGCGAGGGGGATTGAACCCCTGACCCTTGCGACGTCAACGCAATGCTCTCCCACTGAGCTACGCTCCTGTTTATGATTTATAATTAATGCAGTATATCCCTTTTGTCAACCTTTTAGTTAGATTTTTTTGTTGACATTTTCGCATGTTGTAATAGGATAACAATTTAAAGGAGCAATATAAATGATATCTTTTGAAGAAGGGGTAAAGCTTTTTGAATTGGATCTGCTTACCCTTGCAGATCGAGCAAATCATATAAAAAAGATGAAACATCCTGAGAATATCGTCACATTTGTAATCGATAGAAATATAAATTATACAAATGTCTGTGTATGCAAATGCAAATTCTGCGCTTTTTACAGAGATAAAACAGATCATGATGCCTATGTAATAGATTTTAATCTTTTAAAACAGAAAATTGAAGAAACAATTGCACTTAAAGGAACCCAGATCCTTCTCCAAGGTGGTCTTCATCCTGATCTTAAAATCGATTTTTATGAAAATATGTTGAAATTTATAAAGTCAAATTTCGATATATGGATACATGGATTTTCCAGCCCCGAAATAGACCATATAGCAAAAGTTAGTGGAATATCAGTAGAGGAAACCCTCGACAGGCTTATAAATGCAGGATTAGACTCCATTCCGGGTGGTGGTGCAGAGCTACTTGTGGATCAGGAGCGCTCCAGAGTAAGCCCAAACAAGATTAATTCGGATAGATGGCTAAAAATAATGGAAATAGCCCATACAAAAGGGTTAAAAACTACAGCTACAATGATGTTTAAGAAAACAGACACACCAGAGATGATCATCGAACATCTGGACAAAATTAGGACACTTCAGGCAAAAACTGGAGGATTTACCGCTTTTATCCCATGGCCATTCCAACCCAATAATACCGTATTAGGTGGAGATAATGTAACCGCTGTGGAATATCTAAAAGTTCTTGCAATTTCACGAATCTATTTAGAAAATGTAGATAATATACAGGTCTCATGGGTCACCCAAGGCCCTAAAATAGGGCAGATAGGTCTATTTTTTGGAGGCAACGATTTTGGCAGCCTTATGATAGAAGAAAATGTGGTTGCATCATGTGGAGTAACCTATACAATCTCTCTAAATGAGCTTTTAAACCATATCAGAAAAGCTGGATTTACCCCAGCCCAAAGGGATATGCAATACAATATTTTAAAGGTGTATAATTGAAAAGAGATCTCCTTGATATCCTTGTAGAAATATCTGAAAAGATGGCCTCCACTTTAAAAGAGGATCAGCTCCTCAACGATATCTTACAGATCGCCCAAGAGTACCTGTCTGTCAAAAGGATCTCGATAATGATCATCGAAGGGGATCACCTTGTGATAAAGGCCGCCGTTGGACTCAATGTTGATTACAAAGAATTAAAGATACCCCTCGGTGAAGGGGTGAGCGGTAAGGTGGCAGTTTCTGGAGAAACGATTGTTATAAACCGCAGTGCCAAATCAAATCAGGAATTAGGCTACGGTACATTATCTTACATGTCTGTACCACTTAAGGTTAAGGATAAATTGATAGGGGTCTTAAACCTCACGGATAAAAAGGATGACTTTTTTAGCAATGACGACATAAAGATAGCGAAATATATCGCATCCCAGTGTGCCATATCCATCGAAAAGGCACAGATCTACGAATCGATGAGGAGATCCGAAAACTTACAACTGATCGGAAAATTCACAAGCACCATCATACACGACATAAAAAACCTGCTAAACATCGTTCAAAACTATGTGGAACTCTTGGAGATAGAATCGGACGATAAAAGCGATTTCAAAGAATATGTCGATAGTATCTATACAGAACTCAAACTGATCCACGGTCTTGTGATGGATATCCTCGATTTCTCAAAGAATCAGATCACCCTAAAATGCACAAAGATCGAACTCGACGATTTTATGGAGTACATCATCAAGCATACCAACATCATGCTTAGACCTTACAATATCTATTTTGAGTCTGAGTATCCAAAAGGTGTTGTTTTTTACGGCGATAGGGATAAACTTTTTAGAGTATTTTTTAATCTTATAAATAATGCCGTTGATGCTGTAGGTGAAAATGGGCATATCAAATTATTTGTAAAATCAGAGGATGAAAAATTGGTCTTTACTGTGGAAGATAATGGTAAAGGGATACCCGCAGATATCATCGAAAAGATCTTCGATCCCTTTTACACTGCAGGGAAGGAGAAAGGTACAGGTCTGGGGCTTGCCGTGGTAAAGGATATCGTTTCTGCCCACAAAGGGTCTATATCCATCGACTCGAGGGTTGGAGAATACACAAAATTTATAATAACAATACCGATATCGAAGTGTTAAGGTTTAAAAGTGATAGATCACATCATCATTAAAGGTGCAAGACAACACAATTTAAAAAATATCTCCCTTGAGATCCCCAAAAATAAGCTGATAGTAATCACAGGGGTCAGTGGCTCGGGGAAATCCACCCTTGCCTTCGATACCCTTTATGCAGAGGGACAGAGAAGGTATGTGGAATCCCTATCAGCCTATGCAAGACAATTTTTAGAACTGATGGAAAAGCCTGATGTGGACTCCATCGATTACCTTTCCCCTGCCATAAGTATAGAGCAGAAATCGATAAGCAAAAACCCAAGATCGACAGTGGGCACCATCACAGAGATCTACGATTATCTCAGACTCCTCTTTGCAAGGGTGGGTGAGGTATTCTGCCCCGTATGTGGCAAAAAGGTAGAAAGCTACACCCCTCAGCAGATCGCCGACATAGTAATGAGTATGCCAGAGAGTACAAAGTTAGAGATCTTAGCCCCCGTGGTGATGGGCAAAAAGGGTGAGTTTAAGCAATTACTTCAGAAACTTTTAAAAGATGGGTATGTAAGGGCGTACATTAACGGGGAACTCGTCAGGTTAGAAGATGAAATCACCTTAAATAAAAATGTAAAACACAACATTTCTGTGGTTATCGACAGAGTCAAGGTAAAAAGCGATATCAAAAGAAGGATCACTGATTCCATTGAAACGGCATTAAAATTAGCAGATGGATTGGTAGAACTCATCACCGATGATGGGAAATATCTATACAGCGAAAAGTTTGCCTGTGTGGACTGCAATGTGAGTATTCCTGAGATAGAACCCCGCACCTTTTCGTTTAATAACCCCTTTGGAGCTTGCCCCGATTGTGAAGGGTTGGGGGAGAAGATGGTATTCGATGAGGAATTGATCGTACCCGACCCATCAAAATCGATCAAAGAGGGTGCCATCGCACCATGGGGAAAACTGGAAAATTTTCATCAGATGAATACCATCATAGCATTGTCGGAGCAGTTTGGTATAGATGTGAATGTGAGCTTTTCGAAATTGGATGAGAAAAGCAAAAAGATAATCTTTCATGGTACCGATAAGCCACTAAAACTTTTCACCTTTAAAGGGGATCAAAAGATTAATTACGAAAAGGAGTTTAAGGGTGTAATTGGTGAATTAAAAGAACTGCTTCATTCCGATAAATACGCCAATATCGAGAAGGCAAAGCAGTACATGTCCACAATGCCCTGCGAAAGTTGTAAGGGGACAAGATTACGACCCCACAGTTTATCTGTTAAAGTTGGTGGATACAACATAGCAGAAATTTCAGCAATGACGATAGAGCATCTGATACCTTTTTTTGAAAAAATCGAATTTACAGGGTTTAAAAAAGAGGTTGCCCAAAAGATCATAAAGGAGATCCTCCAGAGGCTTTACTTTCTAAAAAATGTTGGCATCGATTATGTGACCCTTGCAAGAAGTGCCATGACACTGAGCGGTGGCGAATCCCAAAGAATAAGGCTTGCCACTCAGGTGGGTTCGGGACTCACAGGTGTTTTGTATGTCCTTGATGAACCAAGCATAGGTCTTCATCAAAGGGACAACGACATGCTAATAAACACTTTGAAAAACCTCAGGGACATTGGAAACACTGTCATAGTTGTAGAACACGATGAGGATACAATAAAAAATGCTGATTTCATCATCGATATGGGGCCAGGGGCAGGGGTGAAAGGTGGCGATGTAGTCTTTAAAGGTAGTTATCAAGATCTTCTAAATTGCGATTGTTCCCTCACATCTGCTTATTTAAGTGGTAAAAAAAGGATAGCAATTCCAAAAAGAAAGAAACCAGACGGACGATTCATCACCGTAATCGGTGCCAAACATAACAATCTCAAAAATATTACGGCGAAATTCCCCGTGGGACTCATCACCGTTGTCACAGGGGTGAGCGGTTCTGGAAAATCAACCCTCGTGATGGACATACTTTATCCCGCACTCAAGAGAAAATTGTACGGATCTGCAGAAAAACCCGGATTACACGATGAAATTACAGGTGTTGAACACATTGATAAAATCATCGACATAGATCAATCACCCATCGGTAGAACTCCAAGATCAAACCCCGCAACATATACAGGGGTTTTTACCGATATCAGAGAGATCATGACGCTAACCCCAGAGGCAAAACTAAGGGGATACAAGCAGGGGAGATTCAGCTTTAATCTAAAGGGTGGTAGATGTGAAAAATGTCAAGGGGAAGGGTACATCAAGATAGAGATGCACTTTTTACCTGATATGTATGTAAAATGCGATGCTTGTCATGGCAGTAGGTACAACAGGGACACCCTCGACATCAGATACAAGGGGAAGAATATCGCCGAGATTTTGGAGCTAACCGTTGATGAGGCATTCGACTTTTTTGAAAATATACCTAAGTTGAACCACAAACTTTCAGTATTAAAAGATGTGGGGCTCGGATATATCCATTTAGGACAACCAGCCACCACATTATCCGGTGGTGAAGCCCAGAGGATAAAATTGGCAAAGGAGTTGATGAAACGATCTACAGGGAAAACATTATACATCTTTGATGAGCCAACCACAGGGCTACATTTCGACGATGTAAAAAAATTGGTAAAGATATTTAAGGCATTGTCAGAGGCAGGAAATTCTGTTATAATCATCGAGCATAACTTGGATGTCATAAAGATTGCAGACTATATAATAGACTTAGGGCCTGAGGGTGGCGATAGAGGTGGCGAGATCATCTTTGAAGGTACACCTGAGGATTGCTGTAAGTGTGAAAGATCTTACACCGGTAGATATTTAAAGGAGAAATTGGATAATGTTTAAGAGATCCATCATATTTTTGATATTTATTTTTATAGCAATATCAGTTTTTGCATCGCTTCAGGATGATTTTAATGCCAATATGAAAGACTATAACTTCATAAATAAATCTAAAAATGTTACCAGATTCTCATATAAAATGGTGGCTGATAAATTTCTCGATATTTACGGAAAATCACCAAAAACAAAGTTAGGTGAACAATCTCTCTACTATGCTGCAGAGACCTTTAGAAATTCTTACGCAAGATTTAAGAACACCTTAGATAGAGACGAAGCACTGAAATACTATAAACTCCTTGCCAGCAACTACACATCCAATTTAGCGGCAGATGCCCATCTAAAGGCCGCCGATGTCTATCTGGAACTCAAAGATATCCCCACAGCAAAATTTATGTATGAAAACTGCATAAAAAAATTCCCTAAGCTCGCTGCATCAAAAACTGCCAAACAAAAACTTACCGAACTCAACAAAAAATATGCTTCTGTTGAACAGAAAGTAGAGAAAACAAAACCAGCACCACAAAAAGAGGAACCAAAAAAAGTTTTACAACCCGAACCAAAACCGGTAGAAGAACCCAAATCGGATCCGGTTGACTTTGAGAAAAATGCTCCCAGAGTTGAAATTAAGAATGTAAAGTATTGGAGCAATGATGATTACACAAGAGTAGTGATCGAACTCTCAGGCAAGGCACATTTCTACAAACACTGGCTAAAAGAAAACCCCGAGTTCAAAAAACCACCTCGCCTTTTCGTGGATATCTACAACTCTGTCATAGATCCATCGATCCCTAAAAATATGGATATAAACGACGGATTACTCAAAGGTCTTAGATGGGGTATCTACGACAAATTTACCACAAGGGTGGTGCTGGATATCGACTCTGTAAATGACTTTACCGTATTCCAGATGGAAAACCCATATAGGATAGTTATCGATGTCAGCAAAGATGCCCTTCCTAAAACAGCAATAGATACGACAAAACCTCAACCAAAACAGGAAACAAAACAGAAGTCTAAAGGGAAAGTCACCCTTGTAGAGACAGGGGATAAGCATACCTTAGCATCAGCCTTCGGATTAAAGGTAAAAACTATCGTCCTTGATCCAGGTCACGGCGGAAAGGATCCCGGTGCCACCTATAATGGATTAATGGAAAAAGACATGAATTTGGATATAGCATTAAGGGTGAAAAGAAAACTCCAAGAGTATGACACTGCTTTGAAAGTATTGCTCACAAGGGAAACAGACATATTCATCCCCCTTGAAGAGAGAACCGCTTTTGCAAATAAAAACAAAGCAGATATCTTCGTATCAATACATCAGAATGCCAGCAGAAATGCCGACGCCCACGGTGTGGAAACCTATGTTCTCAATGTCACAAAGGACAAAGCGGCTCTTGCCGTGGCAGCATTTGAAAACCAGGCATCAGAAAAATCGATTTCCGATCTGCAGGGGATATTGAAGGATATCATGCTCAACTCCAAACTCGAGGAATCCCTTATACTCGCAAACTATGTCCAGAAAGACTTGGTGGCAAGCACCAATGATAAAAATTTAGGCGTAAAGCAGGCACCTTTCTATGTGTTAGTTGGAGCGAAGATGCCCTCAATCCTCATAGAATGCGGATTTATATCCCATCCTCAAACTGCCCACCTCTTTGCGACCGAGGAATACAAAGAGAAGATGGCTGATGGTATCTTTAAAGGGCTTTTGAAATATATAGAACATCATAATGGAAAATGAAAAAAGACGAGCGAAAAGTTTTTTAAAAGTAATAATAATTGCCTCACTCCTACTATCTACGATATACCTGTCTTTAAATTACTATCTGAAGCACAACATAAATAGTATCCTGAAAAGGTTTTCACCATATCATGCAACAATTAATGAGGTAAAAAACCTTGTCTTTCCATTTTTCATAAAAGTAAAAGGTGTCAATTTTGAAATAGATACAGGTATTTTTGACATCAAAGAGGTATCGATAAGGTTTTATCCTCTTAGATATATACTTGGAAAAAGCTACCTCGACATCGAAATAACAGATTTTAAAGGAGACATGCCCCAACACTTCTGGGAACTACCCACAGAACACCCCGATATATCGAATATTAGAACACTTAAGATCTCATCATTGGATATTAGAACCGACTATCATGGAATCCACTTAACCATAAAAACAAACAGTGTGTCTTACAAATATGGCGGTGAATTCACCATACCCTACCTCAGCGGTAATATTTCAAAAGATGATATCTCTGAAAAGTTTATTGGAAGAGTAAAACTCATATACAACCCAAAGATACTCAAAATCGATTACTTAGATCTCAAAGGGGATAACTTCTTCTTGGGGTTTACAAAATCTGAAAAGGTTTTAAATACTCCTCAACTCCGTTCAAATGCGGAAGGTTTTCTGGATGATAAATTCATCAAGATGATCGATAAAAACCTCTCTGGAAGAGTAAATTTCAAAGGCACCATAACAGATACTGAAATAGAATCAGATATTCATGGCAATTTAACCCACAAAGATAAGAAACTTAAATTCAATCTTTCTCTAAATGGTGACATCAGAGACAAACTATATTGGCAATCCAAAGGTGTAAATTTTGATGAAACAAAAATCTATACCGAAGGTGTTATCTTTATAAAGGATAAAAAATCTAACATCTATTTAAAGTTCACCGATGGATATAATATTTACTCAGATAAAAAATGGAATGTTTTAATCGATAATCTGTCTTTGAAAAATTTTGACGGCAAAGTGGGGAATTTAAGGGTTAGCATTATTAGCAACGAACCATATACCATCTCAACAGATATAAAAAAGATAGACGAACGATACCTATTAGAAAATATCATAGTAAACTCCAACACATTTTCAGGCAAAGGGAAAGGTACTACTGATCTAAACTCCCTCAATATTGACATAAACGGTAATCTGAGAAATAACCCTGATATAAAGCAGGCAATTAAAAACGATTTCACAGGTGAAATAAAAGCATCAATATATTTGGCAAAAGATAATATCTCCATGAGAGGGGATTATTCATCCGAACATGTGCAAACTCTCTATGGCATAAAAGCGGTATCCACAAGAGGTAATTTCGACCTCACATTGGATAATATCACTTTCACAAACCATTCCACCCTTGAGGATGGAAAAATAGATATCGATGGATTTATAGATTTTCATACGAAAAAGGAGAGATTTACATTATATACAGAAAAAGTACCATTTTACGAAGTGCTCAATTTTTTCGATGCAAAATCTGAAATCTCGTACCATATAACAGGAAAGAGTAATATCTACTATGATAGAGGTGACTATTTTGGCGATGCAGAATTCAAGGTAGAAGACTTTAAGATAACACCAAATAATGTATCGATCTCATTTAAAAATGCCCTGCTAAAAGTGGAGAATATCTCTTTGGGAAAAAATATCATCAAACCCGAATTAACCTTCGATTTCAAAAAAGATCTGATGAAAGGGAAAATAAAACTCGAGTCCTTCAAATTATCAAATTACCCAGAGATTAAGGAACTGTCTTTAACCATCGATGGAAATATCGCAGAACCAAAATACAACGGCGTCTGCAGTTTCAATGTAAAACATCTCGAAGATAGAATGTTTAAGTTCAATGGAGACTTAAAAAAGTTCAACTTCAATCATATCTCAAACTCCCTAAAAATAAATGGGAGCCTAAATTTTGAGAAGATGTCATTAGTAAATTCTATATCACTTAATAAACTCCCCATTGACAACTTATCGATCACGGGAGAACTAAATATAACTTCAAAAGACTTAAAACAGTTTCTCCTAATCTCCACAACACCGATTATGATACAAAAAGATGAAGAGAGACTCACCATTGAAGATATAAATCTATCCTTTGATCAAAAAAATATAAAAAAAGGGAGCCTAATCGCCTCCAATAAATTTATAAAAAATATAAAGGTAAATATACATGAGTCAGATTTCAAGCTTATCAAGGGTGATATTGAAATAAATAAATCTTTTTTGTCCATAGAATATCTCACTTTCAAAAATTTAAGCGGAGTATTAAAGTTTGAATACGATTTTCACAACTATCCAACGATTGATGGAGAGATCAGTGCCATCGCAGATCTCAACTACCCCGATCTGAAACTAAAGGTAAAAAATATAGGGATAAATTCCAATTTCTCTAAAGAAAAATTCTCCACAACAATTTCATCAAAAGAGGTAAGCGGCAAACTCCATTCAAATAGGTATTACGATAACAACTCATACTACGGTAATGTATCTTTTAAAGATATCTTCATAGAAAAAAGGGGTTTTTACGGACTATTTTCTGGAAATTTAGTGTACAATAAAACAGAAAATTTGGTTTCTGGCGATATTTTTATCGACAAAGGGGTTTTTAGATACGCAAAATATGAGCGTAGCTTAGCCACAACCCAGAAACAAATCTTCCCATTCAGATACGATATAAAAATAAGTAGCAAAACCCCAATAAAGATAACCGATGGAATGCTGAACGGTAACACCGATCTAAAACTAAATGTACGCTACGATGATAAATTATCCCTCACAGGAGAACTAAACCTGATAAATAGTTTTTTCACCATACAAAACAATCAGTTTATCATCACAAAAGGGGTCATGAAGATATTAAACAACGACACGATCTTCATAAATATGGAAGCAAATGGCACAGGCCCTCTAAGTTCTACAAGGATATATGTATCTGGATACATACCGGATTATCGGATCACCATCTACGATACAAAACACAAAACCGACCCCTATTTCAATGCAAGCAGAAATACTGGAAGCCAAACGCTAATGACAAAGATAATAAACGATGCAGTTTTCAAAGAGATAGTGGCAGGTACAAATAAAATGTTTGGTATAAATCGAATTGGGGTAGAACCATCTCCTACGGGTGGAGTTTTCAAAGTAGGCAGGGCATTCAGCGACAGGGTAGAGGTAAACTACACCACAAACATCGACGAAAACAAAGAAAGCAAGATCTCAGCGGAATACACACTCTTCGACTGGTTTAGACTAAACATCTTTTCCAACTCAAAAGGAGGCACAGGTGCGGGTATTATTTTTAATTTCGATTTTTAGTATAATTTACATATCCTTAGGCTTTTCAAAAGAGATAAAAGGGGAACTACCAGAATCTCTAAAAAAACAGATGGAGTCGCATTCCATCACCCTTTCGAGAGAAAAACTAACGGATCTTTTATCCATTTTAGGTTACTATATCGTTTATGAGGATGAAAATTCCATAATGGTCAACAGATCATCAATCATAAAGTCAGTATATTTCAAAGGGAACTTCCACACATTGGATTCCAATCTATTAAATATTTCAGGAATAACATTGGGAGACCCCTGGTATATGGATACCTATAATAATGTAAAAGAAAATATCACAGAATTTTATAGAAACAACGGTTTTCTCGATGTGGATATCGAAATAAACTTCGAAGATGGAAATCTTTACATAACAATAGATGAAGGTGAAAGATACTATTTAGATGAATACGATATTGTAATCGATGATAAAATCACCACCAAGTCGATACCAGTGAAACTTTACAGTGAAAAAAACTTGGAAAAAGAGATAGAAAATACCCTAAAATCTTTGAGAAAAGAGTTCTACCTTAGCAGTAAGATATTAAGGTTTGATCTTATCAAGAAAGGGCAGAAAAGATTTTATATTTCCGATGACCCTTTATCGTCTTTAATTTCACTGATAAAAAGCGGAATAGTAGTAAAACCTACCATCTACATCTCAAAAGGGGAGAAATATGACTTAGAAATAAAAGGATCCATATTGCCTGATGATATATTAGAAAAACTAAAAGCGTATTTTCTGGAGAACTTTACATCTTTTAACACATTTGATTTGAGGGAGTTGGAGTTAAAATTGGAAGACTACTTAATCAACTTAGGACTTATAAAACCTGAATTGAATATCGAAGTTGAAGGTAGGAAGGTAATCATCGATGTAGACTATGAATCATTCATCAAAAACTTTAATGTTGAGATCTTTTTGAACAATGAACGGGTAAATGAACTAATCGATGAACATCTGAAATCTCTAATCATATCCTGCCAGGATGATGAAGCAAAAAGGTATATGATAGACAAGCTGAAATCTGAAGGTTATGAGACTATTACACTCAAAGATTACTCAATTCAGAGAACCCACAACAATGTTCAAGGTACGATATACATAAATTTAGGGAGTTTTAAGCATATACAAAAGATCTTCGTAAATAATTTAGAATATAAATCAACAATAAAATATAGCTTGTCCCAAAACGATTTAGAAAAACTTAGAAGAGATATTCTAAATCACTACGCAAACAAATGCCTCATAAAAGGGTTAACCGTTCAAAAAATTGAAAACGACAATGTCTATTTCTTTATGAACTGTTCTCAACCACAGATTACTTCTATAATAAGTAATCATGAAAAGGTGATTGGCAAAGTCAGAAAAAGGTTTTTCTCAGATAACAAAGCCCTTACAACATCAAAATTCCAGCAAATCCATGATTACCTCCTCAGAAATAAAAACTCAGAGAAGGTGTATCTCGAGCCTTTTGAGACAGATAATGAAACTATCCTTGTGATGAACATATTAAAAGCAAAAGAAAATAGAATTTACGGTTCCCTCAGCTACGACTCGGTAGATAAGTTTTCAGCAGAATTAGGGTATAACAGGTTTGACATCTTAAATAGTGGTAGAACCTTTCAAATATCCTTGAAAAAATCGTTCCTTGAAACATCATCCACCCTCTCCTTATCCGGACAGAAAACACTCCATAAAAATATCGACGATTTTTTAGCTCTCTCCTTCAAAGATAGAGACGAAAACGATTTTCGCTACAGAGAAGCACTTTTTACATCCCTAATACGACTTAACCATGAAAATTTACAGACCCTGATAGGATTTAGTGTATCAAGTTTAGATGTCTACGACACAGACTTCTCAGATTACTACAACAGAATATACGAGAATAATTACAACCTTTTCTCAATACCTTTCAAAATTAGCTACAAAACAAAGAATTATGAGTCATTTATAGGTTATGGTTTAAGTGGAACAGTATCCGCAACCCCTATTTTTTCTGAAAAAGGGAACTTTTTCGAAGGTAGAGGTAAAGTAGAAGGATACAAGCAGATTTTTACGAAAAACTTCATTTTAAAGTTGGCTCTGGAAACACAGTATCTTCAAGGTAATAAGGATGATATACCGATAACCCACCTTCTCACCTTGGGTGGTCCCCATAGGATGAAAGCATTTAATTACCGAGAAATCGGTTTTAAAGATCCAAAAACACAGGCAACCATAGGAAATAAAGTCATAAATTACTCAAATCTATTTTTAGGTTACAAGCCAATGGAGCAGGTAATCGTAGGTCCATTCTTTGAATATGCTGGGTATGGGGATAATTTCAACAATTTGGAGTATGTGAAAGATATCGGTATAGAATTGATCATATCGCATCAAAATGTTGGGTACTTCTCTGCATCCTTTAGCTACGCCCCCTTTGAACCACACAAAGGAAACAATGCTTTTTACATCAATTTTGGTGTGAATTTCTAAATAAATTTCTGTTATAATTAGAATAAGACTACAATTGGAGGAGATTATATGAAAACTAAAATTCATCTAAGCTTACTGATAATCTTCCTTGTATCGATTGTCTTTTTATCGACTGCTCACGCCCAGATCGATTACTTCGACAAACCCCTCGACGAATATAAACCACATTTCATTGCTGATATTGTACCGCAAGAACTCTTAAAATTTCAAACCCATACAACACAGGGAACAGTCACAAAAATAGCTTTCGGAAATAATGGATATTCAAATAAATTTGATAAAACTACAAGCCCAGATATCCCTATTACACTGAATTTTTGGATTAAGATAAACAGCAAAGATCTGAAACTGAGTTATATGCAGATTCTCAAAGAGGACATCAAGAGAGAGGCAACTCTCTATAAATACCCTGAAATAGACCCCAAAATTAAAGTATATTCCACTATCCTTTCAAGGGTTTCATGGCCTTGTAGTCAAAAAAATTTGAAAAATATAGAAACAAACTTACCAGATGAGTATACCGTTTGTGGAGTGGTTTTCGATTCAGCAAAACTGCAGATTCCGAACTATAGCGACTTTTTCTATTACATTCTTTTCGATCAGGATAAAAAGATCTATCAAGCAGAATTTAGTTATAAAAATATCCTCATTTCAATTGAAACAAACGACTTAGAACTCTTAAAGAAAACAGCTCAATCAGCACTTACAAAACTTAGAGGCAAACAAACAACACTCTCAACAAAGATAGAGAAGAAGTCAACCATGAAACAGGAACCTCTACCCTTCTTCGATAAAGACCCCGATGAATATACCCCAACCCTCGTGCCAGATATCATAGTAAAAAATATGGCATACTACACCTCTGGCAAACCAAGAAAAAAGAAGTCGGGTTACAACAACTCAATAAGTGAAACTCACTATAATATTTTCATAACAAATGCGTCAGGCAACAGCACCGAAACAACAATCATATATTATAGATATCCAAACACAATCGATCCTAATGAGGAAAAAAACGACCCTTTACCAAAAGATAATAGACTAATAAGTCAAACAAAATCCTACATCTTCTTACTCCAACAGATTCACCGTTATTTCTGTGAATATAAAAAACAACCCAACGAAGTAAACATCCCCTCTCAACACATAGAAGAATTGAAAAAGTGCTCCTATGAACCGCAAAGAATATCCTATTATCTTTTGAGAGATCGATTAGGCATCCCATCAGAAGCTTATGCAATCTTTGATGATGGGGGAACTTTCGTTTATGGTAATATCGTTGTATCGATCATAAGCAGAAATTTAGACTCTCAAACTACTAAAGCAATTGGGCAGCAGGCATTAAATTCACTAAAAAACAGTAACCAGAAAAAGGACCAGCCCAAAGTCTTCGAACCCAAAAAAGAGGAGATAAAATTAAGATCCTACGCATTACCATCGGCCTACGGAGATAAGTATAACAGAACAGCATATATTCCAGCAAGTACACAACTTCCAGCAAAAATCGTGGTGGAAACAAATCCCAACACCCCTGTAACCATCGAAATGATAAAAAACAAAGATGATGCATACCTTACCACAGGAGAACTTCGAAGCGATAGATTGATAGTGACATCAAATAGTAATGGAATTGCAGAAGTATATTTTTACTATAAAGGGAAAAAGGTCGACAAACCCCTTAAATACGAAATAAAAGTCTCTGCTGGTGATGAAAGGGAGATTATAGATATCAATGTAGGACTAAACATCGCTTTTGAGAAGGTAAAGGCAGTAAAAGGTGATGTTGTAAACAATATTTATCCATTCACACTAACGGTAAAAAGCAAGAATTTCCCAAAACTACCTTTAGGTATATACCTATCCAATGCTTCAGAACATGTATGGAACGGTAAAACTGTAGGTATCAAACTCAATCCTAAATGGATAAACAAACCAGCAAACCTCCCTCCCGACAAGGTATTTCAAGGTATAGTAAAACCCACTACTACTGTTAATAATGAAAACCTTTTGACAGTTTTATCTGATTACTCAGGCGGAGCCCGTTATTTCCTTACAAACTATGATTACCCTGCCGTGATAATGATGAGTCAGGGGGCGCATACTTACCAGATACAGGCTGAACTCGTTGTAGCAGATAAAGATGGTAAGGAGATCGGTAAACTGCAAGAAGATATCGAAACACCAGAGGCTTTCATCGTAGTCACCCGCGATGATCCGGAAAAATGGATCACAAGCGTGACCTGTTCATTGGAAGCCACAACATCAAACCAATTCCTGGCGATGGTGATATTAGAGGAGGTACCAGTCTTTGGTGATTACTTTGAATTACTGACAACTGTGACAGGTTCTCTCTGCAACATCATGAGAGGAGAATACGATAATATGATTAAAGATCTTGCAAAGTATTTGGGAGAAAAGTTCCTCGATAGATTAACCAAAAAAGATATTTTCGATAGACTTCCCAAATCGCTTCAAGATCAAGTGTTAACATTAAGGGGCGGGTATAAAGTGTACGATTATACCGATAAGTATCAGAAATATAGAGAACTCAGAGAAAAAGAATCCTCACCACAACAGAATATTATTCAAAACCCAGCACCACAAAATTTTCCAACTCACTCCGACATAAATCTTGACATTCTTAACCTCGACTAATTATGAAGAAAGGGGGCATAAAACCCCTTTCTCTTAGAATTCACCACCAGAAACTTGACATCTCATCAAAAAAGTATATAAAATCTTTCCATCGCAAGTAAGGGGAAGTTCGGTGAGAATCCGACGCTGTCCCGCAACTGTAAACCGGACGAAAGCCGTTTTAGCCACTGCCAAATTACAAAGTAATCGGTGGGAAGGCTGGCGAGTAGGATGAAGGTAAGCCAGGATACCCTTTGCGAAATACCTTACGAGGATAAGGAGGCAAGTATGACTATCTCGAGTGTATAATTCATCATTACCATATCATCACATTATCAGAAACACAACCACAATCAGTAAATAATTGGAGGAAATATGAGAATAACAATCAACATTTTAGTTTTAATGATTGTACCGTTTTATATTTTTGCTGAAAATGTAAAATCTATTACCATATTCGGTGATAAAATTACAGAAAAAGAAGCACAAAAACAGGCAAACATTGTCATACTAACTAGCGATGAGATAAAAAGAATAAACCCAAAAGACACACTTGATCTTTTAAATAAAATTCCTGGTGTAGATCTAAAATCATACGACAATAAACATGTGACCGTAAATATAGGTGGATTTGTGGGGGATAAAGCAGGTTTAAATAATGTAATTATGGTAAACGGACGCAGAATAACCAACCCCGATATGGCAAACCCTGATCTTACAACTATTCCAGTAGACTCAATAGAGAGAATTGAGGTATATTTAGGCGGAAACTCAGTGTTGTTTGGAGATCGTGCAACAGGAGGAGCGATCAACATAGTCACAAAAAAACCTACAAAAAATTCTCTTAAGGTAAAAGTTTCAGGCGGTTCTTACGGACTCTACGATACCTACGCTGAGGGTGTTTTAGCATCTGAAAACTATGCCTTTTTGTTGAGTGGAAATAAATTTGGTACTCAAGGGTATAGAGATAATTCTGAACTATACACAGGAACAATCAATGGCGAGTTTTCTTACTTCACAGATAAATTGGAAATAACTATCAATGGTTCATATACAGATTCAAAATATGGACTTCCAGGTGATCTAACATTGAATGAAATTGCTCAATACGGACGCAAACACACAAAATATCCAAACGACGGTGGACATGATTTTGAATGGAATACAGGATTAAAAATTAGTTATGATACTATCAAATATGGTAAAATAATTCTGGATGGTTCATACAAAGAAAGATATAGAAACTATGAATTTTGGGGAAATAATAAAGACAACCTCACATCCGAGCTTTTATCTGCCAAGTATGAGCTAACAACAAAATCCAATCTTCTTCAAAATATTTTTCAGATAGGTTTCGAATATGAAAACTATGATTCTAAATTGATTTCTTCATTTTCTAATAGTAAGTTAGAAAGAGAAATCAAATCCTATTTTGTTTATGATAAAATTAATTGGAAAAACCTTTTTGCAGAGATCGGTTACCGTTCAGCAGAATTAGATGATGATTACATTTCATCAAATAAATCGAAAAGCATGGACGCTGATGCTTATACAATAGCAGTGGGATATAATCTAAACAACTACACAAATATCTACATCAGAGCTGATAAGAGCTTCAGGTTCCCAACCACAGATGAGATAAACGAATATTCTGGATTAAACACTCAAATTACAGAACAGGAAACTTACACTTATGAAATCGGACTAAAAACTTCTCTTAACAATTATTTCGGTTCTCTCTCTGCCATGAAACAGAAGTCTAACAATGAAATCTTTACCAATCCAGATGCTAAATGGTGGATGGGTGAACCAGCAAACTCAAACTTTGATACTGAAAAAGATATTGTTAAACTCGACGCTGGGTACGACAACAAAAAACTCCTCTTAAAAGCATCTTACAATTACATAGATTCAAAACTCACAGAAAAAGGGTATGAAGACAAGACTGTCCCATTGGTGTCAAAACATAATATTAAAGCCACCGCAGGGTATAGATTCAGCAATGGATTAGGATTATACTACGACATAAGGTATTATAGTTCTTTCTACAAAGGGAACGATTATAAAAATATCGATGCAAAGATGGGTGGATATGCAGTAAGCGATTTTAAGATCGATTTTGTGAAGAAGAATTATGAATTGTTTCTAAAGGTAAACAACCTCTTTGATAAAGAATATTACGATTATGTATACTATTCTGCATTCGGCTCAGGTTATTATCCATCTCCAACAAGGAACTTCCTTGCCGGAGCAACGGTGAAATTCTAATATGAAATATGAGCTTGAAAAGCGGGGATACTCTCCCCGCCTAATAACTATTTTTATTCTCATAATCTTATTCTTACCAAGTATTTCTTACGCTCTAAAAATAGTTTCCCTTACCCCCTCCATAACTAAGCAGTTGATAAGTTTAGACTTAAAAGATAGCATTATCGGCTGTACATCATACTGCCCCCTTGCAAATGATAAAAACTCAAAAACCTCAGTAGTAGGTTCCATATCAGATATAAACATTGAATCCATAGTAAAACTAAATCCCGACATTGTATTCGCAAACTCCTTAACCAATTTAAAAACCATAAATAAACTAAAAACTCTAAAAATCAGAGTAGAAGTCTTTGAATACCCCAAAAGTATTGAAGAGATATTCTCATCTTTTCAAAAATTAGGAGAAATTACAGGAAAAACAAGCGAAGCAACACAAATAATAACCAAATCGAAAGATAAATTAAACTCCATAAAGGTAAAATTGCAAAATAAACAAAAACCTAAAATATTTTTCGTAATCGGTGTAAACCCATTATTTACAGCACCAAAAAATACATATATAGACGATATCATCTCAATAATAAATGGAATCAATATTGCCCATGAATTGAATTTTGGTATGGTGTCAAAAGAATTTGTACTAAAAAGTAATCCAGATGTTATCCTTGTGATGAATATGGGAGTTTTGGCTCAGGATGTAGTCAATGAATTCAAAAGGTATCCTTTTTTAAATGCTGTGAAAAATAATCGATTCTTCATAGTAGATGCCGATAGATTAGGTAGTCCTACTTTACCAGATTTGATAGATCTCATTAATGAGATAGGTATAATGGTACACGGTGCAGATGAGAAAAGGTAGATATATCTTAAAATTTATTATCCTATTTCTTTTATTGATAATCACATGGATATTCCATATCTTTCAAGGCATAGGGATAAACGATGAACCGATTAATCGTACCATTTTGACTCAGATCCGTTTACCTCGTTCAATTCTTGCGATTCTGTCTGGTGGAGGTTTGGCCCTTTGTGGCACTGCCCTTCAAGGTATGTTTAGAAACAGCTTGGTAGAACCTTACACACTTGGTGTATCAGGTGGTGCTGCTATAGGTGTGGCTGTTTCTCTGCTTTTACCTTTTCAAAGGGATCTTGGTTTTGCTTATCTTACGATCTCAGGATTTCTTGGAGCTTTATCCGTGCTTTTAATACTTTATCTCGTTGCTATCAAGGATAGAAAATTAGATATGAAAAATCTTCTCCTCATAGGTGTAATGATCAGTTTTATATCATCGTCGATTCTTATGTTGATCCTGTCGGTATCCAAAATTGAAAATCTGCACGGCATAGTTTTTTGGATGATGGGGTCTTTGGGAAACTCCTCAAATGAAACAAACCTAATATTATCTTTTATCATATTATCAATATTAATAATTTTCTACTTTATGGCAAACGATTTGAATGCCATTCAATTCGGATATGAAAAAAGCACAACTTTAGGAGTAGATACTGATAAAGTTTTAAAAACAACAGTAGTTCTTTCTGCACTTATTACCGCCTCCATTGTATCAATCACAGGAATAATCGGATTTGTCGGACTAATAATTCCACATCTTATGAAAAAGATTTTTTACAACGATTTTAGAATATTATTTATCACATCATTTCTTGGTGGTGGATTTTTTCTCCTTTTATCAGATTTTGTATCAACAAAGATTATTTACCCCAATGAACTCCCCATAGGTGTCATCACTGGTATCATAGGTGGAGTTTTTTTTATCTACATATTTAAAAGAGAGAGAATTAGGTAATGACTCAGCTTGCTTTAGACAAGGTCATATCTGGATATCCTGATGGTTTTCATCTAAAAAATATAAATTTGACTCTTGACAAAGGGGTATTCTTAGGAGTTATCGGTCCAAATGGTTCGGGGAAAACCACACTGATAAAAACCATTGCCGGCATTTTAAAACCTTTTAGTGGAACCATCTATTTAAACGAAAAGCCACTGACCTTTCTCAGTATAAAAGAACGAGCTAAAAGAATAGCCTATGTTAGTCAGTTTGTGGAAAATAAAGAGATTAAAGTAATCGATTACATTTTGGCTGGAAGATTACCGCATTTTAAAAAGTTCCAACTTTTCGAGACCCAACAGGATCTCGATATATGCCACAAATATATGGAATTTTTCGATATTGTCGCTCTCAAAAACAGATTCATGTACGAACTCAGCGGGGGTCAGCAGCAGGTAGTAGCCATCTGCTCTGCACTTGTACAGGAACCAGAAATCCTTCTCCTCGACGAACCAACCGCCCATCTCGACCTAAATTATCAAATAAAAATATTAGATTTACTTCAAGAGTTAAATAATGAATTGAACATCACTATTATAAGTATCTTGCACGATCTAAATTTGGCATCTGAATATTGTAGCAGAATAATCCTTCTGAAAGAAGGTGAGATCCTCACATACGGAAATCCTTTCGAAGTATTAAGATACGATATTTTAGAAGAGGTTTATAAAACCGTAATTGTGACAGACAGAAATCCCGTATCTGGTAATCCAATTGTTTTACCTGCTTCAAAAAAGGCATTAAAAAGTAGCATAAGTGGATTTAGAGATGATAAAAAATAGATTACCTTACTTCATCACACTCTCACTTTTGCTCCACACAAGTATATTAATTAGTGCTAAAATGAACTATAGTTTTAACTTTTCAGTTAAAAAAGATCATTTTTTTACAGTAGATCTTTACAAAAATAAAACTACAAAATTGAAAGATACCAAAAAAACTAACAAGTATTCTGAAAATATAAACAATAACAATACAGCGGTTCTCACAAACACAACTTCTAATCCGTCATTAACAAATACAGACACACCCTCCCTACCAATTGAACTAAAAGAGCAAAGAGAATCTTCACCAGAATCAAATCAATTAAAAGAAAAAGAAACCCATCAAGAAAAACCTTCAAATATCACTCAATCGACAAAAACTGAACCCCAACAAATAAAAGTACCAGAAAAATCGATCGAAAAAGAGTTCAAAAAGGTAGAACCTTTTGATAAAGAGGCATATTCAAGATACCTGATTGCCGTGATACAAGAAAAGATAGAATACCCCTATTTGGCACGAAAAAGGGGAATTGAAGGTGATCTTTTGGTAATGGTAACGATTTCTACTTCTGGTAAACTCGAAGATATTAACATCATCCAGTCCTCAGGTTATAAAGTTTTGGATGAACATACCCTCGAACTAAGTGGAAAATTAACTTTTGACAAACACCCACCAGTAAATATAAAGATACCTATCAAAATAAATTACAGACTAAACAAATGAAAGAGATAAAACAGATCGGCACTACATCTTTTATTCTTCATGATACTCGTGTAAAAAATGTACATTACCTTAAAGGTGCTGTTGACATAGTTCAATTGTTGTACCTTGAAAGTTTCTCTGATCCGATTAATCAAGATGATCTTGATGAAATTGATGAACTTATCAAAATAAAAGACAATTTAGAGTATCTCATCCACATGCCAATCGATCTCAAATTATCAAACGATCAAGACTGGGAAAAATTAGAACATTTTACATCTATCTTATCGAAACTAAATATGGAATATATCATTATCCATCCCGAAGATGATAGACTATTCTTCGAGAAATTACCTATTTTCTTAGATAAATACCCTTTCACTCTTATAGAGAATACCGATACGATTGATTTCTTTGATACAATCTGCAACACAGGTGGAAATATTTGTTTAGACATTGGACATGCTTTACTTTCAGGTGTGGACATAATCAATTTTTTAAAAAGATTTCAAACAAATATAAAAGCCTTTCACCTACATGGTGTACACGATGAAAAAGACCATAAATCAGTTAGATATATCGAAGATACTTTGTTGAAATACCTTTTGGACTTTGCTTTTGAAACAGATGTCAAAATCGTAATCGAAGTGTTTGGAGAAAAAGATTTCAACGATTCCAAAGAATACCTAAGGAGGTTTTTCAAACAAAATGGTTACACTTATCACAGGTGGGATTAAGAGCGGAAAAAGCTCTTATGCAATAAAACTTGGAGAGAATTTCAACAAAAAAATATACATAGCCACAGCCGAACCTTTCGATGATGAAATGAGAAAAAAGATATCATTGCACCGTGAGGAAAGAGGGAACGATTGGGACACCATTGAAGAACCGATAAACCTGATCGATGCAATAAAAAAGGGAGAAAATTACGATTTTATTCTTATCGATTGCATCACAATGTGGATAAACAATCTTTTATATTATGGTAAGGATGTAGAGAACTACGCCAACGAACTAATCGATTTTCTAATATTGAAACACCATAAAAATATTGTTTTCATCTCCAACGAAGTAGGCTTAGGCATCGTCCCGATGGATGAAGTTTCAAGAAGGTATGTCAACCTTTTAGGCATAGTAAACCAAAAGATCGCTTCGATATCCACTACTGTAATCCTCATGGTCTCTGGTTGCCCTTTTTATATCAAAAAACTTGATTAAATTCCTGAAAAGTTATAAATATTCATTATGAAAACCGAACATACCCTAATTTTAGGCGATTCCCGTGATATGAAAGAAGTCAAAGATGAAAGTGTACACCTCATCATCACATCACCACCATATTGGCAACTAAAAGATTACGGAGTAGAGGATCAGATCGGTTTCAATCATACTTACGAAGATTATATAAATAATCTAAATCTCGTTTGGAATGAATGCTACAGGGTCTTACACAAAGGTTGTAGGTTGTGTATTAATATCGGAGATCAATTTGCCAGATCCGTTTATTATGGTAGATATAAAATAATCCCAATCAGAACTGAAATCATAAAATTTTGTGAAACTGTTGGTTTTGATTATATGGGTGCTATAATATGGCAAAAACAAACTACTATGAACACAACCGGTGGTGCCACAGTAATGGGAAGCTACCCTTACCCACGAAATGGTATTATAAAGATCGATTACGAATTCATACTGATTTTCAAGAAGCCTGGCGATCCTCCAAAGGTTTCTAAAGAAATTAAAGAATTATCAAAACTATCAAAAGATGAATGGAACGAATACTTTTCTGGTCATTGGCATTTCAATGGTGAAAGACAAATAGGGCATTTAGCTATGTTCCCTGAGGAATTACCAAAAAGGCTTATAAAGATGTTTAGCTTTGTAGGAGATACTATTTTAGATCCATTTTTAGGCAGTGGCACCACATCGTTGGCCGCAAAAAATTTAGATAGAAACTCTATTGGTTATGAAATAAATGAAGATTTCCTACCAATTATTAAACAGAAAGTATCTCCCGATAATCATCATTCCCTAAAAATAATCAAACAAGTATCAACAGAAAAGAATTGGAATGCAAAAATAGAAAAACTACCATATATATTCATTGATAAGGTGAAATTTGACAAAAAAATCGACCCCAAAAACCTAAAATTTGGTTCAAAGATAGAAATTTCCGATAATCAAAAAACCGACGAATACTACTCTGTCAAAGAGATTCTCTCACCATCAATTTTAATATTAAACAATGGATTAAAAGTTAGATTGATAGGCATTAAAGATAATCCATATACCCTATCTGATGCCATTGAATTTTTAAAGAAAAAAACCCACAAGCAGAAGATTTTCTTAAAATTCGATAAAAATAAATATGATGAATCAAACAATTTGCTCGTTTACATGTACCTAAAAAATAAAACATTCATAAATCTTCATCTTATTAAAAATAGATTAGTAGATCTCGATTATGATTCAGATTATTCACTCAAGTCAAAATTTTTAAAATTATTGGAGAATATTGATGTCGAAAGAATGGATACTGAATACAGCCATAAATAGGTGGGGTTTGCAGCGAAAAAAGATGGTAGGTGCTGTCTCTGACGAAATAAGAAAATGCTCTCCCAAGAGTGTCGATGAATGGGAAAACTACTACTATAAAAATGTAAGAAGCAAAGAACATTTAATTGAGATAGGTAAAAAACTCTACATCAAAATTTCAGAAGTTTTAAAAGCAGAAATCGATCAAATTACAGAAGAAGATTGTATCGATTATGTTATAAACCTCGTGATAAAACGCACTTTTGATGGATATATGACCGAAAAAAAGACGATCTACGAACAGCTTCAAGACATTCTCAAAGTCGAAATTAAACCTGCTCCAGATAAGTGGGATAGATTGTACAATGTTGATTTCTATATTGAAATAAACGGCAAATATATTGGTTTACAGATAAAACCAACAGGTTACGCTTTCATCCCACAAATTATAAATGAAAAAATCAACCAAGAAAAGACTCACAAAAAATTTACTGAAAAATACGGTGGAAAAGTTTTTTACATTTTCTCTCTGAAGGACGGAGACAAAAAGAAAATCTACAATACCGAAGTCATAGATGAGATCATAAAGGAAATAGATAGACTCAGAAATACTCAATAAGTAAATGGAGACATAATTGAGCTACAAACACTTCAGCAACAAGCAGTGTGAATATTACCCCTGCCACAAATTGGAGAATCAAAACTGCCTTTTCTGCTTCTGCCCTTTGTATTTTTTGGATGAATGTGGTGGGGATTTCAAAATTACCAATGGATTTAAAGACTGCTCAGATTGTATTAAGAATCACGATGAAAATAGTTACGAGTTTGTCTTAAATAGGTTAAAGATCGAGTTTGAAAAAAGAAAAAATCGATAGCTCCACAAACAGTTTTACAGCACCTTTAAAATCGCACCGAAAAACCCATCCATCCCAAACTCATTAGGAATAGTCTTATAAAACCTATTCAAGTAAAGTTTATCAACAATATTCCTATCAAGCACCTCCCTTACATCCAAAATCTCTAAATTACCATATTTACCAGTCATATACTCAATATTCTCTTCATTCTCACACTTTAAAAAGCTACAGGTTGCGTATATGATCAACCCACCCTTTTTTACAAGTCTAATAGACTGTTCCAATAAATCCCGTTGAGTCCTTATAAGTTCATCAAGCCTTCCTCTATTTAGTCTTATCAAATTATCCACATCCCGCCTTATCACCCCACTACCCGAACATGGAGCATCGATAAGAACCTTATCGTAATAACCATCTTGCAATCTTTTTGGAAATTTAATATCAAGATCCAGTAATTTTGCCCTTTTTTGCAAAATCTCCAATCTACTTCTCGAGATATCGTGAGCATGAATCTCTAACGAATTAAAAGAACATGACTGTAGAGCAATCGATTTCCCCCCAGTACCAGCACAGAGGTCAAGGATCTTTTCCTTCGGTTTTGGTGCAACGAGGTTGAAAATCAATTGACTTGCCTCATCCTGTATCTCAAAATACCCCTTCTTAAATTCTGCCAACTGCCTTACATTTACATATTTTTCCAAAGTAATCCCAAACGGAGAAAGTGCTGTTGGCTTTGGGTTATAAGGTGCCAATATTTCAAGGAGCCTTTCCCGTGTAATCTTAATCGGATTTACCCTAATAGTAAGAGGTGCCCTATTGAGAAAGAATTTATAATCACTTATGTCAGTTAGAGATTTTATCACTTCTTCAACAATTTCTTGGGGTATTCCAAATATATTAACAATATCATCCTCAACGATCTCTTTTGACATCACAAACGATCTTACATCATCCAAATCGAAGTCGCTATTTTCCATCAACAACCCATAAAACCTCAGCGATTCAAAAAATAGATCTGCCAATCTTCTTCTCTGATCCGAATAAAAGTTATTCTGCTCTATGAATTTATCAAAAAGATACCTCGCAGGTTCATCCTTTATTTTCAAAGCCAATTCTCTAACTATCTTGTAATAATCGTTATTATTCATACTGGAAAGCGTTTTCTATATGAGTTATTTTGCCATCATCAATGGATATCACATCGTAGCGATAAATGTATTTATCGGGATGGGATGCGATGAAATATTGAGAAGTTTTAATTATTTTATCCATTTTACTTTTGGAAATAGCCTCAAACCCTTTCCCAAATTTAGGAGAATTACGATATTTCACCTCTACAAAAACAACCAACTCCCCTTTATTTGCAATAATATCGATCTCGCCAAATCTTGATCTAAATTTTTTGTGCAAAATTTTAAACCCTTTATTCAAAAGATACTGACAGGCTAAATCCTCTCCAGCATCCCCTTCCTTTCTACTCATAGGATACCCTTTAAAAAAGAAATCCTGTGTAAAGGTGTTGTACCATACTGCTTTATCGCTTTAATATGCTTTGCCGTACCATAACCTTTATTTTCATACCAATCGTATTGAGGAAATAGATAGTGCATCTTTTTCATTAGATCATCTCTATAGACCTTTGCCAAGATAGATGCTGCTGCAATCTGTATAAATTTATCTTCACCCTTGATATGAGATTCAAAAACCACCGGAAGATTCTTAAGATTGACAGCATCGATTACAATTTTATCGTATTCTGCATCGATTTTAGAAATGGCTATATGCATCGCCTGCTTTGTTGCATTTAAAATGTTAATTTTATCTATAATCGAAGGGCAAACTACCCCAATTCCAAACCCTACTGCATTATCCTTGATCAGTTCGGCAAGATATGCTCTCTTTTTTTCAGGGATCTTCTTAGAATCGATCACCCTTTCGTCGTAAAAACCATCTTTAAGAATAACAGCGGCGGCAACTACCGGTCCAGCAAAACAACCTCTACCAACCTCATCTACACCCAATATCCGCAAACTACCTACCCAATTTCTCTAAGGTTTTCTCAGTAATCCAGTCGGCAAGTTCTCGCAATCCCTCACCTGTATAACATGATGTCTTGAAGAAAGTAAGGGAACTATTTACCCCTTTAGCATAATTAATACACTTTTCAACATCGAAATTTAGATAAGGAACCAAATCTATCTTATTGAGCACAAAAGCATTCGATACCCTCATCATTGATGGATATTTTGCAGGTTTATCTTCACCTTCTGTGGTACTTACTACAACGATTTTTATGTCCTCACCCAAATCAAAGGATGACGGACAAACCAAATTACCCACATTCTCAATGATTAAAAGGTCCAATTTATCAAGATCAAGGCTTGAAACCACACTCTCTACCCAAGCCGCCTCTAAATGACACGCCCCATTGGTGGTGATCTGGTGTGCATCTACGCCTGTTTTTCTTATCCTTTCAGCATCATTCTCCGTTTGTAGATCCCCTTCTATGACAAAGATATTAAACTTATCTTTCAATTCGGGTAGTATTTTCTCAAGGATAGAAGTTTTTCCACTACCGGGTGAAGATACAAAGTTTATTACAAACACCTTTTTTTCATCAAAAAGTCTCCTTAAATTATCGGCAATTTTCTGATTTTTCGAAAGTATCCCCTCTTTTACATCAACCTTTTGAGACATTACTCCACCTCGATATCTTTAATTGATAACTCTTCCCCTTCTAATATTTCAACATTGTAAGAACCGCATTTTTTGCATGTAAAATAGTATTCATTGTACACAGACTCAAACCCGCAGTCTACACATCTACCTTTAATATCTATCAATTCTATATTCAATACCGAATCCTCCGCAATAGTCCCCTCTTTTAAGACATCAAATGCCGTTGTAAGAGAATTGGTCTCTATGGCGGATAGTTTACCGATCAGCAGATTGACAGATCTTATTTTTGAAGCATTATTTTTAGTAGCAGTTTCGATAACGATATCAAGAATACTCTGGGCTATGCTCGCCTCGTGCATTTTATCCTCTAAAGATTCTCATTATATCGTTGTAAAAGGCAAATACCATAAGGGCTATGAGAAAACTCATCCCCACACGGATAGCGATCATCTTTGCCCTCTCACTCAACGGTCTTCTTATGATCCCCTCTATGGCATAGATCAAAAGGTGTCCTCCATCCAAAACAGGAATCGGTAAAAGATTTAAAATCGCCAAGTTGATACTTATGAGAGCCACAAAGGTAAGTAGCGGCACAAACCCAAACTGAGCCGCATCCTTAGTCATCTGAAATATCATGATAGGACCACCAATATTATCCGCAGGCACAACCTTTTGAAACATCTTCACAATGCCCAATATCGTAAGATATACTATTTCATAGCATTTCTCATTTGCCTTCACAAAAGACTCGATCGGTCCAAAAGATTGATGAAATGTCTCCCCAGAGGGCTTTATCCCCAATAATCCCACATTTATCTCTTCACCAAAAAGGTTTTTAGACTTTGAAGAAATAGGGGTTATACTCTTCTCGATTAGCTGCTCTCCTCTTTTTATCTGAATGCTCAGTGGCTTATTTGCACTATTTTTGATGATCTTTGCCATTTCGTCCCAACTGTGTATATCGGTACCATTGATCCTTACCACCACATCGCCTTTCTGCAAACCGGCCATTGAAGCTGGCATATCGGGCTGAATCTCACCAATCACTGGCTTAAGCGTCGGAATACCTACAACAAATACAACCCAGAATAACAAGATTGCAAAAAGATAGTTGAAAAGCGGTCCAGCAAACACAATGAGGGATTTTTGGTATAACTTCTTATTGCTAAACGATTTCTCTTTGAGATCTTCTTGAACTACCTCATCGGGATGTTCCCCATACATCTTTACATACCCACCCAAAGGGATTGCTGAAATGAGGTACTCTGTTTCCCCATATTTTTTGCTAAAAAGTTTAGGGCCAAACCCTATGGAAAATTTCTCTACATACACCCCAAAAAGCTTCGCAAACAGAAAGTGTCCCAACTCATGTATAAAGATTAGTATACCAAATGCTAAGATTGCTATTACTGCTGACATCAAAACCTCTTAATTCTTAATTTTTCATCTTACCGATGATCTTTTTTGCCGTTTCTCTTGATAAAATATCCAATTCAAAGATTTCGTCAATCTCCATAATATCCTTTTCTGAAAACTGTGAAAGTGTCTCTTCGATGACATTGTATATCTGATGAAAACTTATTATGTCCTTCAAGAATGAATCCACAGCCACCTCATTTGCAGCATTCATTACGATCATGAGACTATTCTTATCCCTATTTAATACATCTATGGCAAGTTCCAGGCATCTGTATTTTCTAAAATCTACCTCGAGGAATGTGAGTTGTTGGATCTCTCTGAAGTCGAGGGGTTTTACTCCCGATTCTATCCTATTTGGGTAATCGAGAGCAAAAGATATCGGCGTACGCATATCGGGATAACCTAATTGTGCAATGTAAGAACCATCTATAAATGATACAAGGGAGTGTATTATACTTTGGGGATGAATTATAACGGACAACTTATCAGGAGTAAGGTCAAAAAGGTATCTCGCTTCAATGAGTTCCAACCCTTTATTCATCATCGTAGCAGAATCTATGGTGATCTTTGCCCCCATATTCCAATTTGGGTGCCGTAATGCCTCCTCTTTTCTCACAAGCTCTATAGAATCGTAAGGTCTATTCCTGAAAGGTCCCCCAGATGCTGTAAGGATTACTTTATCAACCTTACTCTTATCCTGCCCCATGAGACATTGGAAGATCGCAGAATGCTCACTGTCAACTGGTATTATCATCGAATTATTTTTCAAAGCAGTCTCTTTAATTATAGGTCCCGCGGCTACGATCGACTCCTTGTTGGCTAAAGCGATCATCACCCCTTTTTTAGCCGCCGTGTAGGTGGGCAATACACCAGCAAAACCTGTAGCCGCTATTAAAATGATATCTATCGGTTCATTTTCTATTACCCTTATCAACTCATTGGTACCACTGAGATATTTCGTTTTATTTGAATTATAATCTACCTTTTCCGCTGTACTGATGGCATATTCAGGATTAAATTCTTCGGATTGCTTTATCAAAAGATCAGTATTCGCATTGCAGGTAAGAAATGAGACCTTGAATCTACCCTTGTGTCTTCTAATTACATCAAGTGCCTGTGTTCCTATGGATCCGGTGGACCCAACGATACCGATCCTTTTCATAATCCCAATGAACTTACAAAAAAGTATAAAACAGGTGCACCAAAGAGCAGGGCATCGACCCTGTCAAGCATTCCGCCATGACCGGGGAAGATATTGCCGGAATCCTTTACACCAGCCTTCCTCTTAAACATCGACTCGGTGAGGTCACCAATCACACCTGCAAATATGACAAGGATCGATGATACCAATGTATAAAAAATACCAATGTTCAAGAATATATTCGAATAGATTAATCCTCCAATTACTCCACCTATTATCCCAGCAACGAGCCCTTCTATACTCTTTTTTGGGCTGATTATCTCATAAAGCCTGTGTTTTCCAAACCTTATACCGAAAAAGTAGGCAAAGGTATCACTCAAAAAGATGATCACGAAAAGGTAGAATATATAATGATAGTTGATATTCCTAAGAAGCATTATAAAGGAAAAGAAAAAAGGTACATAGAAAACATTTAAGAATGTTATCCCCACCGTCGTAAAAGTGGACTCCAAAGGTTGATTGCCAAGTAGTTTTATACACAGCGACATAAAAGAAACCACAAACACTGTGAGGAGAAACAGTTTGAAATCATTTAAATAAAACCCATAAGGGATGAGAAACGCCCCAATAATCGTGGGTATCTTTAGGTATTTAGCCCCTGCTGCTTCAATAAGTTTGGAAAATTCATAGGTAGCAATCTGCACAAAGATCAGCAGCAAAACAAAGAACCAAAAATGATTCAACTTTATGATAGCCAATATAAGAGGAGGAATAAGTATCGCCGCTGTAATAATCCTTTTTATCTTCTCATTGCCCAAAAATCTGTTCATCGGTCTTACCAAACCTTCTGATCCTTTTGTTGTAATCCTCTATGGCATCATCGAAATCCTTTTCGCTGAAATCTGGCCACAAAACCTTTGTAAAGTAAAGCTCGCTGTAGGCTATTCTCCACAGCATAAAATTACTTATCCTCACCTCACCGCTCGTCCTGATCAATAGATCTATATCAGGGATATCGGGATTGAAAAGGTATCTATGGAAAAGATTTGGAAGGTTATCTTCGTCGATTTTGCCAGATGCAAAATCCTTTGCCAAAGAAACCGCCGCCCTTACTATTTCATCCCTACCACCATAATTCAATGCCAAGTTGAGTGTCATTCTATTGTTTGTTTTAGAAGAATTTATCAGTTCTATCAACTTATTCCTCGTTGTTTCCCTCAACTTTGAGATATCCCCCGATACCTTAAAACAGATCCCCTTCTCGAGTATGGTTTTCATCTCACTATCGATATACTCATCGAGGAGGTTCATTAGTGTGGAAACCTCTTCGGCAGGACGGAGCCAATTTTCAGTGGAAAAGGCAAAAAGGGAAAGGTACTTCACCCCCACATTTGCCGCATGTTCAACGATCTTTTTAACGGTTTTTACCCCCTCCCTATGCCCCATAACCCTCGGTAGAAGGCGTTTTTTAGCCCACCTACCGTTGCCATCCATGATTATACCAACATGGAGAGGGATCTTTTTAGATTTTGATCCCATCAGATCTCCATGATCTCTTTTTCTTTCTTCTCCGTTACATCGTCTATCTTCTTTATATACTCATCGGTGAGTTTCTGTATCTGTTCAGACCCTTTTTTATTGTCATCCTCAGAGATCTGCTTATCCTTCTCCATCTTTTTTAATTTCTCTATTGCATCCCTTCTCTCGTTTCTGATCGCCACTTTAGCCTCTTCAGACATCTTTTTCACAAGTTTTACGATCTCCTTTCTCCTCTCCTCTGTTAGAGGTGGGATCGGTACCCTTATCACTCTGCCATCGTTGGATGGTGTAAGCCCCAAGTTGCTGGAAAGGATAGCCTTCTCGATAGGCTTTATCATACTCGGTTCCCAGGGTTGTATGATTATCATTCTGGGTTCTGCATTGAGAGCCGCCACCTGACTGAGAGGTGTAGGTGTGCCGTAGTAGTCAACCTTGATATTATCAAAAAGCGATACGGAAGCTCTACCGGTCCTTACAGACTTTAGTTCAGATTTGTAATGTTCTAATGTCTTTTCCATCTTCTCTTTTGTTTTGTTAAACACATCGTTGATCATATCTTATCCCTCCACTATCGTTCCTATTTTTTCACCACAAACGATTCTCTTGAGATTACCTTCTCCATAAAGGTCAAACACTATTATCGGTATTTTATTATCCATACACATAGATATTGCAGTGGAATCCATCACTTTAAGATTTCTGTTTAAAACATCCAAATATGTGACAGAGTCAAACTTCACCGCATTGGCATCCTTCTTTGGATCAGCAGTGTACACACCATCGACCTTGGTCGCCTTCAAGACCACCTCTGCATTGATCTCCGATGCCCTAAGAGTGGCAGTAGTATCTGTGGTAAAATATGGATTACCGGTACCTGCTCCAAAGATCACCACCCTACCCTTCTCTAAGTGCCGCATAGCCCTTCTTCTTATGTAGGGCTCAGCCACCTGCCTCATCTCTATCGCAGTTTGCACACGGGTGGGTACACCGATATTTTCGAGGGCATTCTGCAGGGCAAGGGAGTTGATCACTGTGGCAAGCATCCCCATGTAGTCGGCGGATACCCTATCCATATCCTTTGCAGATTCTGAAACACCCCTAAAGATGTTTCCACCACCTACAACGATCCCGATACTAACACCCATGTCGTATACATCCTTGATCTCCTTTGCAATAAACTTCACCACATCCCCATCGATACCATAGTTTTGCTCCCCCATAAGGGCTTCACCGCTCAACTTCAAAAGTATCCTCTTATACTTGAGGTTCATTGGTTATTCTCCTTTTTTTCTCTATTTCCTGATATTTGATGTTCGAAGATGTAAATTTTCTTCGTTAGAGGTAATCTAACTTTCGATTCGTACTTAACAGTAATTTTTAAATACTTCTCAAAATCTTCAATAGTTATATTATCTGGGACAATATCTATCGAAATATCCTCTGCCTCTTTTAAAAGGAACTCCCTCACCTTTTCAGTAGAAAAAGAAACCTCGTTTGTGATGATCTTTTTTGCAGCAGCTTCGTAGATTTTAAATTTAACAAAAGGGATAGCAAAGAGTATTGCAGTGTATAAGATGTATCCCGCTATGAATAATTTTAAAGCAAGTTTAACTATCCCCATAACATATACCTATCTTATTCTTTTATTATTTTCAATAGTCTATTAAACCTAAACTCAAACTTCTCCCCAAAACTCCACGACCAATAGATGATCAAAGCCTCACCCTTGATCGATTTCTCCGGTACAAACCCCCAGAATCTACTATCGAAGCTCGCATCCCTGTTGTCCCCCATGACAAAATAATACCCTTTTGGTACTGTGATCTCCTCAAAGTTGTCTCTGGGATTTACATATTCTGGGAAAACCATTTCAGATTCGTATCTCACATAGGGTTCATTTAGAGGTTGCCCATTCAAAAAGACTTTTTTGTTGACCATCTTTATTCTATCACCTGGAACAGCGATTACCCTTTTTATGAAATCCTTTTCAGGCTCCAGTGGGTATTCAAAAACTATAATATCCCCCCTTTTCGGCTTGGAAAAGATATAAGCAACTTTATTAACGAGGAGATGATCCCCGATCAAAAGTGTATTTAGCATCGAACCAGATGGTATCTTGTAAGCCTGAATAAAGAACGCCCTGATTATCATCGCTACAACAAATGCCACAACTATCGAATCAATCGTATCTTTTATCTTGTTCTTTTTCTTTACCTGTTCTATCTGTTCGTTCTGCTCATTCTGTTCCATTTAGCACCATTCTCCTTTTTAGTCCTCATTGATCTTCAGTACTGCAAGAAAAGCCTCCTGAGGTATCTCCACTTTACCCACCATCTTCATCCGCTTTTTACCCTCTTTCTGTTTCTCCAAAAGCTTCCTCTTTCTCGTAATATCACCACCATAACACTTGGCAGTTACATTCTTTCTGAAAGCTTTTACAGTGGATCGGGCTATAACCTTATTCCCCAAAGCAGCCTGGATAGCGATCTCAAACATCTGGCGGGGTATTACCTCTTTCATCTTCTCCACGAGATCTCTACCCTTGTAGTAAGCCTGATCCCTGTGAACTATGATACTCAAAGCATCCACAGGTTCACCATTTATCAAGATATCCAATTTCACCATGTCAGATTCTCTATAGCCAGCATGTTCGTAATCGAAGGATGCATACCCTTTTGTGATCGACTTAAGCTTATCATAAAAATCTAACACGATCTCACAAAGCGGTACTTCATACTCAAGGATAACCCTTGTGGATGACATGTAGTGCATATTCTTCTGAAAACCCCTTCGGGATTGCAAAAGCTGGATTACATTCCCCACATATTCATTTGGCACTATGATCGTAGCCTTTATGATCGGCTCTTCTATGTAAGATATCTCACCAGGATTTGGGAATTTTACAGGGTTGTCCACTTCGATTACATCGCCGTTTGTCTTGTAAACCTTGTATATAACCATCGGAGCAGTTGTGATAAGGTTTAGATCAAACTCCCTTTCCAACCTCTCCTGTATGATCTCCATATGCAAAAGCCCTAAAAATCCGCATCTAAAACCAAACCCCAAAGCCGCAGAGTTTTCAGGTTCATATGTAAAGGAACTATCGTTCAAGGAAAGTTTTTCCAAAGCATCCCTTAGATCATCGAAATCCTTGGTATCTACAGGGTAAAATCCGCAGAATACCACAGGTTTTACATGCTTAAATCCGGGAAAAGGCTCTTTAGTTTTATTTTTTGGGTTTGTGAGGGTATCACCGATCCTCACATCCTTTAATTCTTTAATGCCGGAAATCACAAACCCCACTTCACCGGCAGATAAAGACTCCACATTTTTGGCAAGGGGTGTAAATACCCCCACCTTGTCCACCTGATACTCCTTATCGTTGGACATAAAGCAGAATGTATCCCCTACCTTTAACTCCCCATCGATCATTCTTATCAGTATGATGACCCCTTGATATGAATCATACCACGAATCAAACACCATCGCCTTAAGGGGCTTTTCCACCTCACCTTTTGGATGTGGAATATATTTTACAACGGACTCTAAGATCTCCTTTATCCCTATCCCCTCTTTCGCACTTGCAGGAACGGCATGGGAGGCATCGATCCCGATGACATCCTCTATCTCCTTTTTCACCCTCTCCACATCGGCACTTGGTAGATCTATCTTATTGATAACAGGGATAAGCTCCAAATTCTGCTCGATCGCCATGTATACATTTGCTATCGTCTGAGCTTCCACCCCCTGAGATGCATCCACCACGAGCAACGCACCTTCACAGGCCGCAAGGCTACGGGAAACCTCATAGGTAAAATCCACATGACCAGGGGTGTCAATAAGGTTTAATTGGTATGTATTACCGTCATCTGCAGTGTAATAAAGCCTTACCGTTTGGGCTTTGATCGTTATCCCCCTCTCCCTTTCAATATCCATAGAATCAAGTAGTTGATCCTTCATCAATCGCTTGTCAATTGCTCCGGTATACTCTATCAATCTATCCGCTAAAGTAGATTTTCCGTGATCTATATGGGCAATTATACTAAAGTTTCTTATAAATTTTTTATCCATCTACTACAACCTTCCCACCGAAGTATAGTTAAATCCAAGCGACTTCATCTTGGCTGGGTCATATATATTTCTCAAGTCTGCTAAATTTTTCTGTTTCATCATGGAGCCTATCTTCTCCATATCAAGCTTTCTAAACTGGTTCCATTCGGTAACGATCACAAGACAATCGGCATCCTTCACCGTTTCATACTCACCCTTGCAATAGCATACCTTATCCCCAAAATACTCCTTTGCATTGTTCATAGCCTCAGGGTCAAAGACATGCACTTCGGCACCCATCTTCAAAAGTTCGTTTATAATGGTAATAGATGGAGACTCCCTCATATCGTCGGTATTCGGTTTAAAAGCAAGCCCTAAAACGGCAAACCTGAGTCCTTTAAGTACATTCTCACCCTTTTCCAACTTCATTAGTCTTAAAATCTTATCCACCATCCTGAGCTTCTGCTCTTCGTTTACCTTTATTACGGTATCCACTATCTGAAAATTATACCCCTTAGACCTTGCAATATATGACAGCGCCCTTGTATCCTTTGGAAAGCATGAACCACCATAACCGGGTCCCGGATGAAGAAATTTTGGACCTATCCTACCATCCATACCCATAGCCTTTGCCACCTTATGGACATCGGCACCCACATATTCGCATAGATTTGCCACCTCGTTTATAAATGTCACCTTCAGTGCCAAAAAGGCATTGGAAGCATACTTTATCATCTCTGCTGTCTCAATGTTTGTAATCACAAATGGTGCCTCGTTGAGGTAATGGGCACTGTACACATCCTTCATTATCGCTATCGCCTCTTCACTTTCAGCACCGATAACTATTCTATCTGGCCTTAAAAAGTCATTTACCGCAGCACCTTCCCTTAAAAATTCGGGATTGCTCACCACATCGAAGCGAACATGTTCTCCAGCGATAGACTTAATAATCCCCTTTACCCTCTGCCCCGTCCCAACGGGAACGGTACTTTTATTTACAATCACTTTATATCCATTGAGATTCGTTGCGATATCCTTTGCCGCCTGATCCACATAACGCAGATCTGCACTACCATCCTCTCCGGAAGGTGTCCCCACCGCAATGAATATAACTAAATTATTCTTTACCGCCTCAGCAGTGTTTGTTGTAAAAAAGAGTCTCCCCTCTTTGACATTTTTTGCAACTATATCTTCAAGACCAGGCTCGTATATCGGTATCTCACCCCTTTTAAGTCTCTCTATCTTTTTCTCGTCTATATCCACACATGTCACAAACATCCCAAACTCAGCCAAACAGGCACCCGTTACTAATCCCACATAACCTGTCCCGATAACGGCAATCCTCATCATTCACCTCTTAAAAATTATTAAACCTTATATTATTACATTCAATTTTCCAAATAATCAAGTTTTTTCTATATAGTAGCAAAAAGTACTTGACTTCTTTTACACACTTTAATATATTACTCGTTCACAATTGAATAAGTATGTAGCAGGTGATAAGGATACCATATGTTTGCTGCGCTAAATGAAAAGCTCCAGGGAGTATTTCGTAAACTCCGCGGAGAGGTAAAACTTACTGAAGAGAATATCAAAGAAGCCATAAAGCAGGTGAGAATAGCTCTGCTCGAGGCTGATGTCAACTATAAAGTTGTAAAAAAATTCATCGAAAATGTCCAAGCAAAAGCCATCGGCGAAATAGTATTAAAATCGTTAACCCCAGATCAAGTTTTTATAAAACTCGTCCACGATGAATTGGTATCGATCTTAGGATCCCATACTTCCAAAATAAATTTAAAACCAAACCCACCTACCATTATTATGCTTGTAGGTTTACAGGGTTCTGGTAAAACCACCACAGCAGGAAAGCTTACAAAGTATTTCCAAAAAGAGGGTAGAGATGTCCTTCTCGTGGCAGATGATATCTATAGACCAGCCGCTATTGATCAGTTGATCGTTCTCGCAAATCAATTAAAGGCAGACATCTACTTCGACAAAGAAAACAAGAATGCCACAGATATAGCAATAAAAGCGATAGAGCAGGCAAAGAGATCTGCTAAAGATATCGTCATCATAGATACCGCTGGGCGACTTCATATCGATGAAGAGCTTATGAGGGAGCTCAAGTCTATTAAATCTGCCGTTAACCCCGACGAAATCCTCTTCGTAGCTGATGCAATGATAGGTCAGGACGCAGTAAATGTGGCAAAACAGTTCAACGAAGCCTTAGGAGTCACAGGTGTCATCTTTACAAAGTTGGATGGTGATGCAAGAGGTGGTGCCGCCCTTTCAGTGATGGAAGTGACCGGTGTACCGATAAAATTTGTCGGCGTAGGTGAAAAGTTAGATGCCTTTGAGATTTTCCATCCGGATCGTATGGCTTCCCGTATTCTCGGTATGGGGGATGTTGTTACCCTTGTGGAGATGGCTCAAGAGGCTATAGACGCTGATGAAGCCAAGCAGATGGCAACAAAGGTTGGCAAGACCGGACTCGATTTCAACGACCTTTTGCAACAGTTCAGAATGATCAAAAAGATGGGCTCCCTCGAATCCATCATGAAGCTTATTCCCGGTTTTTCTGCTATGCCCGATCTAAATATAGATGATAAGCAGTTTAAAAGGATCGAAGCAATAATCTACTCCATGACTCCAGAGGAGAGAAAAAAGGCAAGCATCATAAATGGCAGTAGAAAGAAAAGGATCGCAAGAGGTAGCGGCACAACGGTAAACGATGTGAATAAACTGATCATGCAGTTAGAACAGATGAACAAGATGCTTAAAAAATTTAAAAATAAATTTGGTGGAATGAATAAGTTTGACAAGAAGATGCTTAAAAATATGTTCCCGCCAATGCGTTAAAAGGAGGTGTTTAAGTGGCAACGAAGATCAGACTTTTAAGAATGGGTCGCAAGAAAAGGCCATTTTACAGAATAGTGGTGGCTGATAGTAGAGCAAAAAGGGATGGTAGCTTTGTCGATATAGTGGGCTATTACAATCCCCTGCCAGATCCAGCAGAGGTAAAGATTGACGAAGAGAAAGCGTTAAAGTGGTTGGGTACAGGTGCGATACCTACAGATACAGTTCGCAGCCTATTTTCCAAAGCCGGCATAATGAAAAAATTTACCGAACAATAATATTACGGAGGTGCTACAATGAAACAGTTAGTAGAATTCATAGTGAAGTCTCTCGTTGACAAGCCAGATCAAGTTCAAGTCAGAGAAGTGGATGGCGAAAAAACCACTGTAATCGAATTAAGGGTAGACCCAGCAGATTTAGGTAAAGTGATCGGTAAGCAGGGAAGAACTGCAAGGTCCATCAGAACTATTTTAGGGGCTGCTGGAATTAAAAAGGGTAAAAGAGTTGTTCTTGAAATTCTTGAATAAAGTAGAGCCCGCAAGGGCTCTTTTTTGAGCAAACGATGAGATTCTTAAAGATCGGATCTGTAAAAGGTACCCACGGACTGGATGGTGAAATAAAGGTTGTGATGAATACAGACAATATAAGCCTGCTCGATAACCTCGAATACCTCATGATAGGGAAAAACAGAAAGGTGCTATTCTCAGGCAAAGTGGAATACATCGAGCCGATGAATGAATACTTCCTCGTAAAGATAGAAAATGTAAATGATATGGACTCAGCACTAAAATATAAAGGTTACGAAATACTGATCCCTGAATCCCTTTTACCCGCAGAAGAAGACGACGAGGTGTATTGGTTTAAGATCGAAGGAGCAGAAGTAATTGATCGCGATGATGTTAAAATCGGTATCTTGGTGGACTACTTGGAATCTGGCAGTGCCGATGTCTTTAGAATCAAGGGTGTTGATGAGAAATATTATCTTATTTCAAACAACCGTGAACATGTTTTAAAGATAGATGTGGAAAATAGAAAGGTATTCATAAATCGGGATGGGTTGATAGATGAAGAACTATAATGTGATCACGATCTTTCCTGATATGATAAATGACATATTTAAGTATGGGGTTCTCTCCAAAGGGATCGAATCAGGTCTCTTTAGGGTAAACCCTGTAAACTTAAGAGACTACACCAAAGACAAACACAAAACCGTGGATGATTATCAGTATGGCGGCGGTCATGGCCTCGTGATGAAGCCAGAACCGATATACAAAGCAATTGCAGATCTGAAATCGAAAAGCGATACTAGGGTGATCTTTTTAGACCCACGGGGCGAAAAATTCACCCAGAAAACTGCCGAACGGCTACACAAATATGACGATATCACTTTTGTTTGCGGAAGATACGAAGGGATCGACGACAGAGTTAGGGAACTTTTGGCAGATGAAATGATCTCCATCGGGGATTTTGTGCTTACAGGAGGGGAACTTGCCGCTGTTACGATCATCGATGCTGTGGCAAGGCTTATTCCGGGTGTATTAGGTGATGAAAATTCCCCCCATGAAGAATCGTTTACCACAGGATTACTCGAATACCCCCACTATACGAGGCCTGCAGAATTTATGGGCAAAAAGGTACCTGAGGTACTGATTTCGGGTAACCATGAAGAGATAAGGAAGTGGCGACTCACGGAATCGATAAAAACTACTTTACAAAATCGTCCAGATATGATATTAAGAAAGTCTTTCTCTAAGGAAGAGGAGCAGATATTGTGGTCTCTTACGAGGAATATGCAGAAAAAACACAATATCTATGTAGCTCTTATGCATTATCCCATGAGGGATAAAGAGAACAAAGTGGTGACCACATCCATCACAAATATGGATCTACATGATATATCGAGATCGTGTAGGACATTTGGAGTGAAAAACTACTTTGTGGTAAACCCTATGCCAGCACAGAGGGAGATTGCAAATAGGGTTGTAAAGCACTGGATCAAAGGGTACGGTGCAGAATATAATGAAAATAGAAAAGAGGCTTTTGAGTACACGATTATCACAGACAGTTTAACCTCTGTGATAAAGGATATAGAGGAAAAAGAGGGTAAGACCCCAATAATAATAGCCACCACTGCTCGCTATCAAGAGAAGGCTATTAAGATAGAAAAGTTGAAAGAGGTTGAAGATAAACCGATTCTGATCCTGTTTGGCACAGGATGGGGATTTACCAACGATATGCTCGAGTTCGCAGACTATGTTTTCGAGCCGATTTATGGAGCAGGCGATTTTAACCATCTATCGGTGAGAAGTGCAGTAGCAATATATTTAGATAGGATAAATAGATCGTTTCAGGAGGATATATTATGAAAAACAAGTTTATCGAAGCTGTAGAAGCCGAAGTGAAAGCTAAACAGATCCCTTCTTTCAGAGTGGGTGATACTGTTGTTGTAAATTTTAGAATTGTAGAAGGAAACAAAGAAAGGGTTCAGGCTTATAAAGGGCTTGTAATAGCAATGCACAGAAATGGTGCTTCCTCTACCTTTACAGTAAGAAAAGTTGTTGGTGATGTTGGTGTTGAGAGGATCTTTCCATTATACTCACCAAGAATCGATAGCATCGAGGTAGAAAGAAGTGGTAAGGTAAGAAGGGCTAAGCTCTACTACATGAGAAAGCTCAGAGGTAAGGCTACAAGACTTAGAGAAAGAAGAAAAGGTTTTTAATATTGACAAAAGGATATAATAAGTATTAGAAGAGGTTAGATAATGAAAACTACATGGATTAAAGAAGATGCACCAAAACAGTGGTACGAAGTAGATGCTACCGACAAGGTACTCGGTAGATTAGCATCTGAAATAGCAATGATACTGATGGGGAAGAGAAAAGCTATCTATACCCCATTTATCGACTCAGGAGACTTTGTAATAGTCACCAATGCCCACAAGGTAAGAGTCACTGGTAACAAGATGAAAGACAAGAAATACTATTGGCATTCTGGGTATTTTGGTGGACTAAAAGAGAGAACTCTCGAAAAGATGCTTCAGGAGAAGCCAGAAGATGTGATCTATTTGGCAGTAAGAAAGATGCTCCCCAAGACAAGGCTCGGTAGAAAGATGATCAAAAAGCTCAAAGTGTATGCAACTCCAGATCATCCACACGCAGCACAGAAGCCTGTCAAATTAGAGTTTTAAGGAGGATTAGATGTCAAACTATTTCTATGGAACCGGCAGAAGAAAAACATCCGTTGCAAGGGTATTCGTAAAGCCCGGCAATGGTGCCCTTACAATAAATGGAAAAACCCTTGAAGAGTATTTTGAAAGACCTGTGCTTAGACAGATAGTCCTTCAGCCTCTTCAAACTTTGGGTGCTATGGGGAAATACGATATTTTTGTTACTGTAGCTGGCGGTGGCAAGACAGGTCAATCTGGTGCCATCAGACATGGGCTTGCAAGGGCTCTGGTACAGCTTGATCCAAATAACAGAAAGCCCCTCAAAATTCAAGGATTCCTCACAAGGGACCCAAGAATGGTGGAAAGAAAAAAGATGGGAAAACCGAAGGCGAGAAGGGATTCTCAGTTCTCAAAGCGTTAATATTCAATATACAATATATTATGAGAAAGCGGGGGTTTGCCTCCGCTTTTTTTATTTATAAAATTTAGAGGTGTGTATGCTGGAGATGCTTTCACAAGAATTTAATGTTAGATACGATCATATAAAAAATCTGATTACCCTCACCGAAGAAGGTGCAACAGTCCCTTTTATTGCAAGATATAGAAAAGAGCTCACAGGGGGCATGACGGAAACAACCATCAGAGAGATCTTGGATAGATGGCAATATCTCCAAAACTTACAAAAGAGAAAATCTGAGGTCATAGAAGCGATCCGTGAAAAAGGGAAACTCACCGAAGAATTAGAAAAGATGATCAGTTCTGCAACCACCTTAAAAGAGGTGGAAGACATCTATGCACCGTATAAATCAAAAAAGAAAACAAAGGCCGACATTGCCATTGAAAAAGGTCTTTTACCTTTAGCAGAATTTATAAAATCCTCAGAAAATCACGATGAGATCTTAAAATTTGCTGGAAATTTTCTAAATGACGAATATTTAACTCCCGAACAAGTTATATCTGATGCCCTTGAAATATTAATAAGCGAGATCGGTCATGATTTAGATGTGAAAAAGAGGGTAAGAGAACTGATTTGGCAAAATTCATCGATCACTTCGGAAAAAAGAAAAGAGGTAAATGGCAGAACAAATTACGAGGACTACTATCAATTTAAACAGGAGGTAAACAAGATCCCTCCCCATAGGATCCTCGCGATCTTTAGGGGAGAAAATGAGAAGATTTTAAAAGTGAAATATGAACACAACGATGAAAATATCTTAAATGCCATCATAACGATATGCAAAAATAAAGGGTTCAAGGATAACCAATTTTTCCAAAAAGCGGTAAAAGATGCTTACAAGAGGATGCTGATCCCCTCCATAGAAATCGAGATAAGGGATGAGTTGTGGGAAAATGCCGAGATAAAAGCGATTGAAATATTTTCAAAAAATCTCAAGGCACTTTTGCTGACACCACCTGTCAAAAATAAGTCAATTTTGGGAATAGATCCAGCATTCCGCACAGGATGTAAATTTGCCGCCGTAGACCCAACAGGGAAATTGTTAGAGTATGGCGTAATCTACCCAACAGATCCCCAAAACGATTATGAAAATAGCAAGAAAAAGATCTTAGAAGTGATAAAAAAGCACAACATAAGTGCCATAGCCATCGGTAACGGAACAGCAAGCAGGGAAACGGAAGAGTTCATTGCAAAAGTGATCGAAGAAGAAAACTTAAATGTATCGTATACAATCGTAAGTGAAGCAGGTGCCAGTGTATATTCGGCAAGTGAGATAGGTGTAAAGGAGTTTCCAGATCTCGATGTTACCATAAGAGGTGCAATCTCGATCGCTCGAAGGGTGATAGACCCTTTGGCAGAGTTGATAAAAATAGACCCAAAATCGATAGGTGTGGGGATGTATCAGCACGATGTTAATCAGAAAAGATTGCAAGAAAAGTTAAACGATGTAGTAGTGGATGTGGTAAATAGCGTAGGGGTGGACCTAAATACCGCAAGCCCAAGCCTTTTGAAGTATGTATCAGGACTAAATACTAGTATTGCTGAAAAGATAGTGAAATACAGAGAGGAAAACGGAGCATTCAAGTCACGAGAAGAACTTAAAAAAGTTTCTGGGATAGGGGAAATGGTATTCAGTCAAGCCGCAGGATTTTTAAAAGTATATGATGGTGTGGAGCCCCTCGATAAAATGTTTATCCATCCAGAGCAGTACAAAAATGTGTATGCCCTTTTAGATTATTTGAATCTAACGATAGCAAACGCAAAGATGATAAGACTTGCCTTGAAATCTAAAAACATCAAGGAGATAGCAAATAAGTTTGGTATCGGTGAAATGACCCTGAACGATATAATCACAAACTTAGAAAAGCCAGATCTTGATATTAGAGACTCTTTAGAGCCAGTGATATTCAAAAAAGGGGTGATAAAATTGGAAGATCTACGGGAAGGGATGATGATAGACGGCAAAGTCACAAATATTGTGGATTTTGGTGTATTCGTTGATATAGGACTAAAAGAATCTGGTTTTATCCATATATCAGAACTCTCCGATAAATACATAAAACACCCATCCCAAATTCTAAATGTTGGGGATAAAATCCAAGCAAGGATCAAAAGCATAGATTTTGAGCGAAAGCGAATCTCCCTGAGCAGAAAAGGTCAATAAACAAAAAGAGCGGCTCACAAGCCGCTCCTGAAAAGTTCTTATGTATATGGAAAGAGTTTTATCTTAAACTCCCTCCCACTCCACTCTTTTCACATTCCTGTTTTTACTGTCAAATTCGATTCCCAGAAGGTATATCGGTTTGCCGTAGGACTGATATTTTTCGAAATACCTCTTCTCCTTCAACTGCTTCAAAGCATCATCGCCATCAACCTTAAACTCCATAATATAAATTGCTTCAGGGAAGATGAGAGTCAGGTCAATCCTGCCTTTGTTTGTCACATCCTCACCGATTACATCTACTCCCATACCCTTCATATAGGCATAAAATATCGACAAATAATAACCCTCTTTCTCATACATCGGGTTGTTTGTAAAATGATTGTAGGGGATAGAGGCATAGATAGAAACTAAGTGTTTCTTGAAATCCTCGAAATTTTTAGACAACAGCGATCTTACAACATTGCCATAGTTTCTTGCATAGTTGTTAGTCTTTGTGATATAGTCAGCTATTACTCCAAACAATGATTGCTGAACTTCAAGATTTGGTATCTTTAGTTTGTATTCTATCTTTTCAAGTATAGTTTCAAAACTATCAATCGTCAAATACCCCGTCTGCCACATCAGAGTTTCTAAGTCTATATAATTTACATCGAAACTATCAAGCATCTGCTTGTCTTTTGTAATGTTTTCAAAATCTGGTAAAAAGTAATTATTTTTTTCTATCAATTTCAATAAGAATGTCGGTGTCCCAGTAGAAAACCAGTAGTTTTCATAAATATAACCTTTTGAAATAAATAAAAGAATATCGAATGGATTGTAAACAGGTTCACCGAGCCATTTATATCCGTTATACCATCGTCTTATCTTTTCGTAATCCTGTCCTTTTAAATGTTCGGCAAATACTGTTTCTAAGTCTCTGTGGGTATAGCCGCAGATAGTAGCATACTTTTTATCTATCGTGATGTCATCTAAGTTATTTAATCCACTGAATAACGACATCTTTGAAAATTTTGATACCCCTGTCATAAAGGCGAATTTTATGTATTCATCTGCACCTTTGATGACAGCGTAGAAAGTCTTTAACTCATCCCTCATATCTTTTGCTAATTCAGGGTTTTCGATATTATCAAGAATTGGTTTGTCGTATTCATCTATTAAGATAACTACCCTTTGATTGTATTTTTTGAATGCCTTATAAATAAGTTCCTCAAAGCATCCCTCGATAGATAAATCTTCACGGCACTCAATTTCTAAATCTCTTTGATTTATATGAAGAAGTTCTTTGATTCTTTGTTTCAAACCATTTAAAGAACTAAAATCTCCAGTGTTAAAACTTATTTTAATTACGGGATATTTTTTATTCCAATCCCATTTATCATAAATATACAGTCCTTCAAAGAGTTCCTTTTTACCTTCAAAGATATTTCTCAGAGTATCTATAAATAGCGATTTACCAAATCTGCGAGGGCGGGATAGGAAGTAGTATTTTCCATTATTAATTAATTCAAATGCTTCTTTTGTTTTATCAACATATACATAGTTTTCAGTAATTATCTCTTTGAAAGTCGAAATACCTATCGGAAGCTTCTTCATAATTTCACCTAATTTTTTATATGTCAATTATACCTTATGCCACTCTACTTTTTTCATATTTCTATCTTTACTGTCAAACTCAATCCCAATAAGATATATCGGTTTGCCGTAAGATAAGTATTTCTCAAAATATCTTTTCTCCTTCAATTGCTTCAATGCGTCATCGCCATCAACCTTAAATTCGATTATATAAATCGCATTGGGCATTTTTAGGGTAAGGTCTATCCTGCCTAAGTTGGTCACATCTTCACCAACTATCTCAAATCCCATACTCTGCAAGTAAACATATATAATACTTGCATAAAAGCCTTCATAATTTGAAAGATTGTTGTTTGTATAGTTGTTATAAGGAATAGATGAAAAGACTGAAACTAATTGATTTTTAAATCCTTCTAAATCCTCATTTAAAAGGGTCTTATATAAGTCAACCTTCTTGTTTATCAGAT
>CAZFHX010000014.1:0-63780 GCA_964519265.1 uncultured Deferribacterales bacterium
AACATTTTCTTATACTCCATTAGTTATCGTTATTGCAATATATATCATAAAAAAATGTAGGGGAGAATATGTGGGTGTACCTTATATCGAAGTGATTAAAGCAGCTGCGATACCTGCATTTACCTCCTACTTTGCACTTTTCTTTGTTAGTCATTTAGAGGCTTCAAAGTTGGGTTTGAGGGGTCTTCCACCTGAGGATACACCTAAGTTTTTTGATACCTTGAAGAGAGGATTTATATATCTCGTTCCTATATTTATCTTACTTTACGAGCTTGTGATACTTAGACATTCACCAGAAATGTCTGCTTTTAGGGCTATTATATTCCTCGTATTGATAATGTTTTTTAAGCATCTCTACAACGCATATACAGAAAAAGGTAGTTTTTATAGAGCAGTTGTGAATTTTCTCGTGGATTTGAAAGATGGTATTGTGATCGGTTCTAAGAATATGGTTTCAGTGGCTTTGGCATGTGCGTCTGCAGGGATCATTGTGGGTATAGTTACGCTGGGTGTTGGTGGTATGCTTACCCAGATCGTAGAATCTCTTTCTCAGGGTAATATATATGTTCTTGTTGCCGTCACTGCTATTGCAAGCTTGCTTTTGGGGATGGGTTTGCCCACCACGGCTACATATATAGTTATGGCGTCCCTTATCGCTCCTGTCATCGTTGAATTGGGTGGAAATTATGGATTTGTGGTCCCTTTAATGGCGGCACATCTATTCTGTTTCTATTTCGGTATGCTGGCTGATGATACCCCTCCTGTGGGGCTTGGTTCTTATGCTGCAGCAGCCCTTGCTGGTTCTAATCCTATTGAGACAGGTATCCAAGGCTTTATCTACCATATGAGGACATTTATCATACCTTTTATGTTCATATTCAATCCCGATCTGATACTGCATGGTATAAATTCTTGGAGTTTTGCTCTTTTTATCTTTGCGATGTCTGTAATAGGTGGTTTCTCCTTTGCAAGCCTTTTGCAGGGCTGGCTACTAACAAAGAACAAATGGTATGAGATGCCTCTACTGCTTGCTGCTTCACTGATATGTTTTAATCCGAAGATAGCTACAAGCTTGCTAAATGTTAGCCACGATTATAGATACTATTTTTACGCATTGGGTGTGGCATGTTTCGCTTTGGTTCTTCTGATACAGAAGATAAGGTTGGCAACAGGATCATCCAATAGATTGGCTGCGGCCTAAATTTATGGCGGGTTTTCCCGCCTTTTTTATTTCAGGTACTCTTTTATGATCTTTAGCCCTTCGATATAGCCGATCTCGATTATTTCTTTTGCCTTGGTGAAATCGGTGAGTTTGTAATTGCTAAGTTCGGGGGTGATCTCCACTATATTTCCATTTGCCTCTTTTAGTTTATTTATGTAGGCGTTTTCTTGAAGTATTGCGATGGTTTGAACAATTGTTTCGAGCATATTTGGGTATTTTATTGAATCATCGAGTATGATATTTTTGAGGTAACTGTTTATGAAGGTGTAAAATTTTTCGGATAGTGAGTTGGAGTTTTTCTCCACTTTTATACTATTTTCAGCATAATATTTTTTCACAAGGGGGTCTTTTATGACAGATGGTCCAACATGGATGGCAAATTTGATGTCGCATTCGTCTGGTAGGATATCAACGGGAACGGGGTTTTTAATACCACCATCCACGAGAAACATCTTGTCATAGTAAACGGGTACGAAGATGGCTGGAAAAGATATGCTTGCCCTTATCGCTTTTACGAGATCACCCTTGTCGAAAACTATCTCCAGCCCTGTGAGAAGGTCTGTAGCAACGCATTTGAATTTTATATCAAGATCTTCGATATCCCTTTTACCTGTGATGGATGCGATCAACTCCTCGATCTTTTCCCCACCTATGAGTCCCGATGATGAGATCTTGAAATCTACAAACCTTTTAAATACAGAAAGATCGAGGCTCATATAAAATTCTGCAATCTTTTCAATGGGGTATCCAGAGGCATAGATCCCCCCTATCAAAGCCCCCATACTGCTACCTGTAATAGCATACGGTTTTATCTTTCTATCTTCGAATGCTTTTAAAATGCCGATATGTGCCAAACCTCTTGCCGCTCCACTTCCCAATGCAAGACCTATCTTCATCTTTCCTCCTTATATTCTCCTCTTTAAGAAATATGCTCCGAATGCAAAGACAGGTATCCCCAAGAGGAGAATCATGATCATATACTTATATACAGATTCAAAACCCAGCCCTTTTAATATAACTGCGAAAGATCCCTCTAAATAGTATTTTAGTGGTGAAAGATATGTAAGTTTCTGAAAGAGATAGGGCATACTTTCATATGGTGTCCATGAGCCTGATAAATAGAGTATCGGCATCAACACAATTAAAGTGATCTGTGAAACCTGAAGCATGTTGTTTGATAGGGATGCTATAAACATAGAAAGCCCCGATGAGGTAAACACATATAGAATGGTGAGTATTATAAAATAGACAAAATTTCCATAAAAGGGTATTTTTAGCAGAAGATGCAGTATAAAGAATGTCGAGAGTATTACACCACTGATGATAACGATATTCATGGCAATCACCTTTGCCAACATAAACTCGGTAATGCTTATGGGGGAGATCATGATCATCTCTAAGTTGCCATTTGTTTTTTCCCTTATGATCGCAGATGCAGGTAGTATGAGGATGAGAAGCGTGATCACAGAGAAAAGTTCCGTGATCGACATGAAGATATTTGAATCTGTATTTTGGTTGTATAGTACCCTCTGTTTTATTTCTATCACAGGAATGGTTCGTTGGGATTGCTTTACTTTCTCCTCTAAAGAGTATTTTGTTACGATCTCGGATGCGTACCCCGCAAATAGGTAGCCAACAGATGTTTCACTACCATTTACAAACAACCCTATGTGACTTTGGGATTTCTGTTTTAGGTTTTTATCAAAATTTTTGGGGATGTATATGACTGCCACAGCTTTGTCTTCGAGGAGTACCTTTTCGATCATCTTTTCGTCGATTAGATAACCTTCAAAACTAAAAGTGGGGGGTTGAAATTTAGATATCAACTCTTTAGACTCTAACGATAGAGACTCATCTAAAACATAGAATTTTGCATTCTTCAAGGTTAGATCTATTCCGTTTGCCGCAATGTAGAGGTCTCCTGTGAATAGGTATAAAACGAAGATCAATAGACTCCTGTCTCTAAAAAACTGTATCAATTCCTTTATAATGAGGGATATAAGTCTTGTCAACATTCGTATTTCCTAAATCTTATTATCGCTATTGAGATAAAGAGGATATAGAAAAATATTAGAATAAGTATGTTTTTTGTGAAGATGTAGTAGTTGAATCCTTTTAGGAAGCTCATCTTTATAATGTTAAAATAGTAGTAGTTTGGGAATAGATGAGCTACTACCAATGCCTCATTGGTCATAGAGCTTACAGGTGTGAGATAACCAGAGTAAAGTATAGATGGGATTATGCATATTATCGCAGTGGCTACAACGGCTGATACTTGTGTTCTTACAAAAGTTGAGATAAGTATCCCCAACGCAGTAGAAACGAGTATGTAGATGAATGACGAAATGGTAAAGAGGAGAAAGTTCCCTTTGAATGGCGGAGTGAAAAGTACCATTATTACTGCAAATAGTAGGAAATAGTTAAAAAATGAGATTGTGACCGCAATCGATTGTTTTGCGAATATGAATTCTGTTTTTGATATGGATGAGGTCCAGATATTGTAGATCGAGCCCAATTCCTTCTCTTTTACGATGAGTAACGATGCAAAAATAGCAGGGGATATGAATAAAACAACAAGTAGTACTCCAGAGGCGGTGACATTCTTCTGTCTCATATCCTCGTTGAACCAATATCTTATACGCAGATCGGTAAAGAGACTGTTTATATCCTTTAGATTAAATCTTTCGATATTAAATTTATTTATGATTATATTGCTATAAGTTTTTGATACCGATGCCCTGTAGGGGAATATCCCATCTTCGATGATCTGTATTGATGCCTGCTTACCCTTTTTAAGATCCCTTTCCAGCCCATAGGGGATTACTAGGAGCATTCTGATCCTATTTTTATCTATCAGATCGATCCCCTCCTGCTGATTTTTTACATATCCTTTAAATCGGTAATACCTGTCATTATTTATGAATTTATACGATATTTCCCTACTTGTAATGGAGTGATCCTCATCCAAGATGGAGAAGGGGATCTTTTCCACATCCAAAGCCATGCCGTATCCAAATACCAAAACGATTACAAGAGGGAGTAAAAAGACCATGATTCGTGAAACCTTGTCCCTCTTTAACTCTTTTAGTTCTTTAATGTAAATCGTTTTCATCTTACGAAAATTCATTTTCCGTCACACTCGCAAATACATCTTCTATAGTTATATCTGTATTTATCAACTCATCGTGAGAGATAGAAAGGTCGTCGAAGGATTTTGTAAATATCTTTACCTTGTTGCCAAAGATGTCCACCCTATACCCTTTATTTTTTAGTTCTTCATACACTATATAAGGGTTTTCTGTTTTTATAAGGTATGGAGAACCTAATCGCTCCCTCAAAGCGTTCTTTAACTCTTCGGGGGTACCTATCAATGCCACCTTACTTTCAAACATCATACACAACCTATCGCAATAATCTGCTTCGTCCATGTAATGGGTGGAAACGATTATGGTGATCCTTTTGTTGTTTGAAAGGTATCTTATTATTTGCCAGAATGTATCCCTTTCTGAAATATTCACTCCAGCAGTCGGTTCATCGAGAAAGAGTACCTTCGGCTCATGTATGATAGAAGACATAAGGGCAAGTCTCTGATTTATGCCGAGGGGGAGGCTTGACACTATTTCATCCTTATAGTTGTAAAGATTGCCTAAATACAATAGCTCTTCAACTTTCTCTTTTATTTCTGTGAGTCTTATACCCCTTGTTGTTCCATAGAAAAGGAGATTTTCCTTTACGGTGAGATCAGAATATAGGGAGAATTTTTGGGACATATAGCCGATATGTTTCTTTATATCTTCATCTTCCAAATTTATATTTACTCTGCCTGATGATGGAGCATAAAGGTTGAGGATGATCTTTATCAGTGTGGTTTTTCCTGCACCGTTTGGACCTAATAAACCTAAAATCTCACCTTTTTTTATGTCAAAAGATACATCTTTTACGGCATAAAAATCCCCAAAATTCTTAGATACATTTTCGATCTTTATGGCAACTTCTTCATTTTTTGTTTTGGGTTGAATGTTGAGATTTAATTTTCTTGTGCCTATGTTTTTCAGTATCCTATCATCTAAGTTGGTTGATACCTTTTGCCAATATTGAAAGGTTTTAGTTTCATTTTTGGGGCTTAACCTTATGTTGTCCCTGTTTAACTTGATAAAGTGGAACTCTTCTGGGTTTAATTCATTGTAAATATTGAGAAAATTGTCTGTATTGATCTCGTAAACAGAAAAGTCATCGGTGAAATGATCGTTGTCAAGTATTATCTCCCCTTCACTTATGATCAGTATCTTATCCCCCCTTTCTGCCTCATCTATATACGAAGTGGCAATGACTGCTGTTACCCCCTCTTCCTCGATAAATTGATGAATCAATATGTAAAGCTCCTTTCTCGATACAGGGTCCACCCCTGTGGTGGGTTCGTCTAAGATCATAAGTTCTGGTGAATGTATGAGGGAGCAACATATCCCCAATTTCTGCTTCATACCCCCTGAAAGTTTGGATACCTCCCTTTCTTTGAATCTGTATAGATTTGTGATCTTTAGCAATGTCTCTTTCCTTTTTTGTGCCTTCACGCGATCGAGATCGTGGAGATCGGCAAAGAAATCGATATTCTCCTCAATGGATAGGTTTTGGTAGAGATTTAATCCAAGCCCTTGGGGCATAAAGGCGATCTTGTCTTTGTATTTCTCCATCTGGGATATCTTTGAAATTTTATTCCCAAAGAGTGCCATCTCCCCCTTATCAAATGTGAGAACTCCTGCCATAATCTTAAGAAGGGTAGATTTTCCAGCACCATCGGGGCCTACGATACAGGTTAGCTTGTTTTTAGGGATATTGAGATTTATGTTTTTTAAAGCAGCGATTTTTTTATAACTTTTCTGGATGTTGAAAAGCTCTACAGCATTCATTTCAAATAGATTATGAAGTCTGCAGGCATACCGGGTTTTAGAATATTCTCGCTATCTTCGATCTTTGCCTTTATGAGGAATACCTGCTTTACCCTTTCCTGCGGTGTCTGTACCTCTTTTGGGGTAAACTCTGATCGATTGTTTATAAATATAATTCTTCCCTTCAGAGTCTTATTCGGGTATGAGTCTATTTTAAGATCACCTTCCATGTTGAGTTTTATCTTTCCCATCAAAGGCTCTGGAATGAAGCCTCTGAAATGTATCTCCTTCGGGTTGTACCCCACTGCTATCGGTTGACCTGCTGCTACGATCTCACCTATCTGAGAAAGTTTTTTTGTGATAACGATATCTGTGGGTGCTTTTATGGTTGTATCCTCTAAATGAGCTTCGATTTCGCTTGTGATCTCTTTGGTTTTAAGTTTGTTGAGGGATGTAATCTCTTTTTCTTTTTTTATGATTTCGACCTCTTTCTCGGCAGCTTTTATCTCCCTATCAAGTGCATCTATTTCTTTGAGCTTAGCCTTGGCGATCTGGAGCGTATTCTGGGCAGACTGATAATTCTTTTCGGAGATCTTCAGTGCTTCTTCGGCAAGGGTGAGGTCCTCTTTTGAGATTTTGTATAGAGTATCTATTTCGTCAAACTTCTGTTTTGGGATGGCATTTTGTTCGTACAATAGTGTGAATCTCTGGTGATCATTTTTTACCTTCTCGTAGTTTGCCTTTGCTTTTTCGATGTTGCTCTTATCTATTTTTAGTTTATGTTCTGCACTTTTTAGATTATTTTCTGATATCTGGATCTCATTTTTTATGCTATCCTGAAGGATCTGCCTTTTTAATTTTAGTTGTTCTAATCGGTTTGAAAGGGATTGCAGTTGTAAAAGTTTTGCTTCGATGATCGCTGATGAGGTCTGTTGTTCGAGTATCGATCTATTAAGTTGCGATTTTATATCTTCCGCCTTGATTGTGGCAATTACTTTGCCTGCCGTGATGATATCCCCTTCGCTGAAATTTAACTCTTCGATTTTACCGGGGTATTTAAAGGAGAGGTTTATCTCATCTGCCTCTATTCTGCCACTTATCGTTATTGTATTTTCATTGCTCTTTGAACATGCTAATATTAGTGAGATAAATGATAAGATCAAAAGGTATTTTACGAAATTAAAATAGAAGTAGTTGGTATTTTTATTGTGTGTTTTAGACTTTTTCATGACGAAAATATAGTATTCAAATGAATAAATGTCAATCGTAGAAGTTTTTAATTATGTAGAAAATACTACAATTGTTGAATTGTTTCTAAGGCTGTTTTTTACCCAATTCTTCTATGAATCGTTGTGCCGCTAATCTGGAGGCTAATTCTATTGTTGAGTTTGATGGTTCTGAAGCATTCGAATTGGTCTGGTTTTCAGTCAGAGAATTTATCGCTTGCTTTACATAAAAATTGAGGGCATCCAAGAGATTTCCATGCGTTTTGGTGGGTGAATTTTTTAATTTTGCATAGGAAACGATCTCTGGTATGGAGAATCTAAAATCGGAGCAGGAATCTCTCAAGGTCAGATTTTTATAAGTTATATAAGTTTCCCAGTAATCCCCTGCGGACGCTAATCCTTTGGAACCGTCTCCATAGGTGTTTATAGTGATATTGGCAATACTACCGGTTAAAATGTAAGAGCAGTTATCCTTTGTTTCGTTTTCTGACAATTTAAAACCACTCCTAAAGAGTTCTTTGACAAATCCAAACTTTGCCAACTGGATTGCAAGGGATTTTACCGACTCTTTTTGAAGCTGATTGAGTTCAGTGTGGGATCGTTCCAATTTTAGTATGTCTTCGTAGTGTTTTAATGTGATATCTGTTCTGTCTATTCTAAATCCAGTAAAGATCAGGGGGTATGATGGATTGATACTTTCGGGTAGATTTATGGGTGAACCGATCACGGTTATAGGTTCATCTTTTGTGGATGTTTTTGTCGCGCAACCAGAAAAGTTCAATATAAAAAGCCCCAAGATAACGATAATAATCTGTTTGCCTTCAAATTTTTTATACAAGGTGTTCATAAATGAAAACATATCTACCTCCATCACATTTGAAGGGTCTAACTAAATTATACTTTAAAAGAGGATTTTATCAACAGGAGTTGGTTAAGGTTACAGTGTGTTTAATCAAACAAAGAAGTTAGAATTTCCTTCATAAGATTGACTATCTTCTGAAAAATCTACGCAAAGTATATACTCAATACCATCCAATTTCAATCTTGTAGCGATGGTTCTACAGATCGAACCAGTGGCAAGGGATATATATGGTTCGGCGATATATTTGTTTATTTTAAGGGAGTTTAAGTAAAAGTAGTAGTCTTTGAGAGAGTGGTCTGTTCCGTTGGAGGCAGGATGAAAAAGGTAGTTCTTCCTGAATACACCTATGCTATTGCAGATGGTATCCCCTACCTGTTTTCCATTTTGATCAAGTAGGTAAATACATTCGATCACTTTGTATTTATCAATAGCCTCTGCAAAGTAAACGAAGCAGTCTCCTATCTTTAGATTGGAGATCGATGATATGATTTCATTTGTTATATGCTCGTAATTTTGTAAAAAATCTTTTTTTGTGGATACCTCATGTTTCAAATACCTCTTGATTTCCGCTATAGTTGAAGAAATTTTATCTTTGCAACTTTCATCGAAGTTGGATGTAATAGGTGCTGGTTTTGAAAAGTAGTACCCTTGAAAGAGATCTACTCCTATTTGGTAGCAGAAGATGATATCTTCGAGGTGTTCGACCCCCTCTGCAAGGGTCAATGAACCTATCTTTTGGGCAATTTTTTTGATCATCTCTACTATTGCTTGCTTGTAGTAATCTGATGATACGCCGTTGATCAACTCTCTATCGATCTTTATTATATCGGGTTTTGAGTTGATTATTCTATCTAAGTTCGAACTTGAAGAACCAAAATCATCAAGAGCCATTTAATGATATACAATTTATTTTACAAGTCAAATAAGAGATTATATTACTTAATTTTCGAACAACTCAACTTCCCACCTTTTTTAAACCTGCATACAACCTTCCATGATGGGGGTCTTCCTTGGAATTTATCTCCACCGATGCATTTTAAAAAGTCTTGTTTCGGTTTTTTAATCATTCTGCAGATACCGAGATATTCTCTATCTTCATCGAGTAAAATCTTTTGATTTCCGTTTGGATCCGTTGTGAGTAGAAGATAACCGCCGTATTTTCTCACCCTCGGTTCGCATCCGAAATACCCCACAAAGATCGTTTTCTGGTCTGGGAGAAAATTACCTGTGATGGTTTGAGTTATTGTAAATCTATCGTAGGATTCACCTGCAAAGTCTGTAAAATCGGGACATATAGGGCAGTAAAATTGTTCTTTCTCTTTTATCAATTCCGTTTTACAAAGATTTTTCAAGATATCGATCTCTTCTTGATGGAAGGCGAATGAATTGAATGAAAGAATGAGCAATACAAAAATAAAAAGATACTTCATTGAGAGAGCTCCTTTCTATTGACAGATAGATCAACTCATAAATATCTTATTGATGGCACTTAAAAACTATGCTTGATCTCTTTTAAGATCTTTTTTGACTCTGCGTAGATCTTACCTTTTAAAGAGTCCTTTAGATGAAGGAATTGTGCTTCAGCAAACCCTATAGTGTAAAGATAACTCTTGTTTAAAATGATCTTTTCTTCTGGGATAGTTTTCAAAATCGAAACACCGACCCTGTAGTCGTTGTATAGCCCCAATAGCTCCTGAATAGATTTGATCTTTTCAATCAATGGATTTTCTGGTTGGGACATCTCTAAGATGTACCTGATCTTTTTAAAATTTACCCTAATCATGTGTAGTGCATCATCTGTTGCATCAGAGGAGAGGGCTTTTTTGATTCTTTTAGTGAATTTTTTTATAAATTCTGTTGTGGATATGTCGTATTGAAAATTTAAGAAGAATTCGGAAATCTTAGTTATTTTTTCTTTTAACTCGGCATTTAATAGTAAATTTAGTATCTCGGCGTGCTCTTTTTGGATCTTTTTATCGAGGATGATGAAGAGATTTGCTTTACCCTTTTCACCAAAATTTGTATCAAATGTAATTTCTGAGATATGTTGTTTGAGTACTTCGAGATCCCTCAGTTTGTTTGTGGCTGTTCTCAAATTTCTTAGCACTTCTACCTGTGTAGCGATGTCAACGGGTATTTCTACCTGTTTTCTCAAAAGGTTATAGATCGTTAGAAATCTCCTTAGGGCAACCCTGAAGTCGTGAACAGCCTCATCACTATCGTAGTTTACAACATTTTCTGACAGGGTGAGTATCGCATTTAATTGTTTTAAGATATAATCTAACATTTCAGTATATCTGGCTGTATTAGATTGTATAATACCTTGTCTTTTATATAGACAACGGCACCCTTTTTCAGTTTCAAGCTGAGGGCTGTTTCTGAAATATAGAAAGATATGAAGTTTGATAGATCGGGTTCATGTCCTATGATGGCCGCAGTACCGATACCCTTTTCCTCTAAGTCCTCGAGGAGAAGTTTGTATTGCATTATATCTGCACCTGGATTGATTCTGGGGTCTACCTGATACTCCATTTCGTATAGTTTGGCTACTATTTTGGCAGTACCGATGCTTCTTTCTGCTTCGGAGGCGATGATTAAATCGGGTTTTTTCATGTTGCAAGAGATCTTTTTGAAAAATGATTTAAACTTTTTTATTCCTTCTTTTGTGAGCGGTCTCTTTAGATCGTTGTCCTGCCATTCACTTCTTTCTAATGCTGCTGCATGTCTTATAAAATAGAGCTTCATATAGACCTCCTAATAATAATTATACAGTAAATTTAAGATTTTGATAGTTTCTTACATCTTTTTTACAGTTTTTTGAAATTATATTTACCGAGTAGTTTATATCCCAAAAGTGTTGCGGCAACGATAATTCCGATGATCAGGGAAAACCAGAAACCCACTGCTCCCAAACCTAATCTGTAGGTGAAAAGATACGATAGTGGCAGAGCGATCAGCCAATAGGAAACAAAACTTGTCCACATGGGGTATTTTGTATTATGATAGCCTTTTAATGTGTTATTTGCGGCGACCTGAAAGGCATCGATAATGTGAAATGATATGGCAAGGAGCATGAGGGGGCGGGTATTGGTTATTAGTTCGTGATCCTTTGTGTAGAATCCTATTATCATATCCATAAAGGCAAACATGAAAAGAGAGGATAGTGTTGCAATTATCAGAACCATTGCGATACCTGTTTTCCAAATGATGGTAGATTGTGGCAGTTCATTTTGACCATACTTATAGCTAACCCTCACCGAGATGGCGATCCCCAAACTCATAGGGATCATGAATATCGTGGATATAAAGTTTAAGGCGATCTGATGGGAGGCAACCACCATTGCTCCAAGAGGTGCCAGCATGATACTTCCAAAGCTAAAGATAAAAGCCTCGAGGAATGTGGATGCTCCTATGGGTAGCCCCAATTTCATTATCTTTTTGGCTTCCGATTTTGAGAATGCTCCATTCTTGATGATCTTTACTTTTTTTAGGATTATAAAAAGGACTAAAACCATTATGTATGTAGATATAGATGTTGCTATGCCACACCCTGCTCCTCCAAATGCTTTTAATCCAAATTTCCCATAAATGAAGATATAGTTTAGCGGGATATTGATTATCATACCTAAGAAGCTGCTAAACATTATGGCAGTTGTTTTCCCTACAGATTCAAAGACAGATCTCAAAACCTGATATAGCAAAAAACCAGGTATACAGTATGATACAAAATGTAGATAATTCTTAGTGATGATGGTTGTTTTGGGATCTTTTAGAAAGATGTCGATGAAGTCGATAGTTAGATTCAAAAGCAAGGTTAGAGATAATCCCAAAAGTAATGAGAGGGCGATTGCTGTTTTAAAAACTGTGCCATTCTCTTTCCCGCCATCTTTACCCAGTGCCGCAGACATTATGGGTGTGGTGCTACTTAATACAGCCATGAAAAAGAGTGTGATAGGTAGCCATATTGAAGAACCGATGGATACCCCTGCAAGATCGTTGCTGGAGTATCTTCCGGCCATGACATTGTCTGTAAAACCCATGAGGAGATGGGATACAGATGCCACAATGATGGGAAAGGCGATGGAGAATATCTTTCGCCCTTCGGACAGAATTGTTTCTTTCATTTTAACTTAATGAGAATATAAGAGTTAGATCAATATTTAAACACCTGTGCATCAGCGGGGTGTTTTACATCGAAGACTGCTTTGTTGATCTTTTTGTTTATTTCTACATTTAAAAATTCAATCTCTGTAATATTTCCATTGCTGTCCTCGCTGTGGATCCCCTTTATGTTGTTTTTACTATCCACGAGGATCATGATATATTTAAGACCGATATCATGCTTCGGTTTGAGTTGGATCTGGGTTTTGCCATTTACCACGACGGTGAAGTTTTTTTCGATCTCTTTGAAATTGAACAGAACTGAGAGGATTATATTTGCCTCTTTCGAGGAGTTTTTATTCTGAATGATCACCTGATTGGTGGAGCTATCGTAGTATTCCATCCCTTTTTCGTCGAAAAGATAGTATTGCTTGTATGGATGATTATAGTCCCAAAGGGCTTTTTCTCCTGCTATGAGATAGAATTTACCCTTGTAGGTTTCCTTAGAGAAATCCTTTATGGCGGTTGTTTGCACAAATTCCGCTGAAATGGTATCTATTGTTTTAAGCCTATCTACTACTGATGGTTGTGTCGGTTTTTTTACATTCTTTTTGTTGGCGGTGAAACCTAAATTAAAGCACAAAAGGGTGATTATTATTGTAATGATTACCTTTTTCAATGTTTACCTCCAAAACAAGTTGCATTTTTTATAAAACAATATAGTATAAAAGTAAAGGTGAAATTATGAAGATACTGTTTGTGGAAGATGAAGATATATTTTATCCTTTGTTGGAGATGCTTTCAAAGAAACTATCCTTTGAACTGTACATAGCAAAAAGTGTATCTGAGGCATTAAAGATGCTCAAAGAGATCAGTGTAGATTTAGTAGTGATCGATTATGAACTTCCCGATGGTAAGGGGGATGAGATTAATAGATTCATTAAAGAAAATTTTCCGAATATTAAAACTGCCATCTCTTCGGGGCATGGTGAAACACTTAAACATGCTGTAAATTACGATTATACGGTGGATAAATCTGATTTTATAAACTTTATTAAGGGGTTGCTCAGTAAGTAAAATGTCTCAGGGCAACAGGATAAATTGCTTTGAATGTCAGTATTTAGCCATCACTTGGGATAAGAATTTTCCATATGCATGTAAAAGGATGGGTTTTAAAAGTAAGCTTTTACCATCTATCCAGGTGAAGAAAGACTCCAAGATCGATTGCCAATTTTTTGAGAAAAAGGTGAAGAATGGTTGATAGCGTTTTAAAGTATTTCCATCAGATTTCTGAGATCCCTCGTTGTTCCAAAAGTGAGGAGAAGATCATAAGTTTTCTTCAAAGATGGGCTAAGTCGAATGGATTTGCATATAAAACTGACAATTGGGGCAATACGCTGATCTTTTCTGAAGATGTTAAGGTAAATGTGATCCTTCAGTCTCATGTGGATATGGTGTGTGAGAAAAGTGCCGATTCAAATCACGATTTTGCAAAGGATCCGATACCATTGAGAAATGACGGTGAATATATCTACTCAGATGGAACGAGTTTGGGTGCAGATAATGGTATAGGCATGGCTATATCGATGTTTGTAAAGGAGTATTTCAAAGGGAAAAGAGATGATATTGCACTACTTTTTACTGTGGATGAGGAAACAGGATTAAACGGTGCAAAAAATTTAGATGAAAGCTTTTTGTCTGCAGATTACTTGATCAACATCGATTCTGAAGAGGATGATACTTTGATTGTGGGCTGTGCAGGCGGTGTCGATCTAATTATTACGAGGGACCTGGTGAAAAAAAATGTCAAAAAGGGGAGATTTTTAAGTATCTACATCGATGGGTTTAATGGTGGGCATTCTGGGATAGATATTGATAAAGGGTTTGGCAATCCTCTTAAAATTCTTGTAAGCCTACTAAATGATCTCAAAATATACGATCTAATTGATATTACTGGTGGTACTGCCCACAATGCCATACCTCGCACTGCTGCTGCCATTGTGTTAACAGATAGATCTGAAGAGGAGATCAAAGATCATTTTTACAAAATTGCGGGAGAGTATAAAAAAGACAAACCAAATATAGAGGTTTCAGAGGTCGATGTAGATACAAGTTTTGTGTACGACATGGTAGATATTCTACCACCCTTGAATAAACTAAATCATGGAGTATTCACAAGGCTCAGTGGAAATTTTAGTGGAGTAGAGTCCTCATCCAATTTTGCAAAAGTGGAGATATTAAAAGGTGTAAACAAGATAAAGGTTGTAGAAAGTTTGAGAAGTTCATCGGAAAAGATTTTTGAATTGCTAAAAAATGAGTTGGAAAGGTATTTAGATGGTTTTCAATACTACTACTGCTGCGAATACCCTGGTTGGGAACCAGATGAGAACTCGCAATTATTAAAAAGATCGATTGAGGTTTACGAGGAGCTTTTTGGAACAAAACCTAAGGTAGAGGCGATACATGCTGGGCTTGAGTGTGGTGTGTTTAAAAGGAAAAATTCTGATTTAGATATCATATCGTTGGGACCAAATGTCTTTAACCCCCACAGCCCTTTTGAAAGATTGGAGATAAGGTCTGTGGAAAAGATTACAAAACTTTTGTTAGAATTGATCGCTAAAGTATAAAAATTCTTTTTAGAGGGTTTAATGCATAGTGAATTTATTTTACTCATTCTCATATTTTTGGGTTCATCGGTTTTGATCACTTACTTCATGATGAAGCTTAAGATCCATCCTATAATAGGTTTTATAATAACCGGCTCGATTGTGGGACCAAATGGTTTTAAGATAGTAAACGATCCCACTGTGGTAAGCTCAATATCCGAGATCGGTGTGATACTGCTTTTATTCACTTTGGGGCTTGAGTTTTCCATTGAGAAACTGTTGAGGTTAAAGAGGTATGTTTTTGGTGGTGGATTTGTTCAGGTGATGGCTACTTTTCTTCTATTCTTCATTCTGGGTTATTTTGTTTTCAAATCTTTTAAGACCGCTATCGTGTTGGGTTTTCTCACCGCTCTGAGCAGTACTGCTATAGTAATTAAACTTATATCGGAAAAAGGTTTGACAGATTCACCTTTTGGAAAGATGGGGATAGGTATACTGCTGTTTCAGGATATCATGGTGGTGCCTATAATGGTTATAGTACCTCTACTTGCTGCTGAGACTATCAGTTTTACTGATATTTTTCTAAAGGTTTTGAAATCCGCATTTTTGGGCGGTGTGGTATTTTTTGTTTCCAAGTATGTTACTAACTTTCTCTTATCAAAGGTTGTCAAACTGCGGGTAAGGGAGATCTTTATTTTGACCATAATAGTGATTAGTTTGGGTATGGCTTACCTTACAGGGCTTTTAGGGATCTCTATGTCGATGGGGGCTTTTTTAGCTGGGGTGGTCTTGGCTGATTCGATCTATACCCATCAGATCATCGCTGATATTCAACCTTTCAAGGATAGCTTTTTAGCGATATTCTTTATATCGATAGGGCTTTTGACGGATCCCCGTTTTATTGTGAATAACTTTGACAAGATTGCTCTTTTCCTCGTAGCACTTATTCTTTTAAAAGGTGTTATTATCTTTCTGGTGTCCAATTATTTACTAAGATCGGTGAAAGTTTCCTTTCGCACTGCACTTTCCCTTTTTCAGATAGGTGAATTCTCCTTTGTCGTAGCTGCTTTGAGTCATAATCTTAAGATCATAGATGATGCTTTTTATCAATTATTCCTCGCTGGTTCAGTATTTTCTATGATTCTCACACCATTTGGATTCAAATATGGGTACAAACTGTACGATCTGATTTTCAAAAAAGATAGAGATAAGATGGATCTAAAATCCAATGAATCTGAAGAATTGAAAGATCATGTGATAATAATTGGCTATGGTTTAAATGGGAAAAACCTAAGCCATGTCTTAAAAGAGACAGATATTAAGTATGTCATTTGCGAGATGAATATCAATACTGTAAGGGAGATGGAGAAAAAGGGGGAACCTATCATCTTCGGTGATGCCACGAAGGATGAGATTTTGCATGTGTTGGGTGTAGAGAGGGCAAGGGTTGTTGTAATAGCAATATCTGATCCCGAGGCTACAAAAAGGATTGTAAAGACGATAAGAAGCATAAAAGAGGATGTGGTGGTAATAGTGCGCACGAGGTATGTGGCTGAGGTGGATATGTTTAGAAGGTTGGGTGCTGATGAGATCATCCCTGAGGAATTTGAAACATCTATTGAGATATTTTCAAGAGTGCTGATGAGGTATAATGTTCCTGTAAATATTATTCATGTTTTGGTTCAAAAGATAAGGGAAAACAACTACGAGTCATTGAGAACAGTGGATATTCAACCTAAGAAGTTGTTGGCTACTGCTTTTGAAGATCTGCATATCGATGTAGTTTCTTATCAAGTGATGGCTGAGAGTGATCTCGTATCAAAGTCGATAAAAGAGATAGACTTAAGGAAGAATACAGGGGCGAGTATCATCGCTATCAAAAGAGGTGAAAAGGTTATCCAGAGCCCCACGGCGGATGAGGTTTTAAATTCGGGGGATATCATCTATATCACAGGTACAAAGATCGTGGTTGAAAAGGCGATCGAATATCTGGACAGCTGGCGGGAAGATACAGTTTCACATCTTGAACTTTCGGCAATCAATAACTGATTTTGCAAAATCAAAAAACACTTGAAAAATAAACTCATTTGAACTAATATCGAATGTTAAATAAAAATGAACTCTGGAGGAAGTATGAAAAGGTTAATTCTTGGAATGATCTTGCTTTTAGCTTTTGTTGTGCCATCTTTTGCAAAGGTTATCGAAATAGGAATTACGCAAATAGTGGAGCATCCTGCCCTTGATGCCTGTAGAAAAGGTGTCATCGATAAATTAAAGGAGCTTGGTTATGAGGAAGGGAAAAATGTCAAGTACGACATCCAGATAGCTCAGGGGAATATTGCAACTGCTAATCAGATTGCAAAGAAGTTCATCGGGGATAAAAAGGATCTCATTGTGGCAATTGCCACCCCAACAGCTCAGGCTGTGGCAAACCTTACAAAGACCACACCGATAGTAATTTCTGCAATTACCGATCCAGTTGGAGCAAAGCTTGTTAAGTCTCTCGAAAAACCTGGTGGCAACATAACAGGTACAACCGATATGAGCCCAGTGAAGGATCAGATAGCACTTTTTGAAAGATTGAAGATCCCTGTGAAAAGGTTAGGGGTGATATACAATTCTGGTGAGGCAAATAGCAGAACCCTTGTTGAGATACTAAAATCTGTTGCAAAGCAGAAGGGTATCGTGGTGGTTGAAGCTACTGTTACAAATAGCAGTGGTGTTCTCATGGCTGCAAAATCTTTGGTGGGTAAGGTGGATGGTATCTATATTCCAACAGACAACACTGTAGTTTCTGCTTTAGAGTCTGTATTGCAGGTATCCTATGAAAACAAGATCCCTGTAATCACCGGTGATACCGATTCTGTGGTAAGGGGTGCTTTGGCCTCTTTGGGTATGGACTACTACAAATTGGGTTTACAGACGGGTGTGATAGTTGGAAGAATTTTAAAAGGGGAAAAGCCATCAAACATCCCTGTTGAAACATTAAAAGATCTGGATCTATTTATAAATGAAGCTACTGCACAGAAATTGGGTATCAAGATAGACCCTGAATTATTAAAATCTGCCAAAAAAGTTATCAAATAGTATCTAAATTGGGTGTAATAGCGTTGGTTTAGAGATATAATTTGCTATTACACTCAATTTTATTTTGAGATGAATAGGTGAAATGATGAGTTATTATGCATTTTTGGGTGCCATCGAGCAAGGGCTCGTTTACGGTATCATGGCTTTGGGAGTTTTTATCACCTTTAGGGTATTGGATTTTCCAGATCTCTCTGTGGATGGTACATTCCCCCTTGGGTCTGCGGTGGCTGCAGTGTTGATAGTAAATAATGTAAATCCGTATATCGCTACTGTATTTGCCTTTTTATCAGGTATTTTAGCGGGTGCCATTACAGGCATTTTAAATACAAAATTGAAAATACTAAATCTGTTATCGGGTATATTGGTGATGATCGCTCTATATTCCATCAATATCAGGGTGATGGGGCAACCTAACACAGCACTGCTCGGTTTTGACACTGTTTTTACACCATTTGAAGTATATTTTGAAGTGGAGAGGTATATCGTCGCTCCTATTTTTTTTCTTATTATCACCGTGTTGCTCATTGCTGTTATGACTTGGTTTTTTCATACTGATCTGGGCTTGAGTATGAGGGGGACTGGGGATAATCCCAAGATGGTGAGGGCTCAAGGTATAAACAACAATTTTATGGTGCTTTTAGGGCTTGCCTTTTCCAATGGGTTGGTGGCACTTTCTGGGGCTCTTGTGGCTCAGAGTCAAGGGTCTGCCGATGTTAATATGGGTATAGGGACAATCGTAGCAGGGCTTGCCTCTGTGATACTTGGTGAGGCTTTTTTGGAATCGAGAACTGTTTTTAGAGGTATCATTGCCGTAGTACTCGGCTCACTCATATACCGTTTTGCCATTGCATTAGCACTTTCATTTAAAATAGGTAGTTTCCAGCTAAACCCATCGGATCTAAACCTCATTACAGCTCTCATAGTTACAACAGCCCTTGTGTCTCCGGGTATCAAAAAAATCATTAAGAGCAGATTATGATAGAATTAAGAAATGTGAAAAAGATCTTTAATAAGGGTACGATAAATGAGAATGTTGCGATAAAAGGGTTATCCCTAAGGATAGATCAATACGATTTTATCACTGTTATAGGTAGTAACGGCGCTGGTAAGTCAACACTTCTCAATCTCATTTCAGGGAATCTTATCCCCGAAGAGGGGGAGATAAGGATAAACGATCAGGATGTAACGAATCTGCCCGTATATGTGAGGGCAAATTTTATAGGGCAGGTGTTTCAGGATCCGTTGAGTGGTACCGCAGCATCGTTAACCATAGAGGAGAATTTGGCAATAGCCCTTAAAAGAGGGAAACCAAGGGGGCTTGGTCTTGGGGTAAAGAAGTCCGATAGGGAGTTTTTCAAAGAGCAACTATCAAAGTTGGGTTTAGGACTTGAGCATAGATTGAAAGATAGAGTGGGGCTTCTATCGGGTGGTCAAAGGCAGGCTATAACTCTACTTATGGCCACGATGGTGAAGCCAGAGATTCTATTGCTGGATGAGCATACGGCGGCTCTTGATCCGAAAACTGCAGCAAAAATCATCGAACTTACAGAATATTTCGTAAATGAATATAAACTAACTGTTTTAATGGTCACCCACAATATGAGGCAGGCACTGAGTTTAGGAAATAGAACAATAATGATGCACGAGGGGGAGATAATCTTCGATGTAAAATCTCCCGACAGAGATCGATTGCAGGTGAAGGATCTCTTGGAGATGTTTGCAAAGGTGCGTGGGGAAGATTTAGTGGATGATAAACTTCTTTTAGCTTGAATCTATGAAATTTAAGAAATTGATCATACAGGGTTTTAAATCTTTTGTTGACAAGACCATCATCGATTTTCCCGATGGGATTACATGTATTGTTGGTCCCAACGGTAGTGGTAAGAGCAATATTTTAGATGCCATAAGGTGGATTTTAGGGGAGCAGAATCCCAAAGAACTTCGCGGTTCCGATATGGATGACATCATCTTTGCTGGTTCTGAGAAGAGGAACGCCTCAAATGTGGCATCGGTTACCCTTGTAATTTCTGATATCAGCGAGGATCTTGCGGGAAAATGGGGATCCTTTAGCGAAATTGAGATCACGAGAAAGTACTACAGGGATGGTGAAAGGGAATACTTCATCAACAACAAAAGGTGCAAATTAAAGGATATTAGAGAGATCTTTTTTGATACCGGATTGGGTGCCAGAAGTATATCGATTATCGAACAGGGGAAAGTGGAGAAGATCATTTCAGCATCTCCTGAGGAGATAAGACTTTTCTTCGATGAGGCGGCAGGGATCACTCGTTTTAAGGAGAAGAAGAAGGAAGCAGAAAAGAGGTTGGAGCAGGCAAAAGACAACCTAAATAGGGTAAAGGATATCATCTCAGAGGTAAAAGAGAAGTATGAAACCTTGAAGGTACAAGTTGAAAAATTGAAACTTTACAGAGAGCTAAAAAGTAAAAGGGATCATCTTGACAAGACTATTCAATCTATCAATTTTCATTCCCTTTCTATTCAGTACCAAGAATCTTTGAAAAAGAACGATGAGATTCAGATAAGGCTCTCCCAATCGATATATGAGTATGAAAAACTTAAGTCTGATGAAAAGGGGCTGAAAGATCACTTATCTATATTGGAATCGGATCTCAAAAGGAAAAATGAAGAGATCTTAGCCATCACTGAAGAGATTGGAAAGATAAATACAGAGATATCTGTTCTCATAAACAATATAAATTCTGCTGAAAATGCGAAGCATCAGATCAATGAGGAGATTAAATCGATCACACTTAGATTAAAGGATCTCACATCTGTAAGGGAAAGTAGCGTCAAGATGATCGAAGGGATCCAGTCGATTGTAGATGACAAAAGGTCAGAGATTCTGGATCTCGAGAATGTTATAGAGGATCTTGTAAATCAGAGGGATGAGTTTAAAGAGGAGATCGATATCAACAGGCAGAAGTTTTTAGATATCACCGAGAAGATATCTAAGATAAGAAATGACATTATAAAGCAAGAATCGGAGATAAATAGATTAACTAAAGATATCGTAAGACTTGAAAATGAGAGGGGATTGATATCTTCGGAAATTGAAAAGGTGGAGCATCTGATTGCCGATTTTAAGATAAAAAAGGATATGTATCTAAACGATCAGCAGTTTCTTAAAGAACAATTGACTAAAGAGAAGGATGAGTATTCAAAAATTACCGATGATCTGAAAAACTTGTCTGATAAGTTGAACAGATTAAAGTTAGAACGCTCTAAGATGGAGCAGCAGGTAAACCTTCTTGAAAAAGAGGTGAAGAAACAGTCCTATGGCGACGAACTCTTTAAATTTTTTGAAGAGAATGAGCTTTCACTCCTCATGGACTACGAGTTTGATGGTGATGTAAAGAGCTTTTTGGGGGATGTGGTGGTTTTCAGATCGACTTCCAAAGAAAGTGTTTTTGAAAAATTAAGCAAGATCAAAACACCCCTCAAGTTCATTTTTGAGGACGAGATCCCTCTGCTCAAAGAAAGACTATTAAATATACACTTGAGAAGGATAGGTGAAGGATTGATTCAGATCGATGGGATCTATTATAAATCTGGGGATGTGGATAAGTCTAATCAGATTTTAAATTTGAAAAAAGAGATTTCTCATTTAAAAGGGGAGATAGAAAATATAGTTGTGGAAATATCGAATTTAGAAAAAGCTTTTTCTGAACTTAACAATGTAAAAAGTGAAAAAGCAAAGTATATTGAAGGCATTGAAAATCAGATAAGAGAGATTGAAAAATCGATCGGAAGCATAGATATCCATCTAAAGAATAACAACGGAATCAGAGATAACCTCATTAAAAGGGAGATCACCGTAAAAAAGGAGATTCAGTTTTGTAATGATGAACTAAAGAGGATAGAGGAAAGTAAAGATGGGTGGAGTAAGACCTTGGAGGATCTGTCAAAATCACAAAAGGATTTAGAAGAGGAGTATGATAATTTAAAGGGTAAGATAGATTACTACGATGATAAAATAGAGGAGTCAAAGGATCAGTTGTCGGATCTCAAGATTGAATATTCCACATACACTGAGAAACTCAATTCTGCTAAAAAAGAGCTTACCCATGTTGACAGAGAGGTTTCCTCTGCTACAAACAAAATGCATCACCTCAAAGATCGACTTACCAAAATAATGACGGTGGATATCCAGAACTGGAATATTTCTTTGAAGAGAAATCAGGAAAAACTCGAAGAGTTGGATAAAAGAAAGCTTATTTTAAACGATGAAAAGAGATTTTTAGAGTCTGAAATCCTCTCAAAAAATGAATCATTAAAAATGATCACAACCGACATTGAGTTTAAGAACAACCAGATCAAAAAAATCGAACAGGAGGTTCAAAACATCAAGATCAGGATTGCCCAGATAAAAACGGGCATAGAAAACTTGGAACAAAGGTATTTTGAAAAATACAATACATCTTTGAGAGATGAGTATCAATTCTACTACGATGAGAAGGTTAATTCAGCAGAGTTGAAGAATGAATTAAGTTTCATCGAATCGGAGATAGAGAAGATAGGTCCGTTGAACATGGCTGCTGAGGAGGAGTACACAGAGATCGAGGAAAGATATCATTTCTTAGAGAAGCAAAGGGAAGATATTGAAAATGCTATAAATGGTATCTTAAATGTAATAGATGAGATAGATAATAAAACAATTGAAACCTTCAGGGAAACCTTCTTCGAGGTGAGGAAACATTTCAAAGAGATATTCAAGGTTCTCTTCGGTGATGGTAAGGCTGAAATTACCCTTACGAATGAGGAAGATATGCTGAATACAGGAGTTGAGATCTTTGTTCAGCCGCCTGGCAAGAGATTACAAAATATGACATTATTATCTGGTGGTGAAAAAGCGATGACGGCGTGTGTTCTGTTATTTGCCATGTTTTTGTATAAGCCTTCACCATTCTGCTTTTTAGATGAGATCGACGCCCCTCTTGATGATGCAAATATCGGTAGGTTTGCCAAAATTGTTCAGGAATTAGCCAAGAAGGCTCAGTTTGTGATCATTACCCACAATCAGAAAACGATGGAAGCTGCAGAATATTTGTATGGTGTAACTATGCAGGAGCCTGGTGTATCTAAGATAGTTTCGGTAAAGTTGGATAGATAAATAAAAAAGCGGGGAAAACCCCGCTTTTTTTGTTATATTGAATCTATGATTGCATTCAATGTTGGGCTTGGTCTCATTGCTTTGGATGCTTTTGCATCGTCTGGTCTGTAGTATCCACCGATATCCTGAGGCTTACCCTGAGCATCGATCAACTCTTTGTTGATCTTCTCTTCATTTTCGCTCAATTGCTTGTAAATCTTTTCAAATTTTGCCTTGAGTTCTGGATCCTTTGTCTGATTTGCAAGAGCCTCAGCCCAGTAGAGAGCAAGGTAGAAATGGCTACCTCTGTTGTCGATCTCCCCTACCTTTCTTGCGGGAGACTTCTTGTTGTCCAAGAATTTTTCAACAGCTTTATCAAGGGTTTCAGAGAGAACTCTTGCCTTGTTGTCGTTGTAAAGGTTTGCCATATGCTCCAAAGAAGCGCAAAGAGCGGTAAACTCACCCAAAGAGTCCCATCTTAGGTAACCTTCTGCTAAGAACTGCTGAACATGCTTTGGAGCAGAACCACCAGCACCTGTTTCGAATAATCCACCACCATTTATAAGTGGAACGATGGAGAGCATCTTAGCAGATGTACCAAGCTCGATGATTGGGAAAAGGTCTGTGAGGTAGTCTCTCAAAACATTACCTGTTACAGATATTGTATCGAGCCCTGCTCTAAATCTCTTGAGGGTAAATCTCATTGCCTCTTGTGGAGGAAGTATGTGGAACTCAAGCCCAGTTGTATCATGCTCTTTGAGATATTTCTCTACTTTTGCGATGATCTGTGCATCATGAGCCCTATTTTTGTCAAGCCAGAAAACTGCTGGGGTATTTGACAATCTTGCCCTTGTTACTGCCAATTTCACCCAGTCTTTGATTGCTATATCCTTAGTTTGGCAGCTTCTGAAGATATCACCCTTTTGAACAGTCTGTTCCATCAATACCTGATTTGTATTGTTGTCAACTATTCTGATTATACCGTCATCTTCAGCGATGAATGTCTTATCGTGTGAACCGTATTCCTCAGCCTGCATAGCCATAAGACCAACATTTGGCACAGAACCGATTGTAGCAGGATCGAAGGCACCATTTTTCTTGCAGTCTTCGATGATTTCTTTGTACATTGTAGCGTAGCATCTATCGGGGATTACAGCTTTTGTATCCTGAAGCTTACCCTGCTTATTCCACATCTTGCCACCATCTCTGACAACTACAGGCATGGAGGCATCGATAATTATATCGTTTGGCTGATGTAGGTTTGTGATCCCTTTGTCTGAATCCACCATTGCGAGATCGGGTCTCTTCTCGTATTGAGCCATGATGTCGGCTTCGATCTCTTTTCTCTTATCTTCTGGTAAAGATTCGATCTTTTTGTAAAGATCACCTAAGCCATTATTTGGGTTAACTTTTAACTGTTTGAAGGTCTCAGCATGCTTCTTGAATACATCCTCAAAGAATATAGAAACAGCATGGCCAAACATTACTGGGTCGGAAACCTTCATCATTGTTGCTTTGAGGTGAAGGGATAAAAGAAGTCCAGACTGTTTTGCATCTTCTATCTGCTCAGCATAGAACTTTCTGAGTTCTGCAACATTCATTACAGAAGAATCGAGAACCTCACCCTCAAGGAGAGTTAATTTGTCTTTTAATACCTTAACATTACCATTCTTATCTACAAACTCGTACCTAACAGATGTTTCTTTTTCTATAGTCATCGATTTTTCTGAACCATAGAAATCGCCCTTGCTCATGTGAGCAACATGGGCTTTTGAGTTTGGATCCCAAGCTGCCATTTTGTGTGGGTTTTTCTTAGAGTAGTTCTTAACTGAAAGTGGAGCCCTTCTATCGGAGTTACCCTGTCTTAATACTGGGTTTACTGCACTACCCAATACTTTTGCATAGCGTGCCTGGATAGCTTTCTCCTCTGGTGTTTGAGGATCTTCTGGATAATCAGGTACTGCATACCCTTTTTCCTGAAGCTCTGCAATTGCAGCTTTGAGCTGAGGGATAGATGCACTAATGTTTGGAAGTTTTATGATATTTGCCTCAGGTTTCCACACAAGTTCTCCAAGCTCTGCTAAATAGTCGGGGATTCTCTGCTCTGGTTTAAGAAAGTCGGGGAAGTTTGCAAGGATTCTTCCTGAGAGAGAGATATCTTTTTCCTCTACCTCGATACCTGTTCCTTTGAAAAATGCTTGAATGATGGGTAAAAAGGAGTAGGTAGCTAACGCTGGGGCTTCATCAATCTTCGTCCAGATAATTTTTTTTGCTGACATATCGTTTCTCCTTATATTTTATTGTAGAAATCTCTGTATACTGTATACAATATATAATTTAGTTTAGGGTATTTGTCAAGATAATTGTGAATAAAAATTGCGATAGTGCTTAAAAATTAAAACAGCGTTTTTATAGTCTAAATCTTTTAGTGATTGTCTGATATAATGTTGGAAAAGCTGTATATTCTGTGTAAGATATTGATAAAATGGTATAGTCTATCTTTATTGGAAATATTGAGAAAATCTATTGGAATATTGTTTTGTTAAGTCTTGTTGTGTTTGGTGATGGTCCTTTTTGGGCGATATTAGGGCAGGTTTTGAGTGAATTTGTAAAAATGAAATATTTTTATTTTTTAATAGAGATGGCACTGTATTGTGTAATGTATTTGTATTCAATAAAAATTTTATTAATTTAAAATTAATAATGAACATTTTCTGTGTCTTATTAATCATAGACTAACGATATTATAAAATCTTTTTGATATTTTGAATGTCAATAGTGCTTGACATTTTTAGTGGAAATGTGGTATTGTATACAGTATACATAAGGTATATGCCTTAAAAAGGTAAAACAATATATAAATAATAAGGAGGCTTTTATGGCTTTTAAAAGACCAAAAATAGCGTTGATAGGTGGCGGACAGATCGGTGGAGTTTTAGCTCAGCTTTGTGCTATCAAAGAGCTTGGTGATGTGGTAATGTTTGATATCGTTCAGGATATGCCACAGGGCAAGACTCTCGATATCGCTGAAGCATCAAGAATTGATGGATTTGATGTAAAACTCAAAGGTACAAACAGCTATGCTGATATAGAGGGTGCTGATATAGTTATCGTTACTGCAGGTCTTCCAAGAAAGCCTGGTATGAGCAGGGATGACCTTCTTACCACAAATGCAAACATCATAAAGCAGGTTGCAGAAGGTATCAAGCAGTATGCTCCTAATTCTTTCGTAATCGTTATTTCCAATCCACTTGATGCTATGGTAACATTGATGAAAGAGGTTACAGGTTTCCCAGCAAACAGAGTATTCGGTCAGGCTGGTGTGCTTGACTCTTCAAGATTTGCTACATTTATTGCTTGGGAGCTTGGTGTTTCTGTAAAAGATGTAAATGCTCTTGTATTAGGTGGGCACGGCGATACAATGGTTCCACTTGTTAGATATGCAAATGTAAATGGATGCCCTGTAATGGAACTTCTTGAGCAGAAGTATGGCCCTGAGAAGGCAAAAGAGGTTATGGAAGAGATGGTTAAGAGAACAAGAAATGCAGGTGGTGAGGTAGTTGCTCTTCTTAAAACAGGTTCTGCTTTCTACTCTCCAGCATCAGCTGCTATTCAGATGGCTGAAGCTGTTATCAAAGATGAGAAGAGAGTACTTCCTGTATGTGCCCTTCTCAATGGTGAGTATGGTGTGAAAAACCTCTATGTTGGTGTTCCAGTTGTACTTGGTGCAAATGGTGTAGAAAAGATTATCGAACTTAAGCTCAATGAAGAAGAGCAGAAAATGATGGATATATCTGTAAATGCTGTTAAGTCTCTCGTTGATGATATGAAGAGATTAGGGTTCTTAAGCTAATATAGTGGAGGGTTTAGCCCTCCTTAATTTTTTAAAATCTTGTTGAAAACTTTTAAAAATTAGAATATATTGAATCCCCAATAAATTCGAAAAGGAGTTTTTTAATGGCTAAAGCTGAAAGGATAGAAATTATTGAGAAATGGTGTAAGGGCTGTGAGATATGTGTGGAATTCTGCCCTACAGGTGCTATTGAAATGAAAGATTTCAAGGTAGCTGTGAAAGATCTGGAAAAGTGTACGGCATGTATGCAGTGTGAGCTTAGATGTCCAGATTTTGCGATCGTAATCCATAAGAAAGAAAAAGAATAATTTAGGAGGCATTAAGTGGCTAAAAAAGTAGAATTTATGATGGGTAACCATGCAGTAGCAGAGGGTGCCCTATATGCTGGATGCCGTTTTTACGGTGGATATCCTATTACTCCTTCTACCGAAGTAGCTGAAAGGATGGCTGAGAGACTTCCTCAGGTAGGGGGAAGGTTTATACAGATGGAAGATGAGATCGCTGCAATGGCTTCAGTAATTGGAGCATCTATTGCAGGTGTGAAGAGCTTGACTGCAACCAGTGGCCCTGGTTTGTCATTAAAGCAGGAGAATTTGGGTTATGCAATGCTCTGTGAAATCCCAGTGGTGGTTGTGGATGTAATGAGAGGTGGTCCATCTACAGGTATGCCTACTGGTCCAAGCCAGTCTGATATCATGTGTGCTAAATGGGGTACTCATGGTGATCACCCTGTGATAGCTGTAACCCCAGCATCTGTTCAGGAGCAGTTTACAGAGACTGTAAGGGCGTTCAATTTGGCTGAGAAGTATCGTTGCCCTGTGCTTGTTCTTACCGATGCTATCATCGGACAGATGATGGAGCAGATCGAAATCCCAGAACCAGGTGAGCTTGAAGTGATCGACAGACCAAAGCCAACCTGTAAACCAGAAGAGTATTTGCCATTCGACATGGATAAAGACTTTGTGCCATTGGCACCATTTGGATCTGGCTATAGATTCCATATAACTGGTCTTCATCATAATTCAGATGGATTCCCAACCAACGATGCAGTACTTCACACAAAAAATACCGTTAGAATAATCGAAAGATTGAATAAAAATTACGACGATATAGTAAAAGTAGAAGAGTTCATGACTGAGGATGCAGAAGTTCTCGTATTTGCGATAGGTGTTTCTGCAAGATCTGCTAAACATGCAGTAGTAGAGGCAAGAAATGCTGGAATAAAAGCTGGACTTGTAAGACCACTCACAATCTGGCCATTCCCAGATAAGCATTTGGATAGACTCCTAAGTAAGAATAAAATTAAAGGTATTGTGGTACCTGAAATGAATTTGGGTCAGATGACCTTGGAAGTTCAGAGAGTTGCGAAGGGTCGCTGTGGAGTGGAGGGTATATATAGCCTTCTGCTTGAACCTATCCTTCCTGGCGATATAGTTGAAAAAATCAGGAGGTTTGTATAAATGGCTTACGATTACGCTAAATATTTGAGAAAAGGGAAACTGCCACATATTTGGTGTGCAGGGTGTACTTACGGGATCGTATTAAAATCGATGATAAGAGCTATAGATTCCCTCGGATGGGACAAGAATGATATCGTAGTAACCTCTGGTATCGGTTGTGCAAGCCGTTTGCCTGGTTATGTAGATTTTAATACACTTCACACTACTCATGGTAGATCCATCGCTTTTGCTACAGGTGTAAAGATAGCAAACCCAAAGCTTAAGGTTATCGCATTGGGTGGTGATGGTGATATGACTGCAATTGGTGGGAACCACTTCATACATGCATGCAGAAGAAACTTGGATATCACAGTATTGGTATTCAATAACAATATCTATGGTATGACGGGTGCTCAGTATTCACCAACTACTCCAAAGGGTGCATGGGCAACTACATCTCCTTATGGTATGGCAGAGAATACCTTTGAAATCACTGACTTGGCGAAGGGTTCTGGTGCAAGCTTTGTAGGTAGAACAACAGCATACCATGTAGCACACTGCGAAAAGATGATCAAAGAGGCTCTTTTACACAAAGGAACAAGTGTACTTGAGATCATCAATGCTTGTCCAACTGGATTTGGAAGAAAGAATAAATTTAAAACACCAGCTTCTATGTTGATGTGGATGAAGGATAATGCTGTTAATATTGAAAGAGCTAAAAATATGTCTCCAGAGGAATTGGCTGGTAAGTTTACCATAGGTGTACTTCATAAAGAAGATAAGCCAGAATATATAGAGACATATGATGCTACTGTTGGATTAAAAAAATAGGAGTTTAAGATGGCAAGAATAGATATTAGAATTGGTGGTTCAGGTGGACAGGGTACTATTACAGCTGCTGCGATCTTAGGATATGCGGCTGTTTATGCTGGTAAAAAAGCTGTTCAAACAAAGTCTTATGGTCCAGAGGCAAGAGGTGGAGCTGCAAGAGGTGAGGTGGTAATCAGTGATGAAGAGATCAATTATGTAAAGGTTCTCAAGTCTGACATCCTTGTTGCTCTCACTCAGGAAGCATGTGATAAGTTTATCGTGGATGCTAAGGAAGGTAGTATAGTAGTTATCGACGATTTCATGGTGAAGAATAAGCCACAGGGGAATTTCAAGCTATATGCACTTCCAATAATTAAAACTGCCGCTGAAGATGTGGGTAAATCGATGGTTGCAAATATCGTAACTCTGGGTGTAATCAATGAAATTGCAAACATCATAGATTACGACAAATTGGAAAAAGGTGTATTAAGCAAGGTACCAAAAGGAACTGAAGAACTCAACAAAAAGGCACTTCAGGCTGGTATTGCTCTTGCCAAGGCGGCAAAAAAATAATCTAAGTTATAGATTAGAGCGGGGACCGACCCCGCTTTTTTATTATCAAATAGTTGTTCTCTGGTAAACTCAATCGCTAAAAAAATCGATTTTTTCTTGATGTTTTGTAAAAATACTGCTATTTTTATTGTTCAGTGTACAATCGGAGGTATGTTATGAAATATAATCCATCTGTGATAGAAGATAAATGGCAGAAGATATGGGAAGAGAAAAAGGTTTTTAAAGTCGAAAAAGATGAGTCTAAACCGAAATTTTACTGTTTAGAGATGTTCCCTTATCCATCTGGGAAGATCCACATGGGACATGTGAGAAACTATGCAATAGGGGATGTAATTTCAAGATACAAGTTTATGAAAGGTTTCAATGTTATTCACCCTATGGGGTGGGATGCGTTTGGACTTCCTGCTGAAAATGCGGCTATCAAAAATAAGATACATCCTGCAAAATGGACATATTCCAATATAGAAAACATGAAATCGCAGCTAAAAAAGATGGGTTTGTCTTACGATTGGGATAGAGAGGTGGCCACTTGTGATCCAGAGTATTACAGATGGGAGCAGATGATCTTTTTACAAATGTATGAGAAAGGGCTCGTGTACAGAAAGAAATCTCTACAAAACTGGTGTAATGATTGTCACACAGTGCTTGCCAATGAGCAGGTAGAGGATGGGAAATGCTGGAGATGCGGCGAAGTTGTTGAGAAGAAAGAGATCAATAGCTGGTACTTTAAGATCACAGATTATGCCGAAGAACTCCTCGATTGGACATACAAACTGCCTGGCTGGCCAGAAAAGGTATTGATAATGCAGAGAAATTGGATTGGCAAATCCTATGGTGCAGAGATAGATTTCAAAGTGGATGGTGAAGATACTACGATTACGGTATTTACTACAAGACCTGATACGCTATACGGGGCAACATTCATGCTTTTGGCTCCGGAGCATCCATTGTCTAAGGAGTTGCTCAAGGGGACAGATAGGGAAAAGGATGGACTTGCGTTTATAGATGGTATCCTTAAAGAGGATAAAGTTAGCCGTATGGCGGATGACAAAGAGAAGAAAGGTTTTTTCACAGGGAAATACACTATAAACCCATTAACAGGGTATAAGATGCCAATCTACCTTGCAAACTACATCCTGATGGATTATGGAACAGGTGCTGTAATGGCGGTACCTGCACACGACCAGAGGGACTTTGAGTTTGCAAGAAAATATAATTTGGAGATCATCGTCGTTATAAAACCTACAGATAGGGATCTCAACCCATCTGAAATGAATGAGGCATATGCAGATCCTGGTGTAATGGTAAATTCAGGTCAGTTTGATGGTATGGATAGTGAAAAAGCAAAAACTGCTATAACCGATTATTTAGCATCTATTGGCATTGGTAAAAAAGCTGTTAATTATAGGCTAAAAGATTGGGGTATTTCAAGACAGAGGTATTGGGGTGCTCCAATTCCTATAATATACTGTGATGATTGCGGTATAGTGCCCGTTCCCTACGAGGATCTACCTGTAAGACTACCTCTCGATGTGGAATTCACAGGATATGGTAATCCTTTGGATAGCTCTGAATCATTCAAAAGGGTAAACTGCCCAAAGTGTGGTAAACCAGCAGTGAGAGAAACCGATACGATGGATACATTTGTTGAATCATCCTGGTATTTCTTGAGGTATTGTTCGCCTAAAAATGATCAGGCACCTTTCGATAAAGAAGAGGTAAAATACTGGATGCCTGTGGATCAGTATATCGGTGGGGTTGAGCATGCGATACTACACCTACTTTATTCAAGATTTTATACAAAAGTGTTGAGGGACTTGGGGTATATCGAGTTTGATGAGCCTTTTGAGAGATTGTTAACGCAGGGTATGGTGTGTAAAGAAACATACAGATGTGAAGAGCATGATTGGCTTTTCCCAGAAGAGGTTGTGGACGGTAAATGTAAGCACTGTGGAAAACCAGCAGAAGTGGGTAGAGTGGAAAAGATGAGTAAATCCAAGAAGAATGTTGTGGACCCCGATAGCCTCATTGAAGAGTATGGTGCAGATACTGCAAGGTTGTTCTCACTATTTGCCTCACCACCAGAAAAGGATTTGGAGTGGAACGAGCAGGGGGTGGAAGGTTCCTTTAGGTTTTTAGGTAGAGTTTGGAGATTGATAACAAAGCATGTTGATCTATTTAATACACAATTTGTTCAAACAGATAGTGATAGTAAGGTGATTAAGGATATTTTATACTTCATGAATTCTGCAATAAAAAAGGTGACCCTTGATATCGAAAAATACCAATTAAACACTGCTGTTGCCGCTATAATGGAGTATTCAAACAATCTAATCGATATTGAGCCTCAGATAAATTCGGATGCTGAAAAGTATCATTTTAAGTCAGCCTTAGAGAATCTTATCATACTTCTTGCACCTTTTACTCCTCATATTGCTGAGGAGCTTTGGCAGATAACTGGTCATGAGGGGCTTGTTTCCAAATACAATTGGCCAGTATATGATGACAAATACACTATTAGAGATGAGGTAACCCTTGCCGTTCAGATCAATGGAAAGGTGAGAGGGGAGATCGTTGTCCAAAGGGGCACAGATGAAAAAACGGTCTTAAGTATAGCTAAAAATGATGAAAAGGTTAAAAAGTACATCGAAGGTAAAGAGATTGTTAAAGAGATCTATGTGAAAGATAAGCTTGTCAGCATTGTTGTAAAATAATGAAAGGGGAGTAATCCCCTTTTCTCTAATAAAGGTGTGGTATGATTAAACGGCTTTTTCTATATTTTACGATGTTAATTCTGATAGGTTGTGGCTATCGGATTGCTGGTATCGATACGAAAGTTGAAGCTAAGTTTCTTTTGGAAAGAGTCGTTAGTTTAGATAAGGAATCGGACTACCATTCCCAGCTTGACGATGAAGTTAAGAGCTTTTTCAATAACTATAACGCCATTGCAAACGATGAAAATCGATACGATTATAAATTTGGCATTACATTGAAGAGCGTTTCTACAGATTCATCAATAATTACAAAATCGAGCCAAACGGTACAGACGGATCTATCATCTAAATTCACCATTGTGGTGCATGATCCAAACGGGAAAAAAGTGTTTGAGAAGGAGTATTTTTCTGTTCAGTCTTACAATATTACAAACAATATTTCACAGAACATAGAAAATCGAAATGTCGCCTTTAGGAAAACTGTGAAAAATATCCTGTTAGATTTTCTATATGACTTCCAAAAAATTAAAAAATAGAATAATCCTCGCTGGATCTCAGCATTTCATCGATTCAAAGTTAAATGAAATAATCAAAGAGAAAGATAGCGATGCGGTTAGATATTTCTACGGGGATGAGTTTGATAAAGAGGATTTTTTTGAATATATTTCCTCAGTGCCGCTATTTTATGAACAGAATATCGCTGTGGTAAAGCATGCAGAAGAGATCAAAGATAAGGTTAAAACAGAGATTCTTGAATCCTTAAGTAAAATCAAAGATAATCTGGTGATATTGGCATTTACTGATGAAAAACCGAAAGAGGATAACTATAAAAAGTTCAAAGAGAAGTTTGAAATTGTTGTAGAGGTTAAAAAGAGTTTTAGTGCCCAGTCGGTTCAGGAATCGTTCAAAGAGGTTGGTATCGTCATCAGTTTGGATACTGCGAAATATATTTACGAAATGTGCAACAAAGATACGATGATCTTGAAAAATGAGATAGAGAAGATCAAGGTATATTACAATTACGAGAAGCCGAAAAGTGATGAGGATATATTAGCCCTCGTCAGTTTTTCAAGAACTGAGAGTATTTATCAGTTTATAAGAAATTTTTTTAGTAAAGATTTGGCGAAGACCCTTGCTGTGTTTAAGGTGATTCTTGAAGATGGTGAAAGTGTGGAGAGGATATTTTATGAGCTCTCGAGGCATATTGTAAGTCTTTCTCTGTATAGTCTCTCCCCTTCGTTAGTCACAGAATATACCTACACTATTCACAATTACAAGGAACATTTGAATAGGTGGACGAAAGAAGAGATATCCAAACTTGTGGATACCATCACAGAGATAGATTATTTTATTAAAACAGGTCGAGAGACATATTTAAGTGGTTTGTATAGAATTATTTATATGTTACATAAAAAAGATTAATGTAATATTAAGAATAAGTTAGTTGGTTTATTAATGTAAATATCTGATAAATATGTAGAATAAAAATATTGACACAGTTTAATTAATACCTTATAAAACAGACTGCCAATTATCTTTCGTTCATTATTCTTGAGGAGAAATAATCTTGATGGGAGTTTTTTATGGTTTTAAGAAGATATATCGATAAGGTAGTGCATTTTTTTAAAAGAAAAGATGAACATGTAACAGTACTGATCTTCAAGGATTCTGGTTTAGGGGAAGTAAAGGCTAAAAATCTTCATCATTCTACATTAAAGGCGATAGCAATTGGAGCTCTGTCGTTCCTTCTCTTTGCAATGATCTCTTTTGTGGCGGCAACCTTTCTCTTTAGTGAGAGAATGACGGCTTTAAAATATTTTACTGAAAATCAGATGCTAAAGAAGAAGATCACCGAGTACAACAAAAAATTGGCTGAGATCGAGGCCAAAGTCAACTATCTAAACGAGTACGAACAGAAGATCAGAGGTTTGTCAAAGGAATTGAAGATCTCCCCAAAGTATCTACCTCAAGGGGGTAAAGAGACATCACTGAACAGTCTTGATATAGAAAAAAAGATATCCACCGAAGATGTCGAAAAGCGTCTCAAAGATGCTGAAGCGATCAAAAAGCAGCTTGAAGAGAAAGAGAAATCGATGTCTGAACTGCTGGATCTTCTAAATGGTGTAAAACTTGTGGTAGATTCCACCCCAACCATATTACCTGCCAATGGATGGATTTCCAGTTATTATGGTAGAAGGGTTTCACCTTTTGGGAGAGGGATTGTTTTTCATGAGGGGATCGATATATCTTTAAGACCTGGTACTCCAATAAGGGCAACTGCTGGTGGAGTTGTTGTTTACGCTGGCTGGCAACAAGGTTACGGAAGGTTGGTAGTGATCGATCATGGTTTTGGATATAAGACAAAGTATGCCCACAATTCGACTATAAAGGTGAAAGTAGGGCAAAGAGTAAAGAGAGGAACTGTTGTGGCTTTATCAGGTAATAGCGGCGATAGTACAGGACCACATTGCCATTACGAGATACTTGTGGGGAACAAGACTGTTGACCCTCTTAAATTTATGAAATCTAATAAGATTGCCTCTTTATATATGGACAGATAGTGGTGATTTTATAGGCTTTCTCCCATAAATGGATGTTATCTGAGATGATATGTTGTTTTACAACACTATTGTAGTTTACATTGTTTAACCTTTCAACAGCATGGTATATCGTGTAATCATTGTTTTCTTTACCACCGTATATAATGATATGACCTTTCATATGCATCAAGGTGCAAAAAGGATCTGCTTTATCTAACGAACTGAGAAATTCATTTTTTCCTTTCCCCTTTTCCCATAAGGTAATACCAACCAATGCCTGCTGTTTTGAGTTTCTTGGTAGATTGATCCCAAAAATTCTGAATATATCCATAACCAATGATGAACAGTCTCTAAAACCCGATTTTCCACCCCAATCGTAGGGTTGACCTATGATCGATTCGAGGAAATCTTTAATGAATTTGGGATCGTAGGAAACTGGGTAAATGGCTAAGTTGTTGCTTTTTCTAATCTTATGATGTGTGAGATCAGGTAGAACAACGGTGTAGTGATCTTCAGATTCTTTTATTAAAGGGATCCTGCTACCAAAGCCAAAGGTTATCCCAGATATATCGATCCTGTCTGTGATGACGGTTAATTTTTTCATCTTGAAATAGTTTTTGAAATGTTCGTAGGATGTTTCCTGTATATAATCTGCTTTTATCCATCCTCTTGTATAAAAAGTTTGAATATAATACCATTTTTTATCTATTGATTCATGGAGAATTACGAGAGGTTCGAAGGGTTCTACCAATGAGTATTGATTTCGATCTATCCTATCGTTGATGTTATGCTGTAGTGTTGACTCTGTTGGGAACATCTTTATGTTGGTGCGTTTTTTGGTGAATCCGTATCTGTTTTCAGGTATTATGTGGTCTAAGTTTCGCTTAGAATGCAATTTTAGTATAGTATCATGATCTATAGGGGTGTTGTTTATGAACCTTATTTTTGGGTCGAAGGTATCTTTGGCAAGGTAGGCTTTTTTGGTTTCAATATCTGTTTTTTCAGGGTGATGTTCCACATCTGAGGAATACTCTATGCTGGAGTAGATATATCTGTTTAAGGTGTTTATGTTTAATTGCTCTGCGAATCCAATAGTTATCAGAAAAAGTATAAAGCAAACCGTTTTTAAGTTGATTAACATAGAAGTGTATGATATATAATTTTATATTCGTAGTCAAGTGAACCTTATGGAGAAAATGTATGGAGATAAGGATAGATTTTAATGCTAAGACGATTGTAAGTCTTACCATTTTTTTCCTACTGGTGGTTTTCTATGTGAAACTTCAGGGGATAATAAATATCTTTGCAGTTGCATTCTTTATCTCATATATACTGATCCCACTCGTTCATTTTGTGGAGAAAAAACTTGGTATAAGTAGATGGTTATCTGTTTTGCTGATTTTTATGCTCTTTAGCTTTTTCGTAATACTGATATTGGTGATAATCGTTCCATTCCTCTATGCAGAGATATTCAATTTAGTTAAGAATGTCCCATCGTATTTCAATAAGTTGTTGGATAAGATCAACGAGTTGTTTGTTAGGTATGGTTATCATCTGGATTTGGCTCAAGTGAAAGCTTTTCTCATGACTAAGCTTCAGGACCACGGGACTGAGTTGTTGAAAGGATCGGTGAATATTTTGGGTAATCTCATCAGTTCTATATCTGCAATGTTGGGGTTCTTTGTAGTGCCGATACTTGTATTCTATTTTTTGAAGGACTTTGAGTTTATTTTGAAGAAGGGGATAAATTTAATAAGTCAAAAACTTAATATTGACATGGAGTATTACAATATTCAATTTAACTCTATTCTAAAAGGGTATTTTAGAGGTCAATTATTGGTGTGCCTATTTCTCGCCTTGATGTATGGGTTTTTGAATTTCTTTGTGGGGATAAAGGGGGGATTTGCAATAGGGCTTATTGCAGGATTTCTCAGTTTTGTGCCTTATTTGGGTTTTATCGTAGGGTTTGTTTCTTCAGTTTTAATGGCTTATCTTCAATTTGGAGACCTATTGCATCCATTACTGGTAGTAATTGGGTTTATCGTGATACAGTTTATAGAAAGTTATTTCCTAACTCCGAAGCTTGTAGGTGAACATTTGGGATTGCATCCAATCGCAGTTATATTTGCCCTATTTGCAGGTGGTTATTTGATGGGGATTGGAGGTATGATCCTGTCTATCCCGCTCATGGCATTTTTGAAAATAGTTATAAATAGGTTTCTCGAAATGGGAACTATTTTTAATAGACAAAACAGTTGATAAGTTTTGATATTAGTGATAATTTAATCCTTATGGATATAATCAAAGGGATAGAGCAATTTAATTTAGATGATTTTACAGCTACTACAATAGGTAATTTCGATGGGGTACATATAGGTCATTCGAGGATTATTGAAAAGGTAGTAAGCTTAGCCAAAGAACATAAGATAAGATCAGTGGTTATCACATTTGATCCCCACCCTGTAAGGTTTTTTGGTCAGGAGATTCAGCTTCTTACAGATTTGGATAAGAAGAATGAGATCTTGGAGGGTATGGGTGTCGATTATCATCTTGTTATGAATTTCAATAAAGAATTGATGACTATGAACCCAGAAGTGTTTGTGCGGGAGATCATTGCGAAAAAATTGAAAACTAAATTTCTTGTCGTTGGTTATGATTATAAGTTTGGAGCAAGGAGGAAAGGGGATTTTGATCTTTTAAAATTATTATCACCAAAGTATGGATACACAGCTTTTAAGTATGACAAGGTAGTTTTGGATGGTCTCACAGTTTCAAGTAGCAACATTAGAAAACTGCTCCAAGAAGGTGATTTGAAGCTTGCCAATAAGATGTTGGGTAGGTATTATTCGGTGGTTGGAAAAGTTGCAAAAGGTGATGGGATAGGAAGACTTTTGGGGTACCCCACGGCAAATATCAAAATAAACGATTTTCTGATTCCAAAAAATGGTATATATGCCACCTTTATCAAGATCGAAGGTGTTTTATATCAATCCGTTACCAATGTGGGTATTCGCCCTACAATTCCAGGCAAAAATGAACTGAGAATAGAGACATTTATCTTTGATTTTAATGAGGATATTTACGATAGAAAGGTGGAACTGTTTTTTGTGGAATACATAAGGGAAGAGAAGAAGTTTGACAATTTTGAAGATTTGAAAAAAAGAATATCCGAGGATTGTATCGAAGCTAAAAAAATTTTAGGAAATGTAGAATGAAGGTTGCGTTTATCAGTTTGGGGTGCTCGAAAAATCAGACGGATTTGGAGTATCTCATAGGGGATATGGTTGCTGAAGATTTTAGTATTGTGACAGATGTCAGAAAGGCTGATGCTGTTATCATAAATACCTGTGGCTTTTTGCAAAGTGCTGTTTCTGAAGCGATCGAAAATATTTTAGAGGTAGCCCAGCGAAAAAAGAGTAAAGCAAAACTCATCGTATCTGGCTGCATGGTGGAAAGGTACATGGATGAGGTTGCAAAAGAGCTACCTGAGGTGGATTTTTGGACAGGTGTGGGGAGATTAAGGGAGATTATTGAGTATCTTAAAAAGGGTAAGGTAGAAAAAAAATCATTGGAAAAGAGCTTTTACGGTGAAAATAGAGTATTGGTAAATCCGAATTACTACGCCTATCTAAAAATCTCAGAAGGGTGTAATAACAGGTGTTCCTATTGTACAATTCCGTCTATAAGGGGTAGTTTAATCAGTCGCCCGAAGGAAGAGATAATAAAAGAGGCTAAAAGTCTGTTGGAAAAGGGGGTAAAGGAGTTAATTTTGATCTCACAGGATACCACGAAGTATGGAATAGATTTAGGAAAACCTCAATTGATAGAGTTGATTAAAGATCTGGTGAAGCTTAATGGTGATTTCAAAATAAGACTTCTGTATCTCAATCCCGATGGTGTGTCTGATGAATTGATCGATTTTGTTGCAGGGGAGGAAAAGATCATAAAATATTTTGAGATACCTGTACAACATATTGATGATGATATCCTTAAAAAAATGAATAGGAGATCCGATAGCGCAAAGATCAAGCATGTTTTTGAGTATATAAGAAAAAAGGTCCCTGATGCCTTTATTCGCACAACCTTTATAGTTGGATTTCCTGGAGAAGGGGAAGATGAATATCGTAAATTATCAGATTTTGTTATTGAGTACAAACCTGACTTTGCTGGATTTTTCCCCTATTCAAGAGAAGAAGGTACAAAAGCTTACAATTACACTGACATTGTTCCAAAAAGGGTAGTAAGAAAGAGAATATCTGAATTGCAAAAGCTTCAGAAAAAAAATACTATGACGAGATTGAAAAGTTTGAAAAAAAAGGTTATCTCAATTTTCGTGGAGCAGGCATCCGAAGAGAATCCATTCCTGTTGGAAGGTAGAGCAGAATTTCAGTCTCCAGAGATAGATGGTAAGGCTTACATTTTAGGTGGTGTAGCGGATAAAGGTTACGGACCGTACAAGGCGAAGATAAAAAGGGTGATATACCCTGATATATATTGTGAGATATTAGAATGAAAGGTATGTTTGGGGGTAATATGAAATTTAGTAAATTGATGGTTATATTTTCAATTTTTATTATACTCGTAGCGGGGTGTTCTTCAAAAGAGCCTCCCAAAAAACCTGCTGAGGAGTGGTTGAAAGAGGGTACGGAGTATTTTCAGAAGAAGAAGTACCAGAAGGCTGCTGAGGCCCTTGAAAACGCAATCATTGAGGCAGATTCTCCAGAACTTGCTGCTCAGGCGCAGCTTTTATTGGGTGATTCTTACTTTTTGATGAAAGAATATGAGCAGGCTATCCCTTCATACAAAGAATATCTAAATATCTACCCCGATTCTCCTGATGCCAAAAGGGCTATGTACAGGTTGGGACTCTCTTATTACAATCAGGTGGATACTGTGGATAGGGATCTGCAAAATGAAGAATTGGCACTGAAAACCTTTGAACAATTAAAAGAAAAATATTCCGATTTCGCTAAAGAAAATAAGGTGGATAAAAAGATTGTAGAATTGAGAAACCTTTTGGCGGAGAAGGAACTTTATGTGGCGAAGTTTTACTTTAGAATAAAGGAGCCAGCCGCGGCAATTAAGAGATTGGAATATCTCGTAAAAAATTTTAAGGGGACAAAATCTTATCCCGAAGGGCTGATAATGCTTGCTGAAAACTATGTGGATAAACCAGAGAAAGCACAAGAGGTTGTGAACCTTTTGACCGAACTTGCAAAATCAAAAGAGGGAGTTGCCTATCTCGGCAGGATCTCTTCCGTATTGGGAAAACTTGAAAAGACTTTAACTAAAAAATAGTGTTGGAGAGGTTATGTTGGATTTGAAATTTGTTGTGAACAATATCGAATTTGTAAAGGAGAAAACAAAGCAGAGAAATTACGATTTCGATTTTGATAAGATTGTGGATTTAGACAAACAGAGGAAAAGCCTTATCCAGAAAACAGAAGAGCTTAAAAAATATAGAAATGAGGTCTCAAAACAGGTAGGCCAGTACAAAAAAGAGGGTAAAGATATTTCGGAGATCTCTGCTAAGATGAGGGCAGTATCAGATGAAATAGATCAGTTGGATAAGGATTTGGCAGATATACAGCAACAGTTGAATGATTTGATGCTTACGATTCCTAATATCATAGATGACAGTGTGCCTATTGGTGCAGATGAAAATGATAATGTGGAAGTTTCAAGTTGGGGTAGAAAAAGGGAGTTCTCATTTACTCCTAAACCTCACTGGGAGATAGCTGAACAGCTTGATATTGTGGATTTTGAGCGGGGAGCGAAATTGGCTAAGTCGAGATTTTCACTCTACAAAGGGCTTGGAGCAAGATTGGAAAGGGCGCTTATAAACTTTATGCTGGATACTCATATATCAAAAGGGTATCAAGAGATTATCCCACCACTGCTCGTTAATCCCAAAACGATGACTGGCACGGGGCAGTTGCCAAAGTTTGAGGAGGAGCTTTTCAAATGTGAAAGGGATGATCTCTATCTTATCCCCACTGCTGAGGTTCCTGTAACTAATATTTATGCCGATGAGATATTAGATGTAAACCTATTGCCTTTGAATTTTGTTTCATATACCCCATGTTTTAGAAGAGAAGCGGGTTCATATGGTAAAGATGTGAGGGGGCTTATAAGACAGCATCAGTTTAATAAAGTAGAAATTGTTAAGATAGTGGAGCCAGAAAGGTCGATGGAAGAACTCGAGGTACTCACCGATAACGCTGCAGAGATCTTGAGACTATTGAATATTCCATACAGGATTATAAAACTCTGTAGTGGCGATTTAGGATTTTCTTCATCGATAACTTACGATATTGAGGTATGGCTACCTGGGCAAAACTGTTATCGTGAGATCTCCTCATGCAGTAATTTCAAAGATTTTCAATCGAGAAGGGCAAAGATTAGGTATCGTGATAAGAATAAAAATGTTGTATTTCCTCATACACTCAACGGTTCTGGTCTTGCTGTGGGTAGGACATTCCTTGCAATTCTTGAGAATTATCAGGAGGCTGATGGCTCGGTGGTAGTTCCAGAGGTTTTAAGACCTTATATGGGCGGGATAGAGGTGATAAAGAAGGGGTGAAGGATTGACGGGATGAGGGGGTGAGGGGATGAGGGAATGAGGGAATGAAGGAATGAGGTTGTGAAGGAATGAGGGAATGGAGGAATGAGGGAATGAAGGGGGGAAGGTCAAGCACCTTAATAAAAGAGATTGGAGTTTTTAACCTTTTGAGTGAGAATTTGATAGTAAACGGTTCCGTTAGTTGTTTTAGGTGCTTGATTATGTGGTTGGTAAAAGTAGGTGGGTGATGAGAGTTCAAGAATTGTTTTTGGAGTATTGATATGTTGATTGTTGCTGGGGTACCATTGGATGGTGAATATTTTGGTATTGCAGATGATTTGAAAGAAATAATTAAAGGTTCAGATTTTGTAATAGGTGAGGAAAGGAAAAATACTCTACGCCTACTTGCAAGATGTGATGCAAGAGGGAAAGAGTTCTTACTTTTAAACGAGCATACATCTAACGAAGATTATTTAGATATTGTACAAAAAATAAAAAAATCTAAAACAGTTGTCTTTTTTTCTGACGGTGGAACGCCATGTGTAGCTGATCCAGGATATAAATTTATAGATTTATGTCATCATTTTGGGATAGAAGTTGTGTCTTATCCCGGTCCATCGAGTATTACGGCTGCGTTATCCATATCGGGATTTAATGCCGAGAGGTTTTATTTTGCTGGATTTTTACCTAAAGATAAAAAAATGTATAAGAAATTTGCTGAGAAAATAGATGCTCTTGGTGAAACTACTGTAGTTTTTGAGAGGCCATACGGTATTAAAAATTTGATCGAGTTTTTAAAGTTAATTAAGAAAAGAAAGATTTTTGTAGCTATTAATATTGGAATGAAAGATTTTTTCTCTTTGAGAGGGGAGAGTGATGTTGTTGCTAATATCTTGTTAGAAAAAGATAAATTAAGAACTCCTTTCGTATTAGTTATCGATAGCATATCTAAAATTTGATGAATCTGTTATTTAAATCTAAAATTTATAAAATAACTATAAATTAAAATATTGCTATATATGGAAATGCTAAAAAGTAAAACTATGTTGTATTGTATACAGAACAAAATCTTTAAAATAATTGCTTATTGGTATTTTATTGTAGAATATGTATAATTTGAAATTTACAATATTTTTATATTATAAAATTGTAAATATTTTTCATAAAAATGCTTGACTTTCCATTTTGTATTGTTTATATTCTAAGAAATAAAAAGGTGTTTGGAGTTTACTAAGATGATAATGTTGCTGGATCAGCAGCTGGAAACAGAGAGTCTGAAAGAAATCTTGTCAAGGTCCGAAATATTCAATGTATTAGATTCCGAACATCTTGAGTTCCTGTCCAAAAAAATGGTTTACAAGACATATCGAAAAGGGGAGCTTTTAGTCAGGCAAGGGGAGCAATCAGAGAGAAATATCAAATTTGTAGTGGAAGGATCTGCTAAGGTATTCGTTACTGCTGAGTCTGGTGATGAGGTAGTGGTTGATTATAGATGTAAGGGTGATATAATTGGATTATTATCTATTGCAACCTCAGGTAGTTCTCTTGTAAGTGTAGTTGTAGTTGAAGATCTCGTTTGTTATGAATTGCAAAAGGATGATTTATACTTCCTCTTTTCACAGAATCTAAAACTTCTCGATAATTTTCTTAGTATATATGTAAAGAAATATTTAAGCAAAGTCAGCTCCGAGTTTAAGCAGAATGCTCTATATTACGGTAGTATAGAAAGGTTCTTTTTTACATCCCTTGTTTCTTATGTGACCAATACAAATTATCCTTTTGTTGGGAAAGATGCTACAGTTGCAGAAGTTGGCAAAGAGATGGCAAAGAAGAATTATAGCGCTTGCGTTGTAATAGAGGATGATAAGCCGATAGGGGTTGTTACCGATAAGGATCTGAGAAAAAAGGTTGTAGCAAAATCTCTTAGTTATACAGCAAATGTTTCTGAGATTATGAGTTTCCCTGTTTATACGATAGATGATGATGCCACATGTTTTGAAGCAATCGTAAAGATGATTTCTTTGGGTGTTAATCATCTTGTGGTATTAAATAACAATAACATCCTCGGGTTAATAGATAGTGAATCCCTTATGAACCTTCAATCCTCATCTCCTCTCTCATTCGCCAAAGAGATAGAGATGCAGAATTCTGTAGATAGTTTGGCGAGTCTTTCGGGCAAGATAATCTCGATCTCTGCTACTATGTACAGGGATGGTCTCAAGGCCGAGAATATCACCAAGATAGTTTCTGAATTGAATGATAGAGTGTTGAGGAGAATTATTGAAATAGGTTTAGAAAAGTTTGGTACTCCTCCTGTTAAGTTCTGCTGGATTGCTATGGGGAGTGAGGGCAGAAAAGAGCAGACATTCAAAACGGATCAGGACAATGGTATAATTTACGAGGATCCATCGGAATCATTAGATAAAAAAGAGGTGGCAAGGTATTTCTTAAATTTAGCAGAATTTGTGAATGATTCTTTGATCAAGTGCGGTTTTCCACCTTGTCCAGGTAATTATATGGCTAAGAATACTGAATGGTGCCAGCCATTGTCAAAATGGAAGAGATACTTCGATAAATTCTTTGCTACTCCAACAAACGATGCAGTTTTAAAAGGTCAGATAATCTTCGATTTTAGGGGCGTTTTTGGAGACAAAACTCTGCCTCTTGATTTGAGAAATCATATAAATAACATAAAAAACAAGTCCCTTTTCATAAACTTTATGGCACGGGGAGCTGTAAACTACGGTTCACCGTTGAATTTCTTTGGGTCATTCATCACAGAAAAAGATTTGGATGGAGAGGATGTTTTCGATATAAAAAAACGGGTATTAGCACCATTGGTAGGGATTGTAAGATTGTTTGCCATAGAGGAAGGATTGATGAGCCTTTCTACAATGGATAGAGTAAAAGATCTGGTGCGTATCCGTCATAAAGTGATGCTGGAATATTACAGAGAGATCGAACAGTCGTTTAATTTCTTGCTGGATCTCAGAATGAAGAATCAGATTATTCAGTATGTGTCTGGTAAAGAGGTAAATAACCTAATCAAGATAAGTACCCTAAGCTCTATTGAAAATAGAAATTTGAAGCTTGCATGTCAACTTCTTGAAAAGCTACAAGATGTTTTAAAAAGAAGGTACGGATTATAAGAATTTATGGCAAAAGCCATAAATAATAATAAAAAAAGGGGGTAAAAGATGAGCAACAAAGAGAAGCTCCAGATGTACTGGAAGGAGAACCTGAAGGTAATCTTCATCCTTCTGGCTGTGTGGTTTGTAGTGTCTTATCTCTTTGGTATTTTGATGGCGGATGCATTGGACAGCATCAAAATTGCAGGTTTTAAGTTGGGATTCTGGTTTGCAAATCAGGGTTCTGAGGTCATTTTCACGATTCTTATCTATGTTTATGTTCTTTGGATGAACGCATTAGATAAGAAATATGATGTTCACGAAGATTAATGGGAGGTGCTAAATGAGTATATTAACTTGGACTTGGATCATCGTTGGCTTAAGTTTTGCTCTTTATATCGGTATTGCAATTTGGACGAAGGCTTCGTCCACTGGTGAGTTTTATGTTGCTGAAAAACAAGTTCATCCTGTTTTAAATGGTATGGCAACTGCAGCAGACTGGATGTCTGCAGCATCATTCATCTCAATGGCTGGTCTTATATCTTTCATGGGTAGAGACGGTTCGATGTACCTTATGGGTTGGACTGGTGGTTATGTTTTGCTTGCACTTTTGCTTGCACCTTACTTGAGGAAATATGGTAAGTACACAGTTCCACAGTTTGTTGGTGATAGATACTATTCTCAAACAGCAAGATTCGTTGCTCTGATTTGTGCTATATTCATATCACTTACTTATGTTGCAGGTCAGATGAGAGGTGTTGGTATAGTTTTTTCAAGATTCCTCGAAGTTAGTATTAATGCTGGCGTTATCATCGGTATGATCATAGTTCTTTTCTATGCTGTTTTGGGTGGAATGAAAGGTATTACTTACACTCAGGTAGCACAGTATTGCGTTTTAATTATTGCTTACCTCATTCCAGCGATTTTCATATCTATAATGATCACTGGAAACCCAATTCCACCTTTGGGTTATGGTTCAACAGTTTCAGCTGGTGGTGCTCAGATCTTAGGTGGTGGACAGGGTGAGTATGTACTTGATCTTCTTGACAAACTCCACAAAGATTTGGGATTTGCAGCGTATACTTCTGGGCAGAAACCATTAATAGATGTATTCTTCATCACATTTGCTCTTATGGTTGGTACTGCTGGTCTTCCTCATGTTATTATTAGATTCTTCACAGTTCCAAAAGTTAGAGATGCAAGAAGTTCAGCTGGTTGGGCTCTCCTTTTCATCGCTATTCTTTATACAACTGCTCCTGCAGTAGCGGCTTTTGCAAGAACAAACTTCCTTCTTACAATTAACGGTAAGAAATATGAGGAAGCTCCAAGCTGGTTTAAAAACTGGGAAAAGACAAAGCTCGTTGGATTCCAAGACAAAGCTATATATGAAACTGCAGATGGCAAAAAAATAGCTGTGTTTAAAACAAAGGATGGAAAGCTGAAGTACAAAGATGGAAAAGAGGAAAAAGCATTCAATCCTGAAGGTATGAAGCTTGTAAAAGATTTTGATGGTATCATGACTATTGCAAAAGATCCAAATATAAATGAAGTTAATGTAGACAGAGATATTATGGTTCTTGCAAATCCAGAGATTGCTAAGCTTCCTGCTTGGGTAGTTGCTCTTGTTGCTGCAGGTGGTTTGGCTGCCGCTCTCTCTACAGCTGCAGGTCTTTTGATAGTTATCTCATCTGCTATCTCTCATGACTTGATCAAGTCTATAATAGCTCCAAACATGAGTGAAAAAGGTGAGATGGTTTGGGCGAGGATTGCTGCATTTTTAGCAGTTAGCGTTGCAGGGTATTTCGGTATCAATCCTCCAGGTTTCGTTGCACAGGTGGTGGCATTTGCCTTCGGACTTGCTGCTGCATCTTTCTTCCCAGTAATTATATTAGGTATTTTCTGGAAGAGAGCTACTAAAGAAGGTGCTATTGCTGGTATGCTCGTTGGTATAGTATTTACAGCGTGGTATATCATCTACTTCAGATTTATCAATACAGATCCAAAAGGCTGGTGGTGGGGTATATCACCTGAAGGGATTGGTACCCTTGGTATGATATTAAACTTCGTAACTATGTGGATAGTATCTCTCATGACAAAAGAGCCACCAAAAGAGGTTCAGGATCTTGTAGAAAGTGTTCGTTATCCAAGAGAAGCATAAAGTTGTATGGGTAGGGGCATATATGCCCCTACCTTTATAAAATCAAATAAGAGGTTTTATATGAATAAAATACTAACAAATAGTCTCTTTTTGCCAAAAAAGATTGAAACATTGGAGCAGGCTCATAAAATATCTATTCCTGCGGCTGTCTTTACTATACTAATTGGTACCGCATCGTTTATCCATTCAATTATATATGTGCCTGAGTTGATGTTTTTAGGTTTTTTGGATATTGTTTTGTGGGGTGTTTTGGGAGTGGGGATATATAAAAATTCGAGATTAGCAGTGATAAACACATTTATTATGTATATATTAGGTGGTGCATACTTTAGAATGACAGAGATGTGGCAGAGCAATATTTTAGCAACTTTCTATGTAATAACACTTGTGTTTGCATTGAGGGGTACTTTTGCATACCAAAAGATATTGAAGCAAAAAGAGGAAACTGCAAATTAATACATACAATTAAAAGTTATAATTTTTGATTTTCTTTCTTTTTTTAATCCATGTAATTTTTATGTTTTTTAGAAAATATCTATTTGATTGTATTTATTTTAATTCTGCTTGACAATCAATTATAAAGATTTTAAAAAAAATACTATGATTTTATTGAAAAAAATAGATTCCATATATATTATAAGAAGAGAGCATCTGTTTTTGAAAAAATCCACAAAAGGAGGTTTTCGATGGATTACCCCATTTGGCTCAGTGAGTCTCTTTCTGGGGCTCAGCTTATTGCAATTGTAGCTGTTTTACATGTCTTTATATCTCATTTTGCCATTGGTATGGGTCTTTATGTAGTTTTAGCCGAAAAGATAGCAATCAAAACAGGAAACGATGATTACAAACTTTTTGTGAAGAAGGGTAGTGCCTTGATCCTACTCATTTCAGCTATATTAGGGGCACTAACTGGTGTCGGAATATGGTTTACAATAGCTCTTGTGTCTCCTGTTGGTACAGCATCACTTATACATACTTTTGTGTGGGGATGGGCGATTGAATGGGTATTTTTCGTATTAGAAATTGTGGCGATTCTTGTGTATTACTACACTTGGGGGAAGGTTTCAGATTCCACCCATCAACTGTGGGGATGGCTCTATTTCATCGGTGGATGGATGAGTTTGTTTATAATAAATGGTATTCTTACATTCCAACTCACACCTGGAAAATTTGTCGAAAATCACAGTTTTTGGAGCGGTTTCTTCAACCCAACTTTTTGGCCATCTCTCGTGGGCAGGACCGGTATTACACTGATTTTGGCAGGCGTATATGCAACCTTGATACTATCTTTTAGTAAACCTGATGTTAAAAAGGTATTTGGTAGATTTTCGGGATATTTCGTGATTGCTGGGGCGATTTTGACATTTTTGGGTATGACTTGGTGGGTTTACTCTATACCAGAAGAAGTAAGGGCAAACTTTTTGGGTGGAAATATAATTCTATCTGGCTTTTTCAAAAATTCAATTTATCTGACAATTCTATTAATAGTTTTGTCGCTTATTACAATGCTTGTGATACCGAGATATATGAATATAGCGTTTGCAATTATACTTATGATGATTGGTCAGGCAGCTTTCGGATATTACGAGTTCACAAGGGAGAGAGTAAGAAAACCTTATGTTATTTACGATATGATCTATTCAAACGGGATCTTTAAAAGCGATGTGGAGAAGATCTCTGCAGATGGATTTTTGAAGCATTCAAAATGGGCAAATGTAGGTTTTGATCCTAATGATGAAGTGGCTAAAGGTAAGTCTTTGTACAATTATCAGTGTAGAATCTGTCATATGCCAAATGGATTTAATGCTATGAAGCCAAAGGTAGAGGGGATGGCAGCCGAAGACCTTAAGGGGATGTTAAATGACCTAAATGCCAACCCGCTGATGCCTCCATTTGTTGGCAATGACAAAGAGAAAGAGTATTTAGCTAAGTATTTAGAAAAAATCGGTCAGGGAGGTAACTAATATGAACGAATTGTTAATTCCCATGTCATCACCTGTGCCTTTAAGTTCACCAGCATGGTTATTTCTATTCTTTCTTGTCCTTACTTTTTTTATACATATACTTTTTGTTAATCTTACATTGGGTGGTTCGATATTGTTGTTGGTTTCTAAATATATAAGTAAAAATTTTGGGGATGATAATTACAATAAAGTTGCTGAGGAAATCGGATATTTAAACACTTTTAACATATCTATGACGATAACGACAGGTGTTGCACCACTTCTCTTTATCCAAACGATGTATGAAAACTTTTTCTATACCTCTTCGATACTGTTATCGTGGAAGTGGCTGTTTGTATTGGTTTCAATTATTTTGGCATACTATTTCTATTACATCTACAAATTTAAACCTTTTGGATTCAAAAATACAGGGGGCAAAGGGATAATATTTATTGTTTTTGCAACGGTATTGTTTATTTATGTTGCAATGATATTTGTAGGAAATACACTGCTTTCTATGCAGCCAGAGTTGTGGAAGGATGTATATTTGGGTGGCAAATCGTTCTTTTCCACTAAAACATATCTGCCAAGATTTTTACATTTCTTTTTTGGAACAGTGGCTTTTGCAGGAGTATTTCTGATGGTTTATTCAAAAATTAGAAAAACCATGGATGAGGGTACCAAAGAAGCTATGTACAAAATGGGTAAAAATAGTTTCTTTGTGGCTACAATAATCAATATTATAGTGGGATTTTGGTTTCTTTACAGCCATGAAGCTAAGATATTCAATCTGTTGATGGGTAAAGATATGGTGGGTACTCTCCTATTGTGGGTGGCGGTTGTTTTGGCTATTTTAACTGTGGTATTTATAAAAAAGATTTCGGATAATCTGTTGGTGGGGATCGCTGTACTTATTATTGCATTAATGACGATAGTTCGAAGGGTCGTAGAGAATGGATATTTTTCAAAAAATATCGATATATATGCTCTGAAATCGGAACCATATTGGAGCGTATTTATACTTTTTGCCATTCTGTTTGTGGCATTATTGATAACGCTTTATTATGGATTTGTAAGAGTATACATGGATATAAAAGGGAAAGCAAATGAGTAACTTTATAATGGATAATTAATTTTAGCTTTAGGCAATAAAGTAGTTGACAAAAGTGGAAAATGAATATATATATCATATCCCACTGACGCGGGGTAGAGCAGTTTGGTAGCTCGTCGGGCTCATAACCCGAAGGTCGTAGGTTCAAATCCTGCCCCCGCAACCAAATGAATCCTAAGGCGTATGCCTTTCTATAAAGGCGGATTAGCTCAGGTGGTTAGAGCATGCGGCTCATATCCGCAGTGTCCGGGGTTCGAATCCCTGATCCGCCATTTCTGTTTTAAATTCCATTAAGAAATACTATCTTAATAAGGCTTACATCATTGGTCATTATAATGAAATGTTTTGTATAAGACTTAAAAACCTTTTATTTTGATACATATGATACATATAAAAACAAGTATGAAACAAAATATTTAATTTTGAAACAATTTTGATACAAATCGATTCATTTGAAGCGTTTTTGCTTAATTTTGATCAAAACTTCTTAAAAATATTATTAAAAAGATATATTTCTATTCTGATAATTTAATAAAATATGACAATAACATTATTATAGCAGTATATTCGAATTTATTGGAAAACAAATATTTTATTTAAAATATATCTAAGAATATAATAAAAAATTTGTAAGATTTTCTTATATATAACACATTTTACAAGTATATTTTTGATTAAAATGTGGCATATTATTTGTATCGCTATGCGACATGAATTTGGGTAAGGTTCTTATTGGTTTGTTATTTTTGACTTTTTTTATATTTTATTCACAAGTGAAACTACATTCAATTGAAATATGCAAGGGTAAATTCTGTACAGATTGCCATAAAACTACAAAGGAGGAATGTAGGAGGTTGAGTTGTGGAGACTGTCATAGTTCTAATGAAAGAAAAAAAGCATATCTGGGAGATAATCTAACAAAATTTAATGTACACAATTCAAAATATGGGTGTTACTTTTGTCATTCAGATAATAAAACATCGGAAGTATCTGAAGATGTATGTTTTAAATGTCATAACAGCAGAGATCTGTCTATAAATGCACATTCAAGCAACATAGAATATAAAAAGAGTGAATTGGTGGAGATAAATGAACATTTTCCTCTAAAAAATGGTAAAGTTGTATGTACCACATGTCATGTATTCAATAAAGAAAACTGTGAAAATACTAATTTGAGAACATACAAATTTTTGAGATCCTATAAGAGCAGAGAAGAGTTTTGTTACAATTGTCACAAGAGGGATAAATATGAAAAATACAATCCTCACAACCAGATAGATGAGAAAGGAGCAATAAATTATTCTACATGTTTGGTGTGCCATAATCAGATACCAAAACTTGATGATGACTATAAGGCTGCATTGAAAATTTTAAAGGGAGATGTGGATGGGGTATGTAATGGATGTCATCAAATCAAAGGAGTTCATCCAACTGGTACTGACCATTTAACTAAATACATAAGTGGGATGATGAAATATTATGTTGAAAAGAATTTTAAAGATAGGGGGTTAAATTTTTATATTGGTGAAAAAGGGAAGATTATATGTGTAACCTGTCATTATCCTCATAGTTTTGAAGAAAAAACACTGAGATCGGTACAGAAGAAAAGAGTCAGGGCAATTTATAGTAATTTTGAATTGTGTATATTTTGCCATATGAAATAAACATTAGGAGGTTTTATGCGGTTGTTTATGCTGTTTAACGCGTTTTTGTTACTGTTCTTTTTACCAATAGTCTCGTATGCTCTTGATGATGAGAACTGTCTTTTGTGTCACAAATATAGGACATTATCGAGGGTTGATGAAAAAGGTAAAACAAGGATTTATTACATTAATGATACCCTTTTTCATTCTTCTGTACATGGTAGAGTGAAGTGTAGCGAATGTCATAGTGGAATAACGAAAATTCCTCATGAGGAGAATACCACTGTAAATTGTTTGAATGAATGCCACATTAAAGAACCTACCGAGGAAAAAAGATTTTCTCACAAAAATGTCGAAGCTGTAATATTAAATAGTGTGCACAGCAAGAAATATCCATTCTTAAATAATCCAGATTCCAATTTTTTCCCGAAATGTACGGATTGCCATAATAACCCGCTTTTCAAACCTATTCAAATATTTAAACACATTACCGATGAAGGTCAAAGTCCTAAGGCATTGGCAAGATGTAATTTATGCCATAAAGATACCAAGTTTATCAAATACTTTTACAATCATGTAAGTCATAGATTGCACTCAAGTAAGGATAGCAAAGAGATAGTAAGAATGTGTGAAAAATGTCATGCCAAGAATGACATGCTAAGGAAACATAAGCTAAAAAATGCGATTGCAACATATAAAGATACATTTCACGGAAAAGCTATAGAGTTCAATTACTCTGGTTCTCCAGATTGTATCGACTGTCATGTTAAAGAGAATGAGTCAGCTCATGCTATCAAAAGTTATCGAGATGTTCAGTCTGCAGTGTATGAGAAAGAAAGATGGAAAACTTGTGCTAAAAAGGGTTGTCATCCAGATGCCAAACCAGCTTTAGGTACGGTTAGAATGCATGTGGTAATAAATAAAGATCTTTATCCTTATGAGTATTATACTGCTTTAGGTTTTACTATTCTAACTTTAGGTGCTTATTTTCCATTGGCAATACTGTTAATTTTGGAATTGATAAGGGAGATTTTCCCAAATCTGACATTTAGAAGAAGGAGGAAATAATGAAGTGTTTGCCTCTTATTAAAATTGTTAATAATAAAAAGTACTACTTAAAATTATCTCCTGGACAACGATATCAGCATTTTATATTAATGACTACATTTATACTGTTGATTCTGACAGGGTTTCCACTCAAATTTTATTATTATGATTGGTCTAAAACTATAATGAAAATGTTTGGAGGTCCAGAGGTCACCACAATTATTCATCGTATCGCTGGGGTTACCATGGTTGGATTATTCTTCTTTCATTGGTATTATCTTTTCAGAAATCTATTTAGATATTATGTAATACCGACTTACAGAAATGGGAATTTTTCATTTAAGGGGATGCTAAGATTCATTTACTATTCACCAATGTTTCCAAGATTAAAGGATATAAAAGATTTCATGGATTTTGTTAAATATGCGCTATTCATTACCGATGAAAAACCTAAACATGAAAGGTTCCATTGGAGAGAAAAGTTTGACTACTGGGCAGTTTTTTGGGGTATCCCTGTTTTAGGACTTACAGGATGGGTATTGTGGTTTGAAACTACAGCTACACAGTACATGCCAGGTTGGGTTGTAAATATAAGTTTGATTGCTCATTCTGATGAGGCACTACTTGCTGCTTCGGTAATATTGATATGGCATATGTACAATGCCCATGTAAACTATGATAAATTCCCTATGTCACCGCTTTTTTTAACTGGTTATCTACCAGAAGATATTATGAAACATGAGTATTATTTAGAATGGGAAAGGATTAATAAAATAGTGGAAAAATTTCCAGAATTTCAAATGGATAATGATGAATATAAAAAGAAGGTTAAAGAGTATGAGATGATAATATCTAACTATTTAGATGAAGATGCTCATATTATAGGAGGAGATGGCAATGAGTCAAAACAATAAATCAATTTTGAGAAAGATCTATGCTTTGATAGGTATAGCACTATTAGTGTATTCTTCTTACATCGTTTTTGTGCTGGTTACTCATATTTGGCATTTTGAAAAGGATGAAAAAAAGCAAGAAAAAGAGATATCAGAAGAGGAACTGCTATTCAAAGAGATGATCAAAGAGAAAAAGATGGTAGAATATAATTTAGGTTATAAAGTGATAAAACAGGAGGATTTAGAAAACCACTTCCATCATGTGGGTAATCAGGCGTATCATGATGAGATCAATCTCTGTATAAAATGTCATGGTGATATCCCACATGATAAAAACAAGTCTATAAGAGCCTTTTTGAATATGCATAGCGATTTCTTAAGTTGCGAGGTTTGCCATATAAGATTGGATAAAGATAAAAAATTTATTTGGTATAGTAAAACAGATGGTAAAGAGATTGCCAATGTCAAAATAGAGGCTTATTTGAGTAATAGTGAGTATAAATTACTTCCTTTGGAGTATGTTGATGGAAAGTATATAAGATACGATTCGGACTCTAAAAGAAATTTTGTAGAGGAGTTTCGTAAAATTATCTCAACCATTTCAGCGGATAAAAAGAGTCAAGGGTTAAAGCTAATTCATAGGAATGTAAATAAAGAACCTGTAAAATGTGATGAGTGTCATTCTCCCACAGAAAAGCAATGTTATCTTCCTCTATCTGAGATAGGTTATAAGAAAGAGAGGATCGCTCAGATTCTTAGTAATGAGGTTGTGGGAATGGTGAACAAATACAAAGAATTTTATATTCCAAATTTCCTAAAACCTGGTGAAACTAAAAATGAAGCTAAGAAATAAGATTGTTTATTTATCGGTTATTTTACTGTTTTCTTTAAATGTTTACAGCATGAATTATATAAATGTTTCATTACAAAAGGAATTGGCATTCAGAGATGATGAGATCATCTCTGATGCCATCCTTGTTAAAGATAGACTGTATATATTGGAGTCGAGATACGGAGTTGTCAAAAGTTTTGTAAACTATAGATATTCTGGTGATATCAGACTGGAAGATTCGGAAGGTTCCATTGGTATTACACTCTACAATGGCAACTACTATGTCCCAATACCGACGAGAAATAAAATAAATATTTATAACGGCGCATTCAAAAAAATAAGGGAGATAAAAATACAAACGCCCACAGATATAGAGTGTTTTAAAAGTTCATGTTATATAGTTAGTAATAAGGGCCATCGAATAGTAGAAACAGACCTCATGGGGTCTAAAATTATTAGAGAGGTTGGCAAATTTGGTTTCAATCAGAATGAATTTAGATTTCCATTCGATTTAACGATAAACGATAGAGGGGATCTATTCATTTCAGAGGTGATAAATACTCGGGTACAAATAATGAATAGCAGTTTAAAGTTTGTAGATTTTATTGGTGAGTGGGGTGTTGAAAAAGGTCAATTCTATAGACCGAAAGGTGTTGCCATTTATGGACAAAAATTTTTAGCCGTATCTGATGGGTACATTGGGGTAATTCAGTTGTTTGATATAGAAAAAAGAGCTTTCAGTGGTGTTATTGCGATGAAAAATAACATTCTTAGGTTTGAATCACCAACACGGATAAGAATAATGAATAACTTACTTTTTGTGATAGATTACTATGCTAAAAAGATTTTTGTATATAAATTTGCTTAATCTATTCTTATTGGTTATTAGTAGCTTATATGTCTATGCAACAACAGGTAGAGAATCAACAAAGGAGTGCTCTATCTGCCATTATGAATGGCTTGATGTCTTTATGCATCAGATGAAATCAACGGAAATAGCTAAATTACCAAAAAATAGGGTTGTGGCTGAGGAGAGGATGTGTTTTTCGTGCCATGATGGATCTGTTGTGGACAGTAGGATCAAGGTGTGGGCTAATGATATGCATAAGGTAGGCGTAAAACCACCAGTTAATATGACTATCCCTAATGAATTACCTCTCAGTGCTGATAATAGGATCGAATGTAAAACATGTCATACTGCTCATGGTACTGGAGATCCAAAAAAAGAGGGGATGGAAAGGTCTGTCTTTTTGAGAGTTCCCAACGAAAATGGAGAACTTTGTAAGTTATGTCATAAGGACAAGATTGGGATTGGAAATCACCCAGAAAAGATTGCAAAAGAACATTTAAACAACGAATTGATGGTTTTAGGGAAAAAGAATAAAGTAATGTGTATGAGTTGTCATGCACCACATGGAAGTAAAAACTCAAAAATTCTTATAGATCCTGTCAATGATTCGAGGATCTGTGGGGATTGTCATCTGGAAAAAGTGAAGAATGGGGAATATGTTAAGGGGGTAATGAATCATCCTGTTAATGTTAAAGTTAATAACGATATGTTGATGGAAATAGAAAGAAGTAATTTATCTCTTGTTAATGGAAAAATTGTGTGTAATACCTGCCATAAGCCTCACAAAGCTAAAGATGATAAATTGCTGGCTATGAGCAACAAAAATGATGAACTCTGTTTTGTATGCCATTACGAAAAAAGACAGGTTTACTATACCAACCATAATTTAACTAAGAAACAGAATTTAGATCTATCGATCTTCAAAGATAAACCTGCTGCGGTATGTAATGTATGTCATAAGCCCCACGGATGGAATATAAATTATGAAACTAACAATTCAGATCCTTTCAGTAATGTATGTCTTTCATGTCATTTAAATTCAACCATAGTTGGAAATAAAATTTTAGATATAAACAAAAAATTTAACCATCCTGTTATGAAATTTGTAACCGACAACCTATCTCTTCCGTTATATGAATATAATACTAAGAATATTGTAATGGGAGTTAATAAAAAAAAGCAGAATGGTTATATAACATGCTTTACTTGCCATGATACGCATTCGAAGAATAAATATTTTTTGAGGATGGAATTGAAAAACAACGCGCTTTGTTTGGATTGTCATAAAGATAAAAAGAATATTGCAAATACTAAGCATTTTTCAAATGATATGACATGTGTTTCCTGTCATAAGATTCACAATTCCGATTTCAAAAACCTTTTAAAATCCCCTGACAATGGTTGTTTTGAATGCCACAAGGAGAGTGGGTTAGCATATAATAAATTGATAGGTATGAATACTCATCCTGTAAATCAGATTCCTAAAGTTAAAATTAAACAAAATTATAAGTTGGAAAATGGTAAGATTGTGTGTATTACATGTCATAACCCTCATGAGAAAGGCTCTGATGGTAAGTTTTTAAGGTACAATAAACTAAAGTTGTGCATAGATTGTCATGAAGATAAAAAAGAGATCTTAGATACCAAGCATGATCTATCTTCAAAAGAGAATGATTTTTGCCAGCAATGTCATAGTGTGCACAATGCGAAATCTCCTATTAAATTATTTACATACAAGATAAACGAGAAGAGAGAGCTTTGTATAAGTTGTCATAGTGAAAAAGGTCTAGTGAAGAAAACATCCCCTCAAATGATACATACCGATAAAAATCTATACCAAATACCTACGAGTTTTAAAAGTAGCACTATAGATTGCATTGATTGTCATGATCCCCATAAAAATGGTCCCAAAAAGAATAATAAAAATATCTTCAAACTCAGTTTCTTGAAACACAAAGAAGAGAGCATTGTCTGTTTTAACTGTCATGAGAACAAGACAAACTTTATAAACTCAAAACACAACATGCTTACTCTGCAGAGGGATTTAAAAAGATTTGGTGTGTCCAAAGATGATGGAGATCTATGTGGATTTTGCCACTCAATACATAGTTATAAAAATATCGCAATTAAAGGTATTAAAAATCAGTATATTTGTGAAAATTGTCATAGAAATAGTGAAGTAGTTGATAAAAAAGCTATTTACACGAGTCATGAGTTTGTAAATTTGGAAAAGTTTAAAGGTTATAGTGCTAAGAATAATAAAATGAATTGTACCACTTGCCATGATCCTCATGAATCTTCTTCCAAAATGATCATTAAAAAGAAGAAGAGCAACGAACTTTGCTCCGAGTGCCATTTAGAGCAATCGTATGCTTTGTATTCTCCACATAATAAAAACTTACCGAGGATAGATTCTTTTGTTTGTGGTGATTGTCACCAACCGCACAATTACCCTAAAAATAATAGATATATGTGGAAAGATACTCAAAATAGCTCAGATTTTATAGAAGAGGTCTGTTTTTATTGTCACAGTAAATCAGGGGTAGCAAATAATAGGGTGGTCGAACACTATACTCATCCAGACCTACCAATGACATATAAAATTGATAAAGCTATAAAGCCTTTCTTGTATACTCGTGCTGGAGAAAAAAGTTATTCTGGTAGAATTACATGTTCTACATGTCATGACTCTCATGTTTGGAGTGAAAAGGAACATTTAAAGAAAAATTTAGATAAGAAAGAAGGTGATGCTTTGACGAGTTTCTTAAAATATAAGCATGTATTAGAGTTTTGTAATACCTGTCATGGAGGAGAAGGGCTTTTGAGATACAAATACTATCATACTGACAGATATAGAAAAAAAGTTGATATGCCGAAACAGGGTGAAATAAAGAAAAGTATTGACCTAAAAGAAAAATTAATTAGAATGTTGTTAGGGGATGGTGAATTAATTAAATAGTGGCATTGAAATTGCTTTTAATTCCATAAAACTTTTTATGGAGGAAGAAACATGCTAAAAGTGTTTATTAATTCTTTATTAATTTTGTTTGTGTGTTTTTCATATGGATCTTCTTCGACTTGTGTGGATTCTAAATGCCATGCAAATTTTACAAAGATGAATTTTCTGCATGGTCCTGTTGCGGCTGGTCAGTGTAAGGTATGCCATATTGCTAATGAAAAGGATTTTAAGAAACATATCGAAAAACCTAAAAGTTTTGTTGATTTTTCTTTTCCCAAAGAGAAACCTATATGTGTGATGTGTCATGATACCAAGTTTGATGGAAAGTTTATCCATGATCCTGTTAAAAGTGGTGATTGCCTAAGTTGTCATAATTCTCATGGAGGCAATAATAAATTCTTTCTAAACGGGAAAACAGAATCTGAGACATGTTTTCAATGTCATGAGAACAATAAAACAGTGAAGAGTCAACTACATGGTCCCGTTGGTGCAGGTGAATGTGCCGCTTGTCATAATCCACATTCATCGAATAACAAGTTTCAATTGAAGTTGTCAGGCAATGCGCTATGCTTTAGTTGTCATAATGATAAAGAGGAGTCTTTCAAGAAAAAGGTTGTACATAAACCAGCTCAAGGTAATTGTGCGGAGTGTCATGATCCACACAACTCTGACACTAAGTTTCATTTAAAAGCTGCTTCTGAAAAGGAGCAATGCATAACTTGTCATAAAAATGTAAATCCAGAATTTGTAAACAATTTGATCACAGCAAAATATCAACATAAACCTGTAAAAGATGATAAGTGCGGTACTTGTCATAATCCGCATGCTACTAATTATTCAAAACTACTCTTGTCGGATACTAAAGTGATATGTTTTGATTGTCATAAGAATATTGAAAGTAAAGTGAAGACATCAAAGTATATTCATGGTCCTGTTAAATCTGATGGATGCTATGCATGTCATAATACTCATGGGTCAAACAATCCATATCTTTTGGTGAAATACTTTCCGAAGGAATTTTATAACAACTACTCAGAAGGTTTATATGATATGTGTTTCAACTGCCATAATGAATCTGCTATGAAAACAAGAGTAACAGATAAAGATACCAACTTCAGGAATGGAAATATCAATTTACATTATTTGCATGTTCAGGTGAAAGGTAAGGGTAGAAGTTGCAAGGCGTGTCATGAGGTTCATGCGGGTAATCAAGAATTACACATAAGAGCATCAGTACCTTTTGGTTCGGGTGGATGGGAATTGCCGATTCAGTACACAAAGACGAAAAATGGTGGAACATGTGTTGTTGGCTGTCATAAACCAAAAACTTATGACAGAGTGAAAGAATATATTAACAATTAGAAGAGGTCATATGTTTAGGATCATCACTATTGGTGTTATCTCTTTTATCATGTTTGCATCAGAACTTTTGGCTTTCCCACTCAGAAAAGCAAATGTAGGGGATAAGTTCGATTATAATAAGGTAGAATCTGTATTTAACGAATATTCCAAGTTCATTAGTCTAAATAACAAAAAAGCAATAATAATTTGGCGATACTCTAAATTGAATTCTAAAAAGATTTTTGTCGATTTCTATAGAGTATGTAGAGAGAGATCGATAGTTTGTATATCTTTTGAATTAGATGGAGTAGATGCCAAAGAGATTTTAAATCTTATTAAAGTGGATAGAACTGAGAATTTAGTGATAGTAAAAGATAAGGGAGATATCATTGGTGAATACGGAATTTTTACGCTTCCTGTCACTATATTTTTGGATGAAAAGAACAGTATTCTTGATGCGGTAGGGTTTGAAGGGCAGTTTTATGATAAAATGTCAAGGTACATTGACTTTATTACAGGTAAAATAAGTAAAGAAGAGTACGAGAAACAGGAGAGTTCTGAAGTTTTAGATCGGAGGGTAAGTTTACTACCAAAAATAAATTTCATAAACAAACTATTGGAGTCATCTAAGAAGGATGAAGCGATAAGAGAGTTGGAAAATCTAAAATTAGATGGTGCTTCTGATTTGGAATACATAAAAGTTGCTGAGTTATATATGAGATTGGAAGATTATAAAAAGGCGGAAGAACTAATTTCTCATACAAACCCAAACGATGTTTCTTCGAGATATTATAAGGCGTTTCTATTTTACAAAACACAGAGGTTCAAAGAATCTTTGGAAATACTCAAAACCATAGAAAATATCTATCCAAATAAGAAAGCATTGTTTTCGCTCATGGGCAAAGTTTATCTGAAGATGGGTGATTTCAAAAATGCAGCAGAATATTATGATAAGACTGTTGACTTTTAGTATCTTTTTTTTGGTTAACTTTTCTTTGTTTGCTCAAGACTTGAAGATAGTTCATCCTTCGGATGGTTACATAACAACTTCTAAGAAAGTTCATATAGTATTTTTTATTAATCCAAATAGTAGTCCGAAGTTATTTGTAAATGGTGTAGAACAAAAGATAGGCAATCCTATGAAATATAAAACGAAGGATAAGGATTTCAATGTTTATATGGTTGATGTTGTAATCGGAAGAGGTGTAAATAAAATACAGGTCTTAAATGGTAAATTGTCTGAATCGATCAATGTACAATTTCTGCCATCAGCAGTGTTGTACCGTGATCGTGTGAAAAAAGGTAAGTTTTTTCATCAATCAGACATCAAAAACTTTTGTCAAAATTGCCATAATTTCGATTCATTGAAAGATTGTGCTATGTGTCATAAAGACAAAACAAATGCTAAGTTTGTTCATGGGCCTGTTGCTACTTTAAACTGTAATCAGTGTCATGATAAAAATAACTTCTTTTCACTTATCCAACCTGTTTCAAAAAAATGTTTGGCTTGTCATGATGATTTTAATAAGAAATTCTATTATTTTAAATTTGTTCATGGTCCAGTGGGAGCTGGTATATGTACTGTATGCCATAACCCGCATGCCTCCAACGATAAAATGCTTCTGTATGACACCGTAAATAATTTATGTGAAAATTGCCACAACGATAAAAAAACTGGGATTCACATATTGGCAAACTTTAATGGGAGTGCTCACCCTACAGGTGGTAAATATATAAAATCTCTAAAAGAACAATTAACATGTATATCTTGTCATGATCCGCATTATGGGTCAACAAAGATGCTTTTTAGAGATGGGACGAAGGATTTCTTGACATTGTGTGTTAAATGTCATAAAGATAAATTGTGAGGTATACTATGCTAAGAATAGTATTCTTGTTAACTATTTTTATTTATTTAGGTTGTGCTGCAAAAGAGCCAGTATTTGATGTGGATAAGTATGTTTGGCCGAAAGAGTCTGCAAACCCTAAGATCAAAGCTGTTCGTGTAATTGTTAATTCAGATGAATTTCCCAATAAAAAACAGAATAAAAATCTCATAGTAAAAGAATTGCTTGGGGATATAGATGTTAAATGGATAGACTTCAGAGCAACAAGGATGGCAACTGATGGCAAAGGGAAGGTGTATATAGTTGCCCCCATAGCGAAGAAACTTCAGATAGTTGATTTCAACAAAAAGGATATAGAAGAGATAACATTTTCATCTATAATACCATGTGCTATTGATATTAGCAAAGATGGCAGAATATTCTTGGGTGATAGGGCTTCTGGTAGGGTTGTAGAAATTGATAAAGATAAAAAGGTTATCTGGAGCTATGGTAAAAGAGTTTCTGATGAAGATTTTGATAAGATGAAAAAGGATAATATCTCTTCAGAAGGGTTGTACAAGGATATTTCAGATATCTTTGTGTATGAAGATAGAATATATGTTGCCGATCAGATATTTAGTAGGGTAGATGTTCTTACTTTGGATGGAAAGTTTGTCAAAAGTATCAAAACAATAGCACCAACTGCCATAGCTATTAATAAACATGATGGGATGCTTTATGTTGTTTCAAAATTTGTTGGTAAACTCTATATCTACGATCTTGATGGTAATTTAAAAGAGGAGCTTTTGCAACCAGGTGACAATATATGGGCTTTAAATTTTCCCAATGGGTTAGCTTTTGATTCAGAAAATCATATTTACATAGTTGATATTGCTTCCCACGGATTTAAAATCTATGATAGAAAAGGGAATTTTTTGTATTATATGGGTGACCAAAAAGCCTCCGTATATCTCGGAGGATTTGATAGCCCAAAGGATATTGTTGTTGACGAAAAGGATAGAATATATGTTTTGGATGCAATAAATAGGAGATTGGTTGTTTTTCAATATATCAGTGATCTGTATAAAAAACTTAGAAAAGATAACTCAGAACCAGAACCTATGCTTAGGTATTAACTTATAGGAGATTCATATAGACAGGAAAATCAGTTTAACAACAAAATTTTTGATTTCTGCAGTTTTATTGTTTGCCATCATCATTGTCATTCTGAATGTCAAGATCTATTATGATTTCAAATCGTTCTTCATCAACTATGAAATTAGCAAAATATATAGAAATGTTGATCTTATACTGAAAACAGATCTCAAATTCAAAGTTTTTTTAACGAATGGACAAAAGATTTAGATTACAGTAGTTTGATAAACGAAGTAAAAATGAAATTGGACGATGATATATTGATGTTTGCTTTCTATTCTAATAAAGGTGAAATGCTTTATTCATCTATGCCCATAAGTCCGCAATTCAGTAGTAAAGGGTTAAAGCAAGCAATTGCGGGGGAAAATTATTACGAAATTGTAAAGGTAGATTCAAATGAATTTTCAGGAATTTTTAAGAAGAATTTTAATTACGAATATATCCAAGAGATCTATTTGCCAATTAAAATGGGTTCAAATATATATGGTATAATAGAGATATATAAACCTTTTGATCATTTTTTAAATGATATCAACAAAGTTAGACTAAAGTCTACGATTATCACAATAGTCGGATTTCTTCTTTATTCATTAACATTATATTTCATAATTTATAATATTGAAATGAGGGAAAAATCATTGATGGAAAAAGTAAAGAGTATGGAAAAACTCTCTATGTTAGGTCAATTTGCTTCAAAAATGGCTCATGAAATAGGTACACCTCTCAATGTTATTAAAGGGACATTGGAGTTGATGGAGGAGAGTTGCATATGTAGTAATGCTCCGAATAGAATAAATACCATAGATCGTCAAATAAACAAAATAAATCAGATAATTAGAAATTATCTATATGCAACAAGAAAGCCAGAGCCGAACTATAAAGTTGTTGATATAAAGGACTTAACCGAGCAGGTTGTTTCAGAATTAACTATGATCGTTGATGATAATATAAAGTTTTTCCTCGATACTTACAGCGTAAAAGTGAGGATTGATCCGATTTTTTTAGAACAGATCATTATAAATATTATTAAGAATGCGGTAGATGCGATAGGTATTAATGAGGGTATTATTAGGATAGTTTTTGAGGGTGATGATAGCAACATTTTTATTAAAATAATTGATAATGGTCCTGGTATCCCTCAAGAGATCCAAGATAAGATTTTTGATCCATTCTTTAGTACCAAAAAAAGCGGAAAAGGTACAGGGCTTGGCCTTGCAGTGTGCAAGGAACTAATGGAAAGTATGGGTGGATCTTTAACTTTTAATTCAAAACAGGGTGAAACTGTATTTATTTTGAGGATTGC
>CAZFHX010000015.1:0-54994 GCA_964519265.1 uncultured Deferribacterales bacterium
AAGGGTCATTTTGTAATCTGCTTTTTAGCTTTTTTGCTTGAGAGAACGCTTGAATTTAGACTAAAGAGGAACAAAGTGGAAGCAACCCCAGCAAAGATTAGGGAATCTATAAATAATATGAACTTTGCAAAATTTGAATCAGATGGACAAACATTTTTGTTAAAGACTAAGGTTGATAGTCTTGGTAGCAAGATTCTAAGAGCGATGAGGATCTCCCCACCAAAGAATTTATCCAAACCAGAAGAAGTATCTTTTTAAAATCTAACAAATAACCCAAAAAACAACCTGTAATGGCAAAATGCGCAGACTTAAAAATGATAATATAATCTTATGAATAAGTTATGAAACTAAACTGTCAAAGTCGGGAAAATAACATCGTTATGAATTTTCATCATATATTTAGATAACCCTGATGTAGTAAGAAATTGGATTTGTTTCGAATATTAGAATTTATTTAATTTTTTTATATGTTCTTCTTGTTTAATTTATTTTCTTTTAAATTTTTTATGTGTTCTTTTTTAGAAACAATGGGATTATTTTTCAAATTTTTCAATTTTTCATATATCTCATTTATTTCATTATATGTTAAAATAACATTATTAAAAGATTTTATATATAATGTAATATCTCTATTAAGAACATTTTTCGGCATTAGTGTTTTAAATTCACATTCTCCTATGAAAAATACGATATTGTGGAAGAATTCTTCTGGTAAATTGAGATATTCTGATAATGCTTTGATGTGTTTGTAGTTTTGATGAATTGGATTCATGAAAGTCGTGTTTCTTCCATAAATGGACTGTGTCCATTCTGGAGATTTTTCATCACCAAAAATCCATCCTTGAAAGTTTTTGGTTTCTATAACAAATATTCCAAATTTAGATACTATTACATGATCGATTTGAGCAGTTCCTTTAGAATAAGGGACTATAATATCATTTACTTGTTTATAAATAGTTTTATCTAATTTGATTGTGAATGCTATCGACAAAATTTTTTCACCAATTTGTCCTTTGATTTTATTTTTATTTCTATTTATCAATAACTTTACAGCAATTAGTACAATACCTATTGATATTAAAAAAATAATATTATTAAAAAAGATACTTTTCAATTGGTGCCTAAAATTATTTGTTGTATAGTTTTGTTCATAGATATTATTCAATGTTATATTATTATTTTGTGTACACTCTAACCAATTGATGTTTATAGAGTTTTGAATGGTATCATCGTAAATAATAATATTGTTTTTGTTGTTGATAAATTTTTTGCCATAGATTGTATCCATTTTTTTCCAGTTGCTATCATATTGAGATAGAATAGTGTTTAATTCATAATCATTAATTTTTCCGTGTTTTGAATCTTTAAAATATGATATATAACAAGAAATTTCATCCACAAAATACACTCGAATTCTCCAATAGTCTTTTTTATAATCTCTAATGATTATATTTTGTCCTTGTAATAATGTTCCGGGGAGATTTTTAGCTTCCGTAGTTAAAATAGGTTCACCATATTCATGGGTGAATTCGAAACTTTTTTTATTGATCTGATTGGCGTTTAGAAGACTACATGTCAGTAATAAAAACAAGAAAAGCTTTTTCACTTTGTGTACCTATGATTATTTATATGAGCAATTAAAAAAGGTAGTAGCATTAAATAACCTCTAAATAAATATCGGGGCGAGAGGACTTGAACCTCCGACCCTCGGTTCCCAAGACCGATGCGCTACCAAACTGCGCTACGCCCCGAACGGATGAAACTTATATTACAATTCATAAACTATGTCAACAAAAATCTTAGGATTTTTTGCAATTTTATTTATAAAAGATTGTTCCGTTTTGAAATCCATCAGGTAGGTTTTCAATATCTTTGAACTTGAATCCAGCATTAGAAAAGTCTTGCCTTATTTTTTTGCTGCATGCATATGTTGTTATTAAACCATCATCTTTTAATATATGATAAAGTTTTTCTATTATATCTGGGCTCCATAATTCTGCATTTCTCTTTTTGCTGAAAGGGTCAAAATAGATCAGATCGAAATTATCATCACAATTTAAAATAAAATCCCTTGCATCACCTAAAACGATATTTAATTCATAATTTTTGTATATGCCACTTTTTATCAGTTCTCTCAAGACATTAAATCCATAAATTGGCCAAAGGAAAATATTATTTTTTACAATGTCTATTGTTTGGGGATCCTTCTCTAAAGATGTAACAATCAATTTATTTCGTGAGTTTTTTGTCTTTTCAAAAGTTACAGCAAGATTGTACCCTATACCAAATCCTATATCGAGTAGTTTGATAGGTTTCTCTTTGAGCTTTTCTGCAATGTTGGAGGCTAAAACATATTTGTAAAGACTTTCAGTATAGGCACCTATCGACTTTGCATGATAAGCCTCTTCGTATGAAAGGTTGTAGAAAGATATCGAACCGTCTGCGGTGGCAAAAGGTTTTTTGTTACCCAATAAAGGGACTAAATTTCCCATCTTTGAATATTATATGCCAACTCTCTTCGATTTTTTGAGGGTAGTCATCACGATAGTGGGCACCCTTACAACCCTTTCTTTCAAGGGCAGCCAAACTTAAAAGTAGAGAAACTGTGGTGATATTTTTTAGTTCTCCACATTTTCGGGACATTGGAGTTTTATTGTCCAACTTAGTTAAAATTTCATTGGCATAAGTTATTGCGTTTTTGAGAGTTTTTTCATTTCTTACAATGCTTGCATTTTTCCACATAATTTCTTGAATACCACTATATATTTCGTCAACATCATTTATGTCTATGTAGCCGCTTATCTCGAAATCTATCTTTTTTATATCCTGATTTTTTGTATCAATTATCGCAGCTTTGGCACTCCTTCCACCAAAAACGACCCCTTCCAACAATGAATTACTTGCTAATCTATTCGCACCGTGTACCCCTGTGCATGCTACTTCTCCGCAAGCATAAAGGTTTTCTATGTTTGTTCTTCCCCAAAGATCCGTAGCAACGCCTCCCATATAGTAATGAGCTGCTGGGCTTACTGGAACGAGTTCTTTTGTGATGTCTATGCCATAGGAGAGGCATGTCGAGTATATCTTTGGAAATCTATTTCTGACAAAATCGCTATCTAAATGTGTAAGATCCATATATACATGTTCTGCTTCGGTTTTTATCATTTCAAAGAAAATACTTCTGCTTACAACATCTCTTGGTGCTAATTCAGCCATTGGATGATAATTATGACAAAATCTTTCACCTTTTATATTCCTAAGTACACCACCTTCGCCTCTCATGGATTCACTGAGTAGAAAGGCTGGAGCATTTTCTAAGTGCAGGGCAGTGGGGTGAAATTGGAAGAATTCCATATCTTTTAAAATAGCATTGGCTCTAAAAGCGATTGCCATACCATCCCCAGTTGAAACCTCTGGGTTTGTTGTTCTTTTGAATATTCTACCTGCTCCCCCTGTAGCTAAAATCACTGCTTTTGAGTAGTATATCTCTTGCTCGTTGTTTAATTCATTGATGGCAAAAACGCCGTAGACCTTATTGTCTTTGGTAATAAGATCTACGACGAAATGGTTGTCCAATTTATCTATATTGTTTATCTTGTTTACTGCTTCTTTCAGCGTTCTTGCGATTTCATGACCTGTGGCATCGCCTCTTGCATGGATTATTCTATTGACGCTATGGGCAGCTTCCCTCGTGAAATCGAAATGCTCACCATGCATGTCAAATTTTGCTCCATAGGCTATAAGTTCTCGGATATATTTGGGTCCTTCCTCTACGAGGGTTAAAACAGCATTTTTATCGCAAAGCCCATCCCCTGCATTTATAGTATCTTCATAGTGCAGGAAAATATCATCATCGTCGGAAAGTACCACCGCTACACCACCCTGAGCGTATTCTGTACTTCCTTCACCGAGAATAGATTTTGTGATGATTGCTACGCTACCATGTTTTGACAACTCAAGTGCTGCCCTAAGACCTGCTACCCCCGATCCGAGAACTAAATAGTCGTATGAAGCATATTTCATTATTTACCACCTAATTCCAAATTTAAGACCAAGCTGTCTTACCTGCCCTACACTGCCCTCTACAGTTAAGTTTAAAAATGGGAATGGGGTAACAGAAACACCAGCAAATGCTCTATAGATCATTTCATGGACATCATCGAGATTTACATATTTTGAGCTTTCAGATGCGTTGACCCTAAGAGCTGTGACACCAGCGTAAGGTGTCAAGAATAGTATCCCTTTGCTTATTGATATATCTAATTGCTGGGTATTTATATCAAGTTCGTCAACACCTTCCAATTTAGAAAATGCGCCCCTGATTGCCAATGCAGGTGTAAGGGGAGTACCGCTTAGGATAGCATATTTCAGTTCTAAACCCCAAAGTTGAACATCTGAACCGGGAATTTTTGAATACATAGCTCCTATATCGATATTCATGGGCAATCCCTTCATAGCATGCAATCTTGGGACTGGGATTATTGGCCATGCATCTTTGTCGCTGAAGATCTTTTTCCAATAATCTCTGTTTTGGTCTATTTCGGTGAATGTTGCTTCAACACTAATATCAAATCCTGTAATCCCCAAAGGTTCTGCAGGTGCCATAGGGTTGAATGCAAGTGCTACCCCGAAATCTCTTGCTAAATCTTTAAACATCTGATTGGTATAATCTGAAGAAAACTGAATCTCTTTCGCAAACAAGGAAGTTGATATCAAAAGAAATAGTGTGGTGATTTGGAGAAATCTTTTCATGGTTGCCCCCTTTATTTTATTTTGAAGCTGTTAGGTAGATGGAACTCCTGTCTTGCTCTACTGAAGTAACCCATCTTTACCCTCTTACATCTTTTTTTAATATATTTTAACATATTTTTCAATCCTAATATTTCCGAAGATTCTATCTTATTTTCCTGAAAGAATTTGTGGGGAACTGTTTTTAATTCTCTCAGTTTGAGGTATTCGATTTTGAAGGTATTTAAGAATTCTACTGTTTTCTCATATTCTTTTGTAGAGTCTGTAAATCCTGGTAGTGTAAGGAGATTTATAGATATGAAAAGATTATTTTTTTCTGCCAATTCGAAGCATTTTGTCATATTGTCGAAACTTATCGATTCTTTTTTGAGAAAATCGGGATTGCAAGATGTGATGTCGAAGCTCAATGAATCTATGAATTCGTTCAGAGATCTATTTAACTTATCAACTGCAAATGAGTTTATGTTGAGATTGAAGGTTATATTTTCATTGGTTAGGCTTTTTATAATTCCATACGATTTATCATCGAGGTCGTATTTCAGAGTGATTACTACCTGTTGATTGTTTTCTAAAAAGAATGGGATTATTCTGTGTATCAATTTTAGTTCATTGTTGCTTTTTATAATCAATTCATTGTTTTCTAAAAAATCTAATTTCTGTTTTTTATTTAAAAAGTATAACTTTTCATCTTCTTGGATGGTGTTTTTTAGATTTTTGAAATGTTTGGGTGTGATTTTATTCTTTTTTTCTATAAAAATTGCTGGGACAACAAACTTTTCATCCATCCATCCCACTGGGGCGAGATGGGATGATGTGAAGTTGTCTTCTTCACCACTAAATTTATATGATGGGTAGAGTATTCTTAAGTACCCAGCAGGAAGTTCTGTATAAACAGGAAAACCATTTGAAAATTCCACAATTTTTGCTTGCATCTGGTCATAAGAGTAGGGAACAGCATCGACTATCATTTTCAACTGGGAGTCCTGAGGCATTGGGATCATTTCTAATTCGTAGGGAACTGTGTTGTAAGTAGCTGTTTTAAAGACAGATTTTAACACTGGATGATCATAGACATTTCCATTCTTATCGGCAAAAACTAAATTAGGGATATTGTACACTGAGACTCCTTAGTTGATTTTTGAGTTTTATATTGTTTTTTTTCTATATTTTCAATATAATAAAATAGATAATTAATTTAAGAGGTGATATATGACTGATATTGTTGATATTTATGCAAGGGAGATTTTGGATTCAAGGGGTAACCCAACTATCGAAGTAGAAGTGGTAACAAGTGAAGGGGTTGTAGGTACAGCTGCTGTCCCATCTGGTGCTTCCACTGGTGAGAGAGAGGCTATTGAGCTTAGAGATGGTGATAAGAACAGGTTTATGGGGAAAGGTGTTTTAAAGGCTGTTCAGAATGTGAATGAGATCATAGCTCCTGAATTGGAGGGGATAGATGTAACTGAACAGAAACTTATTGATCAGATCATGATCGATTTGGATGGGACAAAAAATAAAGAGAAGTTGGGTGCTAATGCGATTTTAGGTGTGTCTTTGGCATGTGCTAAGGCTGCTGCGGCATCTTTGGGGTTACCATTATACAGGTATATTGGTGGCACATTTGCCCATACTCTACCTGTTCCTATGATGAATATCTTAAATGGTGGAAAGCATGCTGATAATAATGTGGATATTCAAGAGTTTATGATCATGCCCACAGGTGCGGATACCTTTAGAGAGGCTTTAAGAATGGGGGTAGAGGTTTTCCATACTTTAAAGAAGGTTTTACACGACAAAGGGTACAGTACATCAGTAGGGGATGAAGGTGGATTTGCACCAAACTTGAAGTCTAATGAAGAAGCTATCGAAGTAATCTTAAAATCTATTGAAAAGGCTGGCTATAAGCCAGGTAAAGATATCTATCTTGCCTTAGATGCAGCTTCAAGTGAGTTTTACAGTAAAGGTAAATACAATATGGCAGCAGAAGCAAAGCCTGAGAAGACATCTGAGGAGATGATAGAGTATTACTCCTATCTACTTGCCAAGTATCCGATAATCTCCATAGAGGATGGACTTGCTGAAAATGATTGGGATGGTTGGAAAAAACTGACAAAACAGCTTGGCAAAAAGGTTCAACTTGTTGGCGATGATATATTTGTAACGAATACTGAAATACTTGCCGAAGGTATTAAAAAAGGTGTGGCAAACTCGATTTTGATCAAACTCAACCAGATCGGAACCCTTACCGAAACCCTTGCAGCAATCGAAATGGCTAAGAGGGCTGGATATACATGTGTGATTTCCCACAGATCTGGTGAGACGGAGGATACTACGATTGCAGATTTAGCAGTGGCTACAAATGCAGGTCAGATCAAGACAGGTTCACTATGCAGAACAGATAGGGTTTGTAAGTATAATCAACTCCTCAGAATTGAGGATGAACTTTTGGATCAGGCGTACTATCCTGGTATTAAGGCATTTTATAACCTATAGGATACTTGGGATAGGGTGTTCAGAAATGAGCACCCTCTTTAAAACTCTACTTACCTAATTCTAAATATATATTTTTGTATTGCACATATCTTTCGGCGTAATCTGTGATGCTTTTTATCTCTTCATCGGAAAGGGTTTTGACCACTTTTGCTGGGCTTCCCATAATGAGTGAATTTGGTGGAAATGTTTTGTTTGGTGGGACAAGGGAGCCAGCAGCAATGATCGTATTTTCAGAGATTACTGTATTATCGAGAATTATTGCCCCGATTCCAACGAGAACATTGTTTTGGATCGTGCATCCGTGCAGAGTGGCGTTATGCCCTATGGTAACATAATCACCGATTATGGTGGGGTATTTATCTTTGGTAACATGGATCACTGTGCCATCCTGGACATTAGAACATTTTCCTATGACAACCTTTTCCACATCTGCTCTTATGGTGACATTGTACCAGATACTTACATCGTCTGCTAAAGTGATATCGCCAAATACCGTTGCATTTTTGGCTATAAAAACCCTTTCTCCAATTACAGGTTCTTTCAATACCCTTTTTCTAACATTATGCATGGTTTGGTTCCTTTTTTAGTACTATTTTTACGATAGTGCCGTAATCTTTCTTGGATTCCACGATCAGATCGCCCGACATCTTTTCCATTAAGTATTTAGAGATTGGCATTCCTATACCAACACCTTCCGATAATGAAATAGGCTGATCATTCATTATCATTTTTGTAAATGGTTCGAAGATCCTTTTAAGCTCATCTTCTGTCATTCCTACACCTGTATCCGATATTATTATGTAGAGTTTTTCTTCGTCTTCTTCGGTGTAGATACTAATTTCACCTTTTTTTGTGTATTTGGTGGCATTTTCAAGTATATGGGTTAACACTTTGTTTAAAGCTTTCTCATCAGCATAAACATTCGGATAGATATTTTTTATTTTTACATTAAGTAAAATCGATCTGTTATCTTTGAGTAAACCTTTTGCTGTAGATACGAGGGCTTCGAGCGATGGAGATACATCGATATAACGAGGTGATGGTTCTAAAATGTCCTGTTTTAAATCGCTGAGGTCCAAAATATTGTTTATAATGTTCAGTAATTTTTTGCCAGAGTTGTGTATTGTTTTGATAAGGTTGTTCTTTTCCTCTTCTGATATTGAGAAATCGGACTGTAGTAATACATGGGAAAATCCGATGATTGCATTTAGAGGTGTTCTGAGTTCATGGGACATGTTGGATATGAATCTACCTCTGTAATTAGATAGCTCTTCCAATCTATTTTTTGCCTTTATCAACTCAATGTTTAAGGTTTTCAACTCATTGTTTGAAGTATTAACTTCGAGTATCTGCTCCTCGAATTTATTTTTCAGAAGATTGAAGTTATTTTCTACCTCTAAAAATTCATTTTTAATGGAGTTATTTTCCATCTTTAGGGTATAAATTGCAAGGGAGAGAAGACAGATAGTTACAATATTTAGTAGTATCCCCCAAAACATTAATTGATTATATATTAAAAAAAATGACACTACACCTGTGATTATCGATGATAAAAACAGGATATAAATTTTGTTGTTAATTAACTTTACTGCTTGACTTAAATTCATAATTGAACTATATATAATAAAAATCAGTATAAATCAAGGAGTAAAAATGGGATACGGAGAAAAGATTAGGGATATCAGAAAAAGATTAGGTATGACGCTTGAAGATGTTTCTTTAAAAACAGGTTTTACAAAGAGTTTTATCAGTCAGATAGAAAATGGGAAAAATTCTCCATCTATTGCTTCCCTTAAAAAGATCTGTTATGCTTTGGGTATATCTATTAGTGAACTATTTGAAGATGAGAGAAATATTGTATTTAAGTTTAACAAGGAGGATTACAAGGTATTAAAAAACAAGAATATAGACATCATTTTCATGGCTTCAAAATATGCAAATAGAAAGATTGAACCATTGATTATCGAGTTTGAACCTCATTCTGAGACAGGTTCAGAGTTTTATCATCACACTGGAGAGGAATTCGGTTATGTCCTCGAAGGAACTATTACCGTTGTCATAGGAAACGAAGAATACACACTTGAAACGGGAGAATCGATATATTTTAGCTCAAATTTGCCACATAAAATTAAAAATAGAACTGATAAGAAGGCAAAAGCATTTTGGGTGGGTACGCCACCAAGTTTTTAGTATTGAATTTTTTCTAGTAATCGTATATATTTTAATAGTTGCTTGGATCCCTTTGGGACTGAGACGGCTAACTAAAAAGTTATAATAGGTGAAATCAAAGCCTTTCGGTTAGCCGGAAGGCTTTTTTTGTTTTCTAAGAGGTGAAAGATGAGTAAATATAAAGATATAAAAAAGATCACAGTGACCCATATAAAGAAGATGAAAAATGAAGAGAAGATCGTTTGCCTTACTGCTTATGATTATACATCGGCGAAAATTCTCGACGAATCAGGTGTTGATCTCATCCTCGTTGGTGATTCTCTGGGGATGGTTGTTGCAGGGTATGAAAATACATTATCTGTTACCCTTGATCAGATAATTCTACATTGTCAGTATGTAAAAAGAGCTGTGAAAAGGGGATTTTTGGTTGCCGATATCCCTTTTGGGTATTATCAGGTTTCGGTGGAAGAGGCAGTTAAAAATTGTATTAGGGTTATAAAGGAAACAGGTTTTGAGGCTGTGAAGTTGGAAGGTGGGGCAGAAATCGTTCCCATCGTAGAAAGGCTTGTAAGATCTGGGGTAAATGTGATGGGGCATATAGGGCTTATGCCACAGATGGTTAATGTAATGGGTGGGTATAAAATTCAAGGAAGAAACAACGATGAAAAGCTGTTAGATGATGCCATAGCACTTGAAAAAGCAGGGGTATTTTCCATAGTTTTAGAAGGGATCGTGGAAAATGTAGCCAAAAAGATTACCGAGAATTTGAGCGTTCCTACGATTGGTATTGGTTCGGGAAGATATTGTGATGGTCAGATACTCGTATTTCATGATCTATTCGGGCTTTATGATGATATTACCCCAAAATTTGCAAAAAGGTATTGTGATGGTAGAACGATTTTTTTGAACGCTGCGAAAGATTATGTGAGAGAAACTAAAGAGTCTATTTTCCCTGAAGAAAAACATGCATTTTTGGAGTAGATTATGGAGATAGTAAGAGAGATCAAACCCTTAAAGCAGATATTATCAGAAAAAAAGAGGCAAGGGTTATCTGTAGGTTTTGTCCCCACTATGGGTTATCTACACGAGGGGCATTTGAGTCTTGTGAGAGAATCAAAGAAGAATAATGATATCACTGTGGTGAGTATCTTCGTCAACCCCACTCAATTTGGACCAAACGAAGATTTGGATAGGTATCCAAGAGATTTTGATAGAGATGAAAAACTTTTAAGAAATGAAGGGGCTGATATCGTATTTTATCCCGATGTCAAAGAGATCTATCCCGATAATTATATGACTTATGTGAATGTGGAAAAGATCACTGATAAATTATGTGGTCTTAAAAGACCAGGTCATTTTAGAGGTGTGGCAACTGTGGTATGTAAACTTTTTAATATAGTCAAACCCGATAGGGCGTATTTCGGGTTGAAGGATTATCAGCAGGTGCTTGTGATTAAAAAGATGGTGGAGGATCTCAACATGGATGTTGAGGTCGTTCCTATGCCTATAGTCAGAGAGAGTGATGGTTTGGCTATGAGTTCCAGAAATGTTTATCTATCTCAAGATGAGAGAAGATCTGCTCTTTCTTTGAGTAGGTCTTTTGGCGTTGTTGATGAATTAATAAGAAATGGTGAAAGGGATGTTAGGAGAATTATCGATGCGGTTTCTGAGTTTATCCTTTCTCACCCTTATACAAAGATAGATTATGTGGAGATCATGGATCCCGATACCTTAGATTACAAAGATACTGTCAATGATAGATTTTTGCTTGCTTTGGCGGTATTTGTGAACAAAACAAGGTTGATAGATAATAAAATATTTGAGGTGTAATATGCTTAGAACTATGTTTAAAGCCAAAATTCACAGAGCAACAGTAACAGATGCAGATTTGAACTATGAAGGGAGTATTACTATTGATGAAGATCTCCTTGATGCCTCAGGTATCCTTCCTTATGAAAAGGTGGACATTTACAATATTACAAATGGAGCAAGGTTCTCCACTTATACAATTGTAGGGAAAAGGGGTAGTGGCGAGATATGTTTAAATGGTGCTGCTGCAAGATTGGTGCAAAAAGGGGACCTTGTAATTATAGTATCTTATGGTATCTATGATGAAGAGGAGTTGAAAAATTACAAACCTGTAGTAATACATGTGGATAAGAACAATAAAATCATAAAAGGTTGATATGCTTACAATTGATATTTTGTATGTGGAAGGGTGTAGTTCTACATCAGATACACTGGAGCTTGTAAAGGAAGTCATAGATAAAATGGGGATAAAAGCCCAGATCAATACTATATTGATAAGAAATAGTGAACAGGCGAGGGAGTATAAGCTGTTTGGTAGTCCGACAGTTCTGGTCAATGGCCTTGATATAGATCCAAGGGTTAGGAATCAGCAATGGTTTGGTATCACCTGAAGAAGGTATGGGGTATCGGGTGTACCCAGTAGAAAGATGATCGAAGATGCAATAAAAGAAGCTCTTGAGAAAACTTGATGGCTTATCTATTTCTTATTGGTGCGACACTTTTTTGGTCTGGCAATTTTGTTTTGAGTAGGGGGATAAATGAGATCATTCCCCCTGTTGCTTTGGGGTTTTGGAGGTGGTTTGTCGCTGGTATCATACTATTGCCATTTGCGTACAAATACTTTATAAAAGATATCGAAATAGTTAAGAAAAATTTTTTGTATTTCAACATACTCGGATTTTTAGGGGTTGGTTGTTTCAATACCCTTGTTTATTCTGCTGTACATTATACTACTGCGATAAATGCCGTCCTTGTAAATTCTTTCGTACCAATACTTATTCTTTTTATATCTCTTATGATATATAAAGACAAACCTACAATAAATCAGGTTGTAGGTATCATCATTTCGATGTCAGGTATAGTGGTAATTATGGTAAAGGGGAGTTTAAATGGACTTGTCAATTTCCGATTTAATCCCGGTGATATATTGATATTTTTGGCTGCACTGACTTGGGCACTTTACACTGTGTTACTCAAAAGTTTGCCAAAAGAGATTCATCCGCTGTCTTTTTTGCTTACTATCATATTGATAGGTTTAGTTTATATGCTACCTTTCTACATACTCGAATTTTTTGTAAAAGGTGGATTTGTATTGAATAGTAAAACGATGATCAGTATTATTTATGTCGCCTTATTTGCATCAGTGATTGCTTTTATCTTCTGGAACAGGGCTGTAAGAGAGATAGGTGCCAATAAGGCTGGACCATTTATTCATCTCATGCCTGTATTTGGAACTATTATGGCGATTGTATTTTTAGGGGAAAAATTATATATTTATCATGTGGTTGGTATCTTACTTGTGTTTAGTGGGATATTGTTGGCAAATAAAAAAGTTAGACAATAACCTCTTTTTGTTCCCTTTTTCTCTTTAAACTCTTTTCCACGAATATCTTTTCACCAGTGAAAGGATCTTTTTCAGTCCAATACATCACAGAGGAGTAGGTGGAAGGTAGTGGAGTGAATATTTGCACCTGTTCTGGTGTAATATGGATATTTTTGGATATATAATTTTTCAGTTGCTTCATTTCTGAAAGTCCACAACCTGGGTGAGCGGCGATAAAATAGTAGGTGAGGTAGTACCTTAAATTGTTTTTTTTGCATATTTCGTAGAATGTTTCGATAAATTTTTTTAAGTTTGCTGTCGGTGGTTTACCCATCAGTTTCAATACCTTTTCATCGGTGTGTTCGGGTGCTATCTTTAGTTGACCAGAAGTGTGATATTTTATGAGTTCTTCGAGATATCTTCTACCATTGGTGGTGTCATTTAGTATCATATCGTATCTAATTCCCGATGCAACGAAAACCTTTTTTACCTCTTTGCTCTCTCTGACTGTTTTCATAAGAGAGATTAGTTCAGAATGATCTATTTTGAGGGTCTTGCATACTAAGGGTGATATACATCTCTTGTCTTTGCATTTTCCTGATTTCAGTTTCTTAGAGCATTCGATTTCGTACATGTTTGCCGTGGGTCCACCTAAGTCCCTGATTACTCCATCGAAGTGTTTTAATTTTGTTATATGCTGTATCTCTTTTACGATGGATTCTTTGCTACGGCTTATTACAGTAGCTCCTTGATGCACAGTTATCGCACAAAAATTACATTCACCGTAGCACCCACGATTTATTGTGATGGAAAATTTTATCGTGTCGAGGGCTTTTACTTTTCCTAATTTTTTTAGTTCGGGATGGATGTCGTGTTCAAATTCAAGTTCGTAAATCTCATCCAATTCTTCCTGTGAAAGTAGCCTTTGGGGTGGATTGTGAATGAGGTACCTATCTGAGTGTTTTTGGTATAGCCCTTTTGCAGTGAGAGGGTCGTTGTTTTCATAGAATATTTTGAACATTTCAATAAATTTCTCTTTATCTGTAGAAACATCTTCAAAAGAGGGTAATGGGAGGTATTCATCTTTAGGGTTTTTATCTATGTAGCATAACCCTCTGATATTACGGTAATCCATATTTCGTGATAGTCTCTGGGCTAATTCTAAACATGTGAGTTCACCCATTCCGTAAACAAGCATATCTGCCTTTGAGTCTAAGAGTATCGATCTTCTGATTTTATCATCCCAATAGTCGTAGTGGGCTATTCTCCTGAGGCTTGCCTCTATGCCACCTATTACTATCGTTTTTTTTGTATGGTCAAACCTTTTAACGAGATTGGTGTAAGCTATTGTGGCTCTGTCGGGTCGTTTGTTGTTGATCCCTCCTGGAGTAAAATCATCACTTTTTCTTTTTTTAAGAAGGGGGGTATAGTTTGCCACCATAGAATCCACCGTACCTGCTGTAATACCCCAGAATAGTTTTGGTATGCCGAGTTTCAATATATCTTCATCTGTTTCAAGACGAGGTTGGGATATAATTCCAACGGTAAAACCTTTTTTCATCAGGTATTTCCCCAATAGAGCAACGCCACAATAAGGAGAATCGATATAACAATCCCCTGTTATGAAGATGATGTCGAGTTCTTTAATACCCAATTTTTTAAGATCATCTTTGTTTATTGGCAAAAACATACAAAATATACTATAATGATTATATGATGATAGTCAAAGATTATTTTACTATTCCAAATCTGATAACATCAGCAAGGATATTGATGGTGCCATTTTTTGGTATCTATGTTTTTAACGGTGATATTGTAAAGGCATCTATATTGTTTGTAATTATGGCGATTTCTGATTTTTTTGATGGTTTTTTAGCAAGAAAGTTCAATCAGATTAGTAGAATAGGTAAGTTTTTGGATCCATTGGCGGATAAACTTGTTATTCTTACAACGATATTTGTGGCTGGCTTTCTATCTGTGGGTTATAGTATCCCATTTTATTTTGCAGTTGTCATACTTTTAAAAGAGTTGTATCTACTTGTGGGGATTGTCGTTATTTATCTTTTTAGAAGGCAATTTAAGATTGAAACGATATTTATTGGAAAAGTGACAATGTTTTTTGAGTATATAACAGTGGTTCTCTTTTTACTTACCTACTTCTGGTCACCAATTGGAGCGATATTACATTATTTTTATATTGCTACTGCTGGGTTGGCAGTGTTGTCTATAATTATTTATACTCTGAGAAATTGAAAGTTATTTTTTACACTCCCCGATCCATTTCCCTTTCATTATCTGGATAAATTTCATCCCTGGTTGTTCGATGGTTGTTTTCCCTTCAAAGGTGTTCCCTTTGTAGGTCATTTCACCACTACCTTTTGTTACCACACCGTCGGTCTTACATTCCATTTTCCAATATACTGTATTGCCTTGAACTTTGATATCGTAGGTTTTACAGTTCTGTTTGTCTTTGTCGGCTGGTTCTGTGGGGATGTAGTTGTCTTTTTTCAAGCAGATGGTGTATTTTGTCTCTGGCATATTTATACCTGTGGCAGTCATTTTTACAGAAACCTCCCAAAAACCCTCTTTGAAATCTTTTGGTGCGGCAAAAAGGTTAAATCCAAACAGCAGTGTTATTGCTAACATTAAAAATATTTTTTTATACATCTTATACCCCCTTGAGGTTTTTCGCAATCGATACTAAATTGTAAATCAAAATACAAAAAATACAACTGAATTTGGGGTATAAATGTTGAGAATAAAAGGTGATTTCGGTTCAGCTGATATCTTTACGGATAATGTGGATGAGACAACCATCTCTCAGGTAAAGGATCTCTGCAATAGCATCATAGCCAAAGATTCTAAAATAAGGATCATGCCAGACTGCCACGCTGGTGCTGGCTGTGTTATAGGGACTACAATGACTATTCATGATAAAGTTGTTCCCAATCTTGTGGGGGTGGATATCGGTTGTGGGATGTATGTTTTAAAGATCCCAGAGTTTAAAAATCCAGAACTGATAGATGATATTGTAAAAAGGTATATCCCAAGCGGTAAATCTGTGAGAAGTAATGCTTATAAAAGGGTGGATGAGATAGCAATTGATAGATTAAAATGTGCTAAGCATGTCGATCTGGAAAGGGGTTATCTCAGTATAGGGACATTGGGGGGTGGTAATCATTTTATCGAAGTGGCTCAGGGGGAAGGGTATTACCTTATAATACATTCCGGTAGTAGGCATTTGGGGAAACAGGTGGCTGAATACTATCAAAAGTTGGCTAAAACGATCTGTCAGAAAAAGGGGATCAAAGTGGCAAATGGACTTGAGTATTTAGAAGGGGAGGAGATGGAAAACTACCTTCACGATATGAGGATCATGCAGCACTATGCAAAGGTAAATCGTGAGTCTATGGCGGAGATTATCGGGGAGAAATTGAAGATCGATTTTTTGGATAGGTTTCATACCATTCACAACTATATAGATTTAGATAAAAATATTTTGAGAAAAGGTGCCGTTTCTGCTCAAAATGGTGAGAGATTGCTGATTCCGCTAAATATGAGGGATGGGTCTCTAATATGTATCGGAAAAGGGAACCCTAACTGGAACTTCTCTGCTCCCCACGGTGCTGGTAGAATAATGTCTCGAAATAAGGCGAAAGAGGCAATATCCATCAATGAGTTTAAAGAATCGATGAAGGGTATATATAGCACCACTATAAATAAATGGACCCTTGATGAGGCCCCTCAGGCTTATAAATCTCCCGATGAGATAATAAGATACATTGGAGAGACGGTGGATATTGTAGAGAGACTTAAGCCTCTTTACAATTTTAAGGCTGCGGAGTGATTACCTTTTTTTAGCAAAAGGGTGGGCTTCGTCGTAAATTTTCAATATATCTGATAAATTTAGGTGGGTGTACTTCTGGGTTGTTGATAGAGATGAGTGTCCAAGAAGTGATTGAATGGTCCTCAAGTCTGCTCCACTCTCAAGCATGTGAGTTGCAAAGGAATGTCTAAAGGAATGTGGGGAGAAATCGAGGGGTAGCCCTGCTATTTTTAGGTATTTTTCCACTATTCTTCTCACACTTCTATCGGTAAGTGCTGTGCCGAATTTGTTTATGAAGAGTTTGTCTGTTTTGATCGTTTTTCCACTTACCATACCTTCTCTAACGGAGAGATATTTTTTTATAAAATCGATATGAAACTCTGCAAGGGGGATCATCCGTTCCTTTTTCCCTTTACCTCTGACCCTTAGTCTTAATCCTTCGAAATCGATATCATCTAATCTTATCCCCACAAGTTCGGATACCCTAACCCCAGTACCGTACATTAATTCCATAAGAAGGGCATCTCTGAGTCCCGATGGGGCTGATTTATCTGGAAGTTCGAGGAGATTAAAAAGATCATCTATGTTGAATACCTTAAAAAGTTTCTTTTCTTTCTTAGGGAATTTTAGCATCCTTGCTGGATTTTCCTCGAGGATACCTTTTTGGGTGAGGTATTTGAAGAAAGATTTTAAAGTGGAAATTTTCCTTTCGATGGTGGTTTTTGTAAGGTTTCTGTCGTATAATGTTGTAATATATTCCCTGAGAATGAAAAAATCGATTGTAGATACAGATTTTGACTCATCGTTTATGAAATTGATCAGTTCCACCAGATCGTTCATATAGGATCTGATGGTATGTTCACTTGCATTTTTCTCTAATTTCAGAAATTCGGCAAATTTATCAACTGCTTCTATTAATTTCATACCTTTAGGTTATCAAAGAATTCTGTAATCTTTTTTATAGCTCGTTCTGCTTGTAGCTGTTTTTTTATCTTTTTGTCCTTTACTCCTTCGATATTTGATAACATACCGAAGTGGAAGTTTGATGGGGAAAAATGTTTTGGATCCGCTGTTGATACATAGTTTTGTAAAGAGAAAAGTGCGGTGTCTTCTGGTAGTTTTAGTGAAGTGTTTTCGGTTAATCTCAAATAGATATCAAGGGCAGCTGTAAATCCACTTGCTATCGATTCTACATAACCTTCCACCCCTGAGATCTGACCAGCAAAATAGATGTCATCACCTCTAACTTTGTAGTTACCTTCTAATATCTTGGGCGAATTGATATAAGTGTTTCTGTGGATCGAACCGTATCTTAAAAACTCTGCTTGTTCAAGACCCGGTATCAGTCTAAAAACCCTTTTTTGTTCGGTTATTTTCATTTTAGTTTGGAAACCCACAATATTGTATGCTGTACCCTCTATATTTTCTTTCCTCAATTGTATCACTGCGTAGTATTTTTCATTAGTTTCAGGATGTTCTAATCCCACAGGTCGCATAGTGCCAAAGAGAAGGGTTTTAAATCCCCTCGAGGCAAGTTCCTCTATCGGCATGCAGTTTTCATAATATTTTGCTTTTTCGAAGGGTCTTAATTCTACCTTTTCAGCATTTATAAGTTCTTGATAAAACTTTTCGTATTGTTCCTTGTTCATAGGGCAGTTTAGGTAGTCATCCTCACCTTTGCCGTATCTACTCTTGAAAAATACTTTAGAATAATCGATTGTATCACCATCCACTATTGGTGATATGGCATCATAAAAGAATAGATGTTCTTTGGTAATTTTTTTAAGATTTTCTGCAAAAGGATCGCTTGTTAGGGGACCAGTGGCGATTACAAGGGGTCTTTCATGGGGGATATCTATGATTTCTTGTCTTGCGATTGTAATATTTGGATGATTTTCTAAGATATTCGTGATTTTTTCAGCAAAAAGTTCTCTATCCACTGCCAGAGCATTACCCGATGGAACCCTTGTTTCGTAGGCTACCTTTATGAGAAGACTACCTGCTATCTCCAATTCTTTTTTTAGTAGTCCGTTGGAGTTTGTGATATCAAGAGATTTTAGTGAATTGGAACACAAAAGCTCAGCCAAAAGGCCAGTTTGATGGGCTTCTGTGAGTTTTAATGGTCTCATTTCATATAAAACTACCTTTATACCGCGCTGGGCTAACTGGTAGGCTGCTTCAGAACCAGCCAAACCACCGCCTATGATGGTTGCTGTCTTATCTTTTTGGAGTGATGCTGCCATCTTTGTTTTTTATGGCTGATACTGTATTTTTACATTCGGGGTATTTGGAGCAGGCAAAAAATATTCCTCTCCGGGATCTTTTCAATACCATTTTAGAGCCGCATTTATCGCAGTCAAACTCTTCCACTATCGGTTTTTGTTTGATGGTGATCTTGCCATCTTTATCTGTGGTGTAGTTTGCAGTGAAGGTGCAGTTTGGATAATTTTTACAGCCCACAAAAAGCCCATTTCTACCTTTCTTTAGTTGCAGATCTCCACCACATTCGGGGCATTTCTCCTCGATGGTTAGACCATTTTCAATAATTATGAGTTTTCCATCTTTATCCCTGATGAAGTTTTTTACATTTTTACATTCTGGGTACTTGGGGCAGGTAAGGATCTCACCGAATTTTGAACCCTTTATGACCATTTTTGAACCACATTTTTCGCAAGATATATCAGTCTCTTCAAAATTTCCGTTTTTTTCTGATAATACGATTCTGCCCTGTTCATCCCTCGTAAAATTGGATGTAAAATTGCAGTCGGGGTAGTGTTCGCAGGCTAAGAAGAAGCCATTTTTACCGAATTTGATGTTAAGAAAACCTTTTTTACACTGAGGGCACTCAATATCGGTTTTTAGATTGGAGATGAAGTTCTTATCTGCCTTTTGCAATTCCTCTTTGAATGAATTATAAAAATCGTTTAATAGGTCGAGCCAATCCAACTTACCTTCCTCAATCTCATCTAACTTTTTCTCCATTTCGGCTGTAAAACCAACTTCGAAAATATGCTCAAAGTTATCGAGAAGCAGTTTTACCACAAATCTACCCAACTCGGTGGGGTGAAATCTTTTCTCCTTGATCTCAACATACCCTCTTTCCACAATGGTTGAAATAATATTGGCATAGGTGCTTGGTCTTCCGATACCTTTTTGTTCCAGTGTTCTAACCAAACTTGCCTCTGTGTATCGAGGGGGTGGGGTGGTAAAATTCTGCTTTGGCTCATATTTAATCGGTTCTGCTTTATCCTCTAAATTGACAGATGGAAGTAGTTGTTGCTCTTCATCTTCGGCATCTTCAACAGTTTCGGTATATAGTTTCATAAATCCGGGAAAGATAAGTACCTTTCCATTTGCTCTGAATGTGTATCTGTCTATGTTTATATCTATTACCGTTTTTTCAAATACTGCATCGGCCATCTGGGATGCCAAAAACCTTTCCCAGATCAATTTATATAATTTGTATTGATCGGGATTTAGGTATTTTTTCACTTCATCGGGGGTGAGACTTACAGATGTGGGTCTAATTGCTTCGTGGGCATCTTGAACATTTGTATTTTTATTTTTTGTTGATCTACTTTGACTACCTAAAAACTCTTTACCGAATGTTTTGAGAATGAATTCTCTTGCCTCTGTTTTAGCGGTGTCTGATACCCTTGTGGAGTCTGTTCTCATGTATGTGATAAGACCCATAGGACCTTTTGAACCTATTTCCACCCCTTCGTAGAGTTGTTGGGCGATGAGCATCGTCTTTTTGGCTGTAAATCCCAACTTTCTTATAGCTTCCTGTTGTAGCGTAGAGGTGATAAAAGGTGGGTATGGTGATTGTTTTGCCTCTTTCTTCTCTAAATTTGATATTTTACCTGTTTTATTCTCTAAATTTGCTAAAATCTCTTTAACGGTCTGTTCATTGGGAAGTTCGGCTTTTTTTCCGTTAATCTTTTCTAATTTAGCCTTGATTTCCCCTTCAGACACCTTAAAGAAACCGGTTATTGTCCAATACTCTTTAGGGACAAATTTTTCGATCTCCTCTTCCCTTTCCACAATAAGTCTTAAAGCAACGGTTTGTACCCTTCCGGCTGATAAACCGTACTTGATGGGTTTCCAGAGAAGTGGACTCACCTGATAACCAACGAGTCTATCGAGGATTCTCCTTGATTGCTGGGCATTGACCCTTTTCATATTGATTTCTGAGGGGTTTTTTATCCCCTCTTCAATACCATTTTTTGTAATTTCGTTGAAAGAGACTCTGTATATATTCTTATTTTTACTCTTAATCTCTTGGGCAATATGCCAAGCAATTGCTTCACCCTCCCTATCGGGGTCGGGGGCTAAATAGACTGTTTTTGCTTCCTGAGCCAATTTTTTTATCTCATCAACGATCTTCTTTTTTCCTTTTAGAAGTTTATACTGTGGGGTAAAGCTATTTTCGATATCTATACCCAGCTCTTTTTCGGGAAGGTCCTTGATATGCCCCATTGAGGCGGTTACCTTAAAATCTTTCCCTAAATATTTCTCTATAGTTTTTGCTTTTGAGGGGGATTCCACAATGACTAAATTTTTTGACATAGATTACCTTTTAAGAGAAGTCTTCTTCTGTTTCTAATTGTTCGTAGTAGAGGTTTCTTGCTTCAAGAAGAGTAAAAAGTAGTGCATTTTTGTAGATCTCTATTGAGATCTTCTGTTGTGTGCCCTCTATGGCTCTTTCGATACTCTCCTCTATTATCTCTGGTTCTAATATGCCGTAAAGATAAAGTTTTTGAATAAAGAGCATCGTTTCTTGGGATAGCCTTGATAACTCTTTTTTTGTAAATGTTCTATAAATTGGGGTGCCATTGAAATTTTGAATGTCAAAGATAGACATTGCCTGCCTAATCTCATGATCACCAAAGCCAACGCTTATAAGTTGATCTGTTAGTTCCGCTTCATCAATTTTTTTGGTATTATCTATATAATCTATTATAATGTTTAAGACTATAAATATCTTATCCATTTATCCTCCTATTTAAATTATATTTCCCATCGCTACCCAAAAAAACGATATCTTCCAATTCTAATTCTGTGATTGCTGATAATACTTCCGATACAGTCCTGCCAGATTTCAAACAGATCTCATCAAGGGTAGCGGGACCAGAATTTAAAATCTCAATAATTTTCCCATACTCCTCATTGTTTTTTATAATAGTGATATTATCCGTTTTGTCAACCTCTTTTGGAATATCAAAAATGTTGCTATACTCTTCAACAATATCCAGGTAGCTTTCTACGAGCTTTGCACCCTCTTTTATGAGACTATTCGTGCCGGTGTTGGTATCCGTTGGCCATGCTGGCACTGCAAATAGGTCTCTTCCATATTCGAGGGCCAATTTTGCTGTAATTAATGATCCACTTTTTTGGGCTGCTTCCACCACAACGACACCTAAAGACAAACCCGTTATGATCCTATTTCTCTTTGGGAAGTTGTGGGCATTCGGCATCTCTGTGAGGGGTAATTCTGAGATAATGCACCCTTTTTTGTATATTTCTGGTAAAAATTTTTTGTGATGAGAAGGGTATACATTAAGCAAACCATTTCCAAAGACTGCAACGGTTGTTCCTTTTTCTAATGCTCCGATATGGGCGCTGATATCGATACCTGTAGCAAAACCGCTTACTATGTTAAAACCTATTTCTGCTAAGTCTGATGCTAATTTTTTGGCAAAGTCTTTCCCTTTGTTTGATGCTCTTCTTGAACCAACAACTGCTATGGATGGTTTGTTTAGAACGGACTTATCTCCAATAGTATAAAATAGAGCAGGTGGATCATAGATATTTTTTAGCATCTTTGGGTAATCGTCATCTTCTATGAGAGTAATATCTATCCTATATTTTTTAATCAAGGATAACTCTTTCTCTACAACGCTGTTGTCAAAATTTTTCTGTGTGATCATCTCTATCTGGGGTTGTGTAAGTCCCGCTTCTGAAAGGTATTTTGGGTCTGCTTTGAAAATGTTTGCCAATGTTCCAAAACTCTTATAGAGGTTGCACACTGTTGTGTGGGAGATACCTTTTATATTGAGTAATGATAAGTATGTGGCAATGAGCTCTTCCCTATGCATGCTCAAGTATAGCCTTCCATATGTTTACTGCCTTCTCTAAAGTTCCTTCTGGTACGAAAAAATTTGGATTATGAAGGGGGAATATTCCATCTTTCTTGATACCTAACCTTATAAAAAGTGATGGTGCATATTTTCCATAATAACAAAAATCTTCCCCTCCCATCGAGAGATTTGTATCTTTGGTAAATGGTATATCGATATTTTTAAATATCTCTGTGGTTTTTTTCACGAGATTAGGGTCGTTTATCACAGGGTATGTTCCATCTGAGATATCTATGTTGTATGTTATATTGAAGTTGAGGGTGGTGCTTTTTAGATTTTTTTCTAACTCATTTATTATAAGATTTTTTGTATTGTCATCTATATATCGGAAAGTTCCTAAAATTTCTGCTTTGTCGGGGAGTATGTTTGCTGCAGTTCCACAGGAGAGTTTACCGAAGGATAGCACCGATGGTATGATGGGGTTTATCTTCCTTGAGATGATTGTTTGACAGTTTAGAATAAAACTCGATAATGCTACCACGAGGTCATCCCCTTTGTGGGGATATGCGGCATGGGTACCTTTTCCAAAGAGATCTATTTTAAAGTGAGTAGAACCTGCCATGACGGCTCCATCCCTCACTCCAGCAACTCCAAACTCAGTATCGGGATCCACATGAAACCCATATATCTCTGCCACACCCTCCATGCCACCATTTTCTATTATAATCTTTGCACCTGAAATAATCTCTTCTGCCGGTTGAAATATAAATCTAAGATTTGATTTAGGTGTGATTTTCCCGATTGAGATGAGTTTCAAAGTTGTAAGTAGGGCTGCAGTATGTAGATTATGTCCGCACAGATGCTTATATTTTCCATCTCCGCTGGGTAGGGCATCGATATCGGCTCTTATGGCAATTGTATTATTTAAGCCGACATTAATATCGCCGAACAAACCTGTTTTTAATCTTTTGTATGACAGGATTTTCTGTTTTTTTAAGAAATCTTCGATGTAGTTTGTTGTGTTGTATTCTTGAAGGGAAGGTTCTGCCAAAGATGTGATATCTTCAAGGGTTTTTAGGTCTTCTTGGCTTAGCAAAGTCATTTACACTCCCTGAAAATTATGCTAACTATTAAGATGCTAATAAGGATAATATGGTGAAATATGAGTAATGTCAACGAACTTTTCAGAAAGATACCAAAAGTTGATGAAGTATTAAATTTTTTTAGTGAGGATTATAATCGAGAAATTTTGAAATATCTCTTGAATAGATTACTTTCCAACATAAGAAATAAAATTAAAAATGGAGAAAAGATCGATTTCTGTTTGGAAAGTATAATTCGTCAACTTAAAGATGATTATGATGATTTTATATCGGGAAGTTTAAAAAGAGTTATAAATGCTACTGGTGTAATAATCCATACCAATTTAGGTAGGTCTCCGATTGACGAAAATCTTTTTTTATCAGTTAAAGATCTCATTTGTAGATACAGCAACTTAGAATTTGATTTATCTTCGGGTGAAAGGGGGGATAGGTATTTTCACTCTGTGGAATACTTAAAATTTCTGACAGGTGCTGAGGATGCAGTGGTGGTAAACAACAACGCCGCCGCTGTTTTTATAATTCTCAATACCTTTGGAAAAGGTAAAGAGGTGCTGGTTTCAAGGGGGGAGTTGATAGAGATCGGTGGAAGCTTTAGATTGCCTGAGGTGATGAAGGAGAGTGGGGCTATACTGAGAGAAGTCGGAACCACAAATAGAACTAAAATTAAAGATTACGAATTAAATATAAATGAAAACTCATCTCTAATTATGAAATCTCATACGAGTAATTACAGAATAATAGGATTCACTGAGATCGTTGATCTAAAGAGCATTGCAGAGATTGCCAAAAAACACTCTTTGATCTCCTACTATGATGCTGGTAGTGGTGTAATTTCACAAGAGATGAATATCTGTGGTGAGGAGACCGTAGGTGAGGCTATTAAAGAGGGGATCGATCTCGTAAGTTTCAGTGGTGATAAACTGCTCGGTGGGCCGCAGTGTGGAATAATAGTAGGGAAAAAGGAACTGATCGAAAAGATAAAGAAAAACCACCTTTTGAGGATGCTTAGAGTAGATAAACTTACCCTCTCCATTTTACAGAAAACACTTCTGAAGTATATTTTGAAGAACGATAGTGTAAAATTGTACACGATGTTGAAAATCGATCTGAGAAAAATAAAGAAAAAATCTGATAAATTGCGCAATTATCTTCTGAAAAATGGAGTTGATAATGGTATTATTTCTATTCTTAAATCTAAGGCATATACTGGGGGTGGAGCATGTCCTGGTGAGGAGATCGATTCGTGGGGGATAGGGCTTACTTTGAATGAAGCATGTGATAAGGTATCAAAGTATCTGAGAACGCTTCTAATTCCGATAGTTTGTAGATCTGAAAAAGGGATGTTGATATTCGATATGATCACTGTTTTTGATGATGAAATAGATTATGTAGGTGATGGTATTGTAAAATCATTGAAAAATGCAGGATTATTGAATTGAGTTTATGGAAAAAAAGCATATTATAGTTGGGACAGCAGGGCATATTGATCATGGTAAGTCTTCGATAGTTAAGATTCTTACAGGTATCGATCCCGATAGACTCATCGAAGAGCAGAAGAGGGGGATTACCATCGACTTGGGTTTTGCTCATCTGGATGTTGGTGATCTTTCTTTTTCATTTGTGGATGTGCCGGGTCATGAAGATTATCTAAAAAATATGGTTGCGGGTGCGATAGGGTTTGACCTCTGTATCTGTGCTGTGGATCTAAATGAAGGGGTAATGCCTCAGACTGTTGAGCATACTAATATTGTAAAGTATTTGGGTGTGGAGTATTTGATCGTTGTTTTGACGAAGATAGATAAATGCGTTGATAATTTAGAAGAAAAAGTGAAGCATATCGAGAGTTTTTTTGAAAAATATGGTTTTACTCATATAAAGTTTATAAGGTGGAGTATATTTGACTCCTCCTGCAAAGAAAATTTAATAAGCATTCTTGTTGAATATGCAAATATCTTTAAACGAAAGGTTCTATGGGATTGTTTTTTGCTTAATGTGGATAGAGTGTTTAGTTTAAAAGGATTTGGAACGGTTGTGACTGGCTCCGTTTTATCTGGAGATCTCTCCAAAGGGGAAACGATACGAATTCTTCCCAAAGGGATTACAATAAAGGTAAAGGGGCTTTCTGTTCATAATGAGAAGGTAGATATTGTAAAAGCTGGTTATAGGGCGGCAATAAATCTATATGATGTGGAAAAAGAGGATATTTCAAGGGGAGATTTGATAACTAATGATAACGAGTTGAAAAATTACAATGTAATTTACGGAGAAATCGACTATTTTGATGCTGGAGTAGATTTTAAACTAAAGCATGGTGGAGAATATACATTCCTTGTGGGTACGGCAGTTAAAACAGGTAAACTATATTTTATAAATGATAGATTAGTCAGGATAGTTTGCTCCGATAATTACCCTTTTTTATCTGAGATGAAGATGCTTATAAGGATTCCAAATCCTAAGATTACTGTGGCTGGTGTGAGGATAATTTTTGTAGATGATGTAAAGATGAAGAAATCTGAATTGTTGGATTTTCTGGATCTATTGTCTCATAATAAGTTTGATGCACTTAAATTTTATCTTAAAAGGTTTATCACCATTTCTAAAAGCGTGATCTATCAGAAGTTTCTTATAAAAACAGAATCCTTGGGTGATGAACTAATTTTAATTGACGGATATCTTTTCCTAAAAGATTATGTAAACAGCTTTTTAGAGGAGTTTAAGACTAAGTTGACTAAAAATGAGAAATTGGCAGTTGAAGATTTTGATTCTATCAGTAATTCATTGTTAAGACAGTATATTTCAGAGTATATGTTAAATTATGCAAGGGAACTTAATTATGAAGTTCGAGACGGAGAGATAAAGACTAAAGACTCAGACTTTGAAAATCTTTGCGAAAGAATTTATACTCTGATGAAAGGTGATATAAGTTTGAGTAATGTGGCAGTTTTATCGGATTATTTAAAGATTGATAAGGAGGTAGTGCAAAACTGTTTGAAGTTTTTAACTAATAAGGGGTTGATAAAAAGGATTGATAAGTCTGGAAACTACATACCATCTGATATATTGAAAAAGTTTTTCTCGGATGCAGTAATTCTGTGTAAAAAGGATGGGTATATAGATATAAACAATATTAAAAAGATCATCAATGGTCCGAGAAAGATACTAATTCCTCTGTTGGAGTTGTTGGATCTGTCGGGAAGCTTTATCAACAAGGAGAATAAAAGGTACTTAAAGGTTAAAAAATAATAAGTGGTGGAGTAAGGTATGGAGAACTTCAAGTTAGAATATATTTACACAAAAGGTAATTATGTGACCCCTGATGATGTAAAGGTTTCTTTATTTGCCAAGATCTTTCCTGGACTGTATTTTTATTATAGAATGCTGACACTGGTATTGCACGGTTCGAAGTTAGCAAGGCAGGGGAAATATGATCTTCATCAATGGATGGTGAGTAGTTTCAGAGCCCTCGACATCATAGAAAAGGTTGGTATCAAGGTGAGGATCGATGGGGTGGATAATATCAAGAAGACCGATAAACCTGTTGTTTTTGTGGCAAACCACATGAGTACCGCAGAGACATTCTTACTACCTTCGATAATTGTTCCGTTTAAACCTGTGACCTATGTGTTGAAAGAAAGCCTCATGAGGGTTCCCTACTTCAAAGATATTCTCAAAGCGAGGGATCCAATAGTTGTCACGAGGGATAATCCTAGAGAAGATTTTAAGATAGTGATGGAAAAAGGGGTAAAACATCTCAGCGAAGGGATGTCGATAATTGTGTTTCCTCAAACAACGAGAACGACAAGTTTCTATGAAAAGCAATTCAACTCAATGGGGGTAAAACTCGCCAAAAAGGCTGGTGTGCCTGTAATACCTATTGCCCTTAAAACAGATGCGTGGTCGAATGGTAAGATTATAAAAGATATCGGAAAGATCTATACCGATAGAGATATGAGATTTGTCATCGGTGAACCGATAGAGATCAAGGGGAAAGGGGATGAGGAACATCAAATGGTAATCGATTTTATAAAGAAGCATCTGATGGAGTGGGGCGTAATAATGGAAAGAGATGATGGAAAAATGGAAAGTCATTGAATACTATAGAGATATCGTAAAGAAAGAGGGGGTAAAGCCACCCACAGGCAGGGTAAAAATTGCTTTGATTTATCCTAATACCTATGAGATAGCATCACAGAATTTGGGATTTCAGTATGTCTATAAACTTTTTAATGAGACTCATGGAGTTGCCTGTGAGAGGTTTGTTCTCGATTTTTACGAAGATAATCTTTCAATAGAAAATCAGAGGTTTTTGCAAGAGTTTGACATCATTGCTCTTAGTATAAATTATGAAGAGGATGTTTTAAACTTTATAAAATTTCTTCATTCCCAAAAGATCCCGATCTTCAGAAACGAACGGGGAGGTAATTTTGCCCCAATAATCGCTGGTGGTGCCCTTACTTTGATAAACCCACAGATATTGTTTGACATTGTAGATATTCAGTTATGTGGCGATTTCAAACCTATCTTTGAAAAATCGCGAGAATATTTTTTAAATTTCACTGATAAAGAGAGTTTTTTGGAATGTTTGAGTAGATGCGATTTTTCTGTGTATGTTGGACAAAATAGAAAGGCAAAACCTGCGATAGATTATTCTGGGGAGCCAATTTACTCATTTATAAAAAGTTGTAAAGGGGAGTTTAGATCACTTTTTCTTGTGGAGGCATCAAAGAGTTGTAAGTTTAGCTGTAGGTTTTGTACCACAGGGTATAATCTAAGACCTTACCGTAAATTGGATGTTGATTCGATAAAATCGGTGATAAAGGAAAAGAGTTTTTCGGATGAGATCGGTATCATCAGTGCAGCATTTGGAGACATAAAGGGGTTGGATGAACTGTTGGATTGGTTGATAGAGAATGAGTACAAAGTTTCTGTATCCTCCCTGAGGATAGATTCATTGCAAGAGAATTTGTTGCAGAAACTAAAAGAATTAGGGGTCAGATCTATTACGGTGGCAGAGGAGGTTGTATCACAACATTTGAAGTATCTGATAAATAAAGATATAAGAGAAGATCAGATATATGATGTTGTCGAAAAGATAGGTAGAGTTGGGATAGAGAATCTCAAACTTTACTATATGTTTTGCTTGCCTGGTGAAAAGAATGAGGATGTGGAAGCTATCGTATCAAGGATCAATCGGGTAGGGGAGATATTCAGAAATACACAGAGATACTTTCACAATCGGCTTGGTAAGATAAAGGTATCTATAAATGTCTTTAATCCGAAACCATTTACACCTATGCAGTATTTCCCTCTTGTTAGCGAAAAAGAGTACAATGAAAAGGTTAAGATTCTGCAACAGTTAAAAAAAGTACCTAATCTTAAATTCGATGTTATGTCTTACAACAATGCTCTCATTCAGTCGATAATTGCTAAGGCTGAAGATAATATTAAGGAATTTTATATTTCTTATATAAATAATGGATTTAACGAAAAAAGAGCGTTGAAAACCTTTGACTATTCCTATTTATTTGCTAATAAGGAGGAATTTATCTGGGAAAAGATGCTCGAACCGAATGTTTCGTTGGAATTAATAACAAGGGAGTATGATAGATGCTTGGAGCATATAAGGGGTTGATGCTGATAAAACCTAAATACACACCAAGAGGGGTATTCCAACTATTTACCACAAGGTATTCGGGTAAAAGTTTGGGGGACTATAGTTCCTTTAATTTGGGGTATTTTACTGATGATGAAGGTGTGAAAGATAACTATAAAATTTTAAAAGATGTGTATAAACTTCAAGGTATCAAAATCTTAAAGCAGATCCATTCGGCAAAGATAGTGGTGTGTGAAAATTGCGATTACAGTATTGAGGAGGGTGATGGTATTTTTACATCGTTAGACGGCTTTATTACAGGAATACAAACTGCAGACTGCTGGACAGTTCAACTTGTAGGAGAAAACTATATTGCTAACTTACACTGTGGATGGAGGGGATTGTTTCTGGGGATTATTGAGAATGCTTATAACCTTTTTTCGAAATATAGTGATTCAGTGAAATATGCCACTGTTGGACCAGGTATATGCGGTGATTGCTATGAAGTGGGGAGTGAACTCATAGATAAGTTTTCAACCATTTCAAATGCAGATTTTTACAAAAAGAAAAACGGTAGATTTTTTCTCAACTTAGAAAAGATTATAGTAGAAAAACTCCATAAATTTGGCACTCAAAACATTGAGATTTTATCTTATTGCAGTTTTTGTAAAGATTATTTATACTCGTATAGAAGGGATAATGGTAAAACTGGTAGGATGCTTTCACTGTTGGGGAAATTATGATGTATGATAGAATTAAAAATATCTTAGAAAAAATAGAAAAAGCCGCTACAAAATCGGGTAGAGATCCTCGTTCTATCTCACTTGTTGCCGTTAGCAAAACTTTTCCTTCGGAAAAGATCAGAGAGGCATACGATTGTGGGCTAAGGATTTTTGGTGAGAGCCGTTTGCAGGAGGCCTCTGGTAAGATAGAACAGTTGATGAGTTTACCTGATATCAGATTTCACATGATAGGGCATGTGCAAACGAATAAGATAAAGATGTTGAAAGACTATTTCGATCTAATCCATTCTGTTGATAGCATCCATTTGGCTCATAAATTGAACGACTTTTATAAGACCATTGGAAGGGTTCAAGATATACTCGTTCAGGTTAATTTAGTCAATGAACCTCAGAAGTATGGCGTAAGATTGGAAGATTTTGTTGAGATGATTAATCAGATAAAATCTTTGAATAATCTTAATCTTAGAGGTCTGATGTTCATTCCACCTTTTTTTGATGATCCTGAGATGAATAGGGATAATTTTAAGAAGATGAAATCCCTTTTTGACAAAACCAAGGAGGATCATCCTGAGTTCAAAGATTTTAATATACTCTCTATGGGTATGAGTGATGATTTTGAAATAGCGATAGAAGAGGGTTCCAACATGGTGAGGATAGGCACAGCCATCTTCGGAGAACGGTAAAAGGAGAATAATGATGACTATTTTAAATTTTATATTTAAGTTTTACATTCTTGTGTTGATTTTCAGATGGATATTTACATCGCAGGAGTTGTATTTTAACCCATTTGGCAAGTTGGTTGCTTCCCTCACCGAACCTATATTTTCGAATCTTTTCAAAGGGAAAAGTAAAATAACTACGGATAGGTACATACCATTATTCATAATTTTGATGGTATTTTTTCAGTTTTTGGTAAACTATCTCATTACATACTCTTTTCCTCTCGTAGTTTTGGTTGGGACGATTCAAGATAATCTAAGTTTTTTAACGGTTTTTTTGATTATTGCTATAATTTTAGGTGCTGGTGTGGGTAAGAGGGTGCAATCTTACTATTCGATATATTTTTACAGAATTGGATTGCCTTGGGTGAAATTTACGAGAAAGCTCATACCTATTTCTGATAATAGAATCGTAATTCCTGCTATAATTCTTTTGATTGTGGTTTATGGCATAATTATCGTGGGCTTGAATATATTTGTAGATTTTGCGATGACGGGGAATTTTTACACTTTAAATGCGTTAAACAGGTTTTTCAAAGGAAGTCTATACATGATCGACAGTTTGTTATTGTGTCTTTTCTGGCTAATTGTCATAAGGGCATTGATCTCTTGGGTAAGCCCTGATCCGAGAAACCCTGTTGTTCAGATAATATTTGCACTTACCGAGCCCGTTTTAGCACCTTTTAGAAGGATTATTCCCCCTTTGGGTTTCATTGATTTATCTGCGATTGTTGTATTGATTGTGATCGAGATATTAAGGAATCTGATTTTTAGAATTTCATGAAAAGTTTTAATGTTCAAAAGATAAAACTATCTGTAGTATTGCTCTTTCTGGTTATTCTTTTTGGCACCTTTGGCTACATGGCAATTTCAAAGGTAAAATTCATAGATGCTTTATATATGACGGTAATTACAATTGCCACGGTAGGTTATAAAGAGGTAGTTGATTTAGATGATTACGGTAAACTTTTTACGATATTTTTGATCATAGTTGGAACTGGAGTGCTTGCTTTCTTTGCTACCCAAGTGGTAGAATATCTTATAGAGGGTGAAATAAGAAAAACTTTCAAGAGGAATAGGATGAATAAAAAGATTGCAAAACTCAAGGATCATTATATCATTTGTGGTTATGGTAGAATGGGCAGAATAATAGCTGATGAATTTAAAAATAGGTTAGAGTTCGTTGTGATTGAAAAAAATGAGAGGTATATCGATGCCTTTGAAGAGAATGAGTTTTATTATATAATTGGTGATGCTACAAAAGAGTCGACCCTTGAATTGGCTGGGATACAGAACGCCAAAGGGTTGATATCGGTTGTTAATACTGATGCTGAGAATGTTTATATTGTTTTAACGGCAAGGATGCTGAGAAAAGATATCAAGATCTATACAAGGGCATCAGATGAAGAATCATACAAGAAAATGATACTTGCTGGTGCTGATAAAGTTTTTTCACCTTATATAATCGGTGGTAAAAGTGTTGCGAATGCTATTTTAAGACCTAATGTATCAGAGTTTTTTGATTTTACATTAAACAGTGAATTACATGTTGATGTTATGGAAATAAAAATATTGCCAGATATGAAGTTTTGTGGTAGGAGCATTGCTGAATCAGGTATAAGAGATTTTGGGTTGATTGTGTTGGCATTGAAAAAGGTTGATGGTAGGTTGATTTATAACCCAAAAGCTGTTGAAATAATTGAGGAAGGTGATATAATTATTTTAATAGGTAATCTCAATGATTGTAAAAAGTTTGAACTATACTTAAGGGGTAATAATGTGGAAATTTAGACTTGTTTATTCTATTGTTATTTTAAGTGCTTTTATTTTTCTTAGGGAACAGCTCGGTATAGATGTAAACTATGCTGTGGTGTATGGTTTGGGTGTTATCTTATTGATAAACATAATTGAGATATTGATTTCTGATCTCAAAAGTACCAAGATATTGGCGGGGTTTATCGGCGGTCTTATTTTTCTTCTGATATCGTTTTTACTTACTAAGGCATTTGAAACTTTTTTTCTTTCTGATCCAGTGAAGTTGGGTTTTAATTTCATAATGGGTTATATAGGTATCTTCATTGGATATAAAAATCATGGGCTTATCGATTATCTTTTTCAGAAATGGTCAAAAAAAGAGAAGAATTTTAGAACAAAAATCTTAGAGATACCAAAGGTCCTTGATACATCATCCATTATCGATGGTAGAATCTATGATATAATAATGGCAAACTTTATTGAATCTAAGATTGTTATCCCTTCTTTTGTATTAAAAGAGCTCCAGAATATTGCCGATTCCCACGATCACTTTAGAAGACAGAAGGGTAAAAGGGGGCTGGATATTTTAAAAAAGATTCAAGAACAGAAGATAAATAGAGTAGAGGTCCTCGAAGAAGAGTATCCTGAATACAACACTGTTGATGAGAAACTGATAGCCTGTACAAAACATCTCAAAGGTAAGCTCGTTACTACCGATTACAACTTGGTGAAGGTAGCAGAGATCCATGGTGTAGCATGTATGAATATCAATCAACTTGCTCTGGCAATGAGGCAGACGGTATTTCCCCAAGATGAGTTAAAAATCACTATACAAAAAGAGGGGAAAGAGCATGGTCAGGGTGTGGGGTATTTAGAAGATGGTACTCTTGTAGTGGTGGAAAATGGTAAACAGTTGATTGGTAAGACGGTTGATTTAGTGGTTAGCTCTGTACTACAGACGGAATCTGGCAGAATAATTTTTGCCAAAATCAAACAATGAGCGACTTGAGTATTATCATACCTGCTGGTGGTATAGGTAAGAGGTTTTCAGACAAGGAGAAGAAACAGTTTTATTCCATCGCTGGCAAAGAGATTCTGTATTATACACTGCTCAGGTTTAAGGGTATCGAAAGTGAAGAGATCATCATAGGTTGTACCGATGAGGATATCCCTCGCATAGAGGAGATTCTAAATGAATTGGGAATTACACACTATATATTTGCACCTGCTGGTAAAGAGCGGCAGGATACTGTTTACAACTGTCTTTTAAGAGCATCAGGGGATTATGTATTGATCCATGATGCCGCGAGACCTTTTTTGTCGAAGATTATTTTAGATAGATGTCTTCAAGAATATAAGAACTATCATGGGCTTATTTGTGGTGTGAAAGTGAAAGATACCGTAAAGGTCATAGATGGTGAAACGATAGAAAAAACTGTAGATAGAAATAGAATCCTTCTTGTGCATACCCCACAGATATTCAATAAAAAGATTTTAATCAAATGCATGAATGAGATAAATGAAAGAGAGATGCTGATAACCGATGAAGCAATGGCGTTGGAATATTTCGGTTATGATGTTGGGTTTGTGGAATCGGAGTGGTACAACTTAAAGATCACTACGATGGATGATTTAAACTTGGCGGAGTATATCATCAATAATTTTGATATGCTTGCTGGAGGATGATATGGAAAAATATGAATTTTTAACAGCAGATCGTATTCTTAAAAAAATCTACATGATTTAACATTTAAGATAGTTTTTTAATGAACACAACCTCTGAATGTAAAAAAATAGCTCTTAAATTAGCAATCATAAGCTCCTTTTTTACCCCTTTTATGCTTTCTGCTGTTAATATTTCTTTGCCCACTATTGCTAAGGAGTTTGGTGCAGATGGTGTATTGACCAGCTGGATAGCTACATCTTATCTATTATCCACATCTGCTTTTTTACTTCCTTTTGGCAAGATTGCAGATATGGTAGGTAGAAAAAGGATTTTTAGGTGGGGTGTATTGATATTTACGATATCATCCGTAGTGTCTGGCTTGTCTTCCAATAGTTTGATGTTGATTTTGGCAAGGGGGATACAGGGTATTGGTGGGGCTATGATCTTTGGCACTGGTGCTGCAATTCTTACCTCAGCTTTTCCTCAAAATGAGAGGGGAAAAGCTTTAGGACTAAATGTATCTGCGGTGTATGTTGGTTTGTCATTGGGACCTTTTGTTGGAGGATTTCTAACGGAGCATCTCAGTTGGAGAGTGATATTTTTTATAATAGTTCCATTGGGATTGTATTGTGTCTATTTAATCGATAAAAAATTAGATATCGAATGGATCAATGGGGATACTAAGGATCTCGATCTTTCTGGTTCTTTAATGTATGGATTGTCCCTCGTTATTCTAATCATAGGATTGACGAAGATCATAACTCTCTGGGGGTTGGTATTTTTCTTAATGGGGCTACTTTTCTTTGTAGTTTTTGTTATATATGAGAGTAAGACCAAGCATCCTTTAGTGGATGTGAGACTTTTTTTAACCAATAGAAGTTTTATATTTTCAAATTTAGCTGCCCTTTTGAATTACTCTGCCACATTTTCTGTTACTTTTCTGCTGAGTTTGTATTTGCAGCACATCAAATTGCTTCCACCTTCTAAGGCTGGGATGCTACTTGTGGTTCAACCTGTAGTAATGGCTATTTTCTCCCCCTTATCTGGTAAACTTTCGGATAGAATCGAGCCGAGAATTATCTCTTCTGTTGGTATGGGTATTACTGCACTCTCTTTGTATTTGTTCTCTTTTTTGGATATTGAAACCTCTGAACTCTTTGTTGTCGCTATATTATTTTTACTTGGGGTTGGTTTTGCTCTTTTTTCATCTCCAAATGCAAATGCTATAATGAGTTCCGTTGATAAAAAAGATTTCGGTTTTGCATCTGCAATGATGGGAACAATGAGGCTTTTAGGGCAGATGTTTAGTATGGCTATTGCCACTTTTTTTATTGCAATTTTTATTGGTAAAAAAGATTTTTTTGGTGTGAGTGTAGAATTAATAAAGGTCTTGCATTATAATTTCAATGTGATGGCTATACTATGTTTTATTGGAGTTTTTGCTTCCGCTTTCAGGGGGAATATTATCAGAAAATAGTATAATTTTTACTTGATATAATTTTAGAAAAAATGTATAAGGATTTTAAGATGAAAAAAGTCTTAAATAGTTTAAAAGATGAAAAAAGTTTGTATCTTCTGCAACATGCTGATAATCTCATTCAATGGATCAGCTGGAAAGAGTTTTTAAGGAATAAAGGGAGCATTACGAAGCCTCTTTTGATAAGCATAGGGTATTCCTCTTGCCATTGGTGCCATGTAATGGCGGAAGAATCGTTTAAGGACGAAGAGATTGCAAACTTCATTAATGAAAGGTTTATCCAGATAAAAATAGACAGAGAGGAGTATCCCGATCTCGATAAAAAATATCAATTTTTTGCACAAATTACAGGGCAACAAGGTGGATGGCCTCTGACGATTTTTGCGGACACAGATGGTTCACCATTTTATGCAGGTACTTATTTCCCAAAAGATGAAAAGTATGGTATTCCATCATTCTCAAGGGTTCTTCAGTCTATCGATTATTTGTACAACGAAAAATATGAAAAAGTAAAAGAGACCATCGAAAATTATCGTAATTTCATAGAGAGATTTTATGATAGTAATAGTTTAGAACCAAAGGATGTGGAGCATAACTCTTTTAAAGAACTGTTTGACTTTCAGAATGGTGGACTAAAAGGTAAAACTAAGTTCCCCAATATACCAGTGCTTGAATATTTGTTATTGCATTATGAAGATCGAGATGTGATGGATTTTCTTGTCAAAACTTCTGATTCATTGTGTCTTTCTGGCATTTTTGACCATATTGAAGGTGGATTTTTTAGATATACTGTGGATAGTGAGTGGAATATACCACATTTCGAGAAGATGCTTTACGACAATGCCCTAAATCTTTCCTTTCTATCAAAAATGTATCTTCTTACAGAAAATGAAATCTATCTCATAACTGCCAAAAAAACAGCAGATTTCTGTATCGATTCTTTTGACACTGAGTACGGTTTCGGAGCATCTTACGATGCTGATAGCTACGATGAAAATGGGAATAAAGAAGAGGGGTATTACTATTTACTCACCGAAGAGATGTTTTCATGGTTAAGTTTCGATGAAGTTGAGCTGATTTCTAAAAATTGTTATTTTAATAATAATCATATACGAATTAATGGTGGTGTTAGTTTAGATGATTTTAAAAAGTTGCAGTTAGTATTTGCTAAAATTTCATCTAAGAGATCTAAATTAAAGAAACAGCCATCTTTTGATGGTAAAGTTGTATTTTCATGGAATAGTTTGATGGTTAAATCTTTACTCGATTTCTATGAGGCTTCAGGGGATGAATTTTATCTTAATAAAGCCCTTGATACCTATTTCAAAATATTCCACACGATGTATTTGGAAGATGGAATTAAAAGGGTCTCTTATGGTGGAGAGCTATTTGATCATGAAGTGCTTGAAGATTATGTCTATTTCCTGTCAGCAACCAATATGATTTTTGATATCACTAAGGATAAAAATTTTTTAGGGATCAGCAGGAGAACAGTTAAAGATATCTTGAATAAATTTTTCAAAAACGAAAACTTGTGGTATAATAAAAATATGGATATTGTGGATATTTTCGATGATGCTATTCCGTCATCTCTTGGGATATTTTTAAGTGAGGTATTTTATTTGGAGCAGTATATTGATTTAGATTTTAATAATATAGATAGGTTTTTAGATTTGGCAAAGAGGTATCACGGTAATTACCCTTTTGCAACAGCGAGTTTAGGTATTTTTTTGGACAAAAATTATATAAAGTAAGGAGGAATTATGAAGTTACTCTATTTGTTGTGTGCTGTTTTAGTTTTTAGTTTTACTGCCTTTGCCGAAGTAAAAAATTACGACAAAGATGAAGCAAGGCGGATATCAAAAGTTTGTGCTGGTTGTCATGGTACCAATGGAGCAGCCCCTGGATACTCTATGCCCATAATTGGTGGACAGAATTCTAACTATCTTTACAAGACTATGGTGGAGTTTAGGGATGGTAAAAGATATGGTACAGTGATGGCAAAGATAGCATTAGCTTACGATGACAACAGATCTCAACTTGTGGCAAATTACTTTGCAGATCAGAAATGGGTGAATACTAAGGTTAAGGTCGATAAAAAACTTGTGGTAATGGGGAAAAAACTTTCCAAAGATTGTGTTGATTGTCATGGTAAAAATGGTAAAGGGGATGGAGATAATCCGAGAATTGCAGGGCAGCATCCACTATATTTAGAATTGGCTTTAATGGAGTATAAAGAGGGTAAAAGAGGTGATATATCTGAGATGGAATTAATTAAAAATCTTAGTGAAAAGCAGATCAAAGCCTTAGCTGCTTATTATGCAAGTATTAAATAGGGGGTAAAAATGAAGAGAAGAGATTTTATAAAGACTTCTGCAGCATTAGGTGTTGCATTATCGGTGTCCTCTACTACTGTGTTTGCATCTGAAACTAAAAAAGAGATCTTACCGAAGAAACAAACAAGGGTTGCCATCATTGGCGGTGGATTTGGTGGAGCAACAGCAGCAAAATATTTGAAGATGCTTGATCCAAAGCTTGAAGTTGTACTTATTGATAAAAGCGATACCTTCTACTCTTGCCCGATGAGTAATCATGTAATTGTTGGATTGGCACATTTAAAGGAGATCACATTCAAATATGATACATTACAGAAAAAATATGGTGTAAAGTTTTTGAAAAGGGATGTAGAATCGATCGATGGTGTGGCAAAAAAGATATTTTTTGCAGATGGTTGTTTGAGTTATGATCTCTTAATAGTTTCTCCTGGTATAGGTTTCAAGTATGACGAGAATATTGGATATACAAAGGCAACAGAAGAAATTCTGCCTCATGCCTGGAAAGCAGGTGAGCAGACATTAAAACTTTCCAAGATGCTCAAAGATTTGCCGAAAGGTGGTAGTGTTCTTCTCAGAGTTCCAAAAGCTCCATACAGATGCCCCCCTGGACCTTATGAGAGGGCTTGCTTGATTGCATGGTATCTCAAAACTTATAAACCGGGTAGCAAGCTATTAGTAATTGATGCCAACGATGATGTGGCCTCTAAAACAAAGTTGTTTAAGGCAGCTTTTAGTGAACTTTATTCTGATGTTTTGGTATATACACCAGAGGTTGAGGTTACGGGAATTGATGCGAAGAGCAATACAATAAAAACATCAAAAGGTGATTTTAGAGGAGACATAGTAAATTATATACCAGATCAAAAGGCTAATGAATCTATTTTTAAGTTTGGTCTTGCTCCGCAGGATAAACTGTGGGCACCTGTGGATGGTTGGACACTTGAGTCAACTCTTGTGAAAGATGTGTATGTTATAGGTGATAGTGCCAATAGAGGTAGTTTTGGTACTGTGCCGCATTCGGGGTATATTGCTAATTCTATGGCTAAGGTGGTAGCCGAGGCTATTGTAGCAAAACTAAATGGTAAAAATCCACCGAGACCTTTTATGATTAATACATGTTATAGTATAGTCAGCAATGATGAAGCTATATGGATTGCCACTGTTTATGAGTATGATGATGCAAAAAAACTTACTGTTCAGGTTGGAAAAGCTGGTGGCATTCCTGAGAAAAGGGGTAAAATTGATAAAGATCATCAATATAGCTGGGCTTATGCCATCTGGGAAGATACATTTATGTAAAAAGAAAAGGGAGCCAAGAGCTCCCTTATTTTTTATCCTTGATAACCCAATCTCTTTGAGATTTCACGAGAATATTTTTTCAAAATGGGTAAAACCTCTTTTTCGATCTTTTCCGGTGTCATTCTGCAAACTGGTCCTGTGGCACTAATAGCGGCAACAGATACCCCTTCGTAATTTTTAATCGGCACACCCACATTTCTTACAGATTCTTCAAACTCTTCATCGTCGATAGCGTAATCATTTTCGGCTACGACTTTTAAGTGTTTTTTCAATTCTGGGAGAGAAGTTATTGTTTTATCTGTGTATTTTTTGAGCCTCGCACCCATATACATCTTATTTAATTCCTCTTCGGATGCATAGGCAAGCTGAATTTTTCCTATTGCAGTGCAGTATGCTGGAACATCCTTTCCAACCCTTGAAACTATTTTGATAGTCTGATTTGCCTCTACGATGTCTAAATATACAACAGCCCCATCTTTCAAAATACCTATGTAAACTGATTCGTTTATCTCTGATACGATCTTTTCCATGAATGGTCTGGCTAACTTGAGTAAACCCAATTTGTTAACATACTTTTGTCCCAGATCGAAGATCTCGATACCCAATCTGTAGTTTTCGGTGACTTTGTTCTGCTCGATATAGCCTCTTGCTTCAAGGGTGGCAAGAAGTCTGAATACATTGTTTTTATGAAGACCTAAAATTTTACTCAATTCTGTTACACCAAATTCCTCTTTGTAGTCGGCAGTTCTATAAACTTCGAAGAGTTGCAATACATGTGCCACAGATTGTACAAGTTTAACTGTATTTTTAGTAACCATAATTACTCCTTGATAGATATTTCGTTTAATATATTAAAACATTTTTTGATAAATAAATCAATAGAAATTTGAGATAATATTTTATAATTCTTACAAATTTTTTATAAAAAAATCATAGACATTTTATTTTTTTAATATATTATTTACAAATTGTATAGCATTTTGAAGTTGGAGGTAAGCCATGATGGATTATGGAATAAAGATCTGGTCAGACGATGATTTTAAGATTGAAAAGGGGAAGATAGTTGTAAACTATGGCAAAAAACCAGCGATAATAGATATAGTAAAAGATATTAGGGATGAAGGATACAAGGGACCACTGCTCATAAGATTTCCCCATCTCATAAAGGAACAGATCGATCTACTTTTTAGAGCATTTAAGAAATCTATGAAGGAGTATGGATATCAGGGTAGTTTCAATGCACTTTTCCCGCTGAAGGTAAACCAGTTTCCAAATTTTGTCATCCCCCTTATGGAGATGACACAAGGGATGCCGTATGGCCTTGAAGCAGGTAGTAAACCTGAGCTTATCATAGCGATGGCTTACAACAACCCTGGTGCGCCGATTATGGTAAATGGGTTTAAAGATAAGGAGATGATAGCGTTGGGGTTTATTGCGGCAAAGATGGGGCACGACATTACACTAACCATAGAGGGTTTAAACGAACTTGAGACAATTTTGAGAGTAGCAAAGGAGATGGGTAAGCCGTATCCCAAAATCGGTTTAAGAATCAGACTTCATAGTTCAGGCATAGGTATCTGGGCAAAAAGTGGTGGAATCAATTCTAAATTTGGTCTTACATCCACAGAACTCATCGAAGCGATGAATATGCTAAAAAATAACAATATGCTTGAATATTTTACCATGATTCATTTTCATATCGGGTCTCAAATCAGCGAGATTTCACCACTGAAAAAAGCTCTAAGAGAGGCTGGTAATATCCACGCAGAGCTTTACAAAATGGGGGCTCACAATCTAAAAGCGATAGATTTAGGTGGTGGACTTGCCGTAGAGTACGCCCAGCATGAGGGGCTTGCCCATAGGCACTACACCCTCGAAGAGTATACCAGCGATGTGGTCTTTCTTTTAAAAACGATTGCTCACAACAAACATGTTCCCGATCCCGATATATATATTGAGGCTGGTAGATTTGTGGCTGCGAAACATGCCATAGTAGTTGCCCCTGTGTTGGAGCTTTTCTCTCAGGAGTACGATCAGAGAGAATTGCAACTCAAACCAAAAAATCCACCACTCATCGATGAACTTTACGAACTTTACAATCTAATGAATGAAAAAAATGCCATAGAGTATCTTCACGACAGTTTGGATCACATGGAGTCTCTTTTGACGCTTTTCGATCTTGGCTATATCGATTTGCTTGATAGAAGTAATACTGAGATTTTGGTACACTTGATAATAAAAAAAGCGGTGGATCTCCTAAAAAATAAAAAGTATGATGAAATCTTAAACATTCAGAATATGATACAGGAAAAATATCTCTTAAACTGCTCATTCTTCCAGAGTCTTCCCGACTATTGGGGTCTCGGTCAGACATTCCCCGTAGCACCCCTTGATAGACTAAACGAGAAGCCAACAAGGTCTGCAAGTCTGTGGGATATCACTTGCGATAGCGACGGTGAGATAGCCTTTGATATTAGAAAACCCCTATTCCTGCACGATGTGGATATCAATAAAGAGGAATATTTTCTTGCATTTTTCCTTGTAGGAGCATATCAGGAGATCTTGGGTATGCAACATAACCTCTTTACACATCCGACCGAGTTCTCAGTAGTATTTGACGATGAAGGTAACTATGAAATCACAAACCTTTTGGAAGCTCAAAATATTTTAGATATCCTTGATGATCTTGATTACGATATAAAGGATATTGAGAGAAGACTTAAGCAACTTATTGAAGAATCGGATTACATAAGTGATGACAAGAGAAAGGATGTACTTGGCAGATTATATCTGTATTTGAGTGAGAATGCATATCTGAAAACATTGGTTAGCTACAAAGAAGAGTAATTTGATGCTCACCGATTTAAATCCAACTCAAAGAGAAGCAGTTTTATACAATGAAGGACCATTGCTTGTCATAGCTGGGGCTGGCACAGGGAAGACAAAGGTAATTACCAATAAAATAGCTTATCTAATCAAAGAGCTTGGTATCCCTTCGGAAAATATACTTGCCGTTACCTTTACCAACAAGGCCGCCGATGAAATGCTAAAAAGGGTAACACTCCTCGTTGGGAAGGCTGGCAAAGGGATCTGGATAGGTACCTTTCATTCTATTGCCCTTAAGATGCTGAGAAGAGATGGGCATCTTTTGGATTTACCAGCTAATTTCTCTGTAATCGATCAGGATGATAGATTGGGGCTGCTGAGGGATATATTAAAAAATCTCAACATAGATTCAAAAAAGTATCCACCTAAAATTTATCTAAATCTGATAAGTAATTACAAAAATACCCTCGAATTTGTTGATGAAATACCTCTCACTTTTGAAGAGTATAAATTCGATGAAGTTTTCAAGATGTATCAGTATGCTTTAAAGAGCATGGCCGTGGTTGATTTTGATGATATGCTTTCCCTTGTTGTGAGATTGTTGAAAAGAAATCCAGAACTGAAATATTTCTATAGAGATCTTTTTAAGTATGTATTGGTGGATGAGTTTCAGGATACGAATAGTATTCAATTAGAGTTTTTGACAAATATTGTTGATAAAGATGGAAAAATTACTGCTGTGGGGGATGATGATCAGTCTATTTATGGCTGGCGTGGGGCTGAAATAAAGAATATCTTGAATTTTGAGACATATTTTCCAAATACAAAAGTAATTAAGCTTGTTGACAATTATAGAAGTGGGTTCAACATACTTGACACAGCCAATAGACTGATAGCAAATAATAAATACAGAAAAGGCAAAGACTTAAGACCATTTAAAGATGCAACAGGGGAAGTGTTTGTTCATCGATTCGAAAATGAGATCGAAGAGGCTCAATTTGTGGCAAACAAGATATCAGATCTTTTGGCAAAGGGTATCTCTCCTGATGAAATAGCCATTTTGTATCGAGCAAATGCCCAATCACGAAATTTTGAAGTTGAGTTAAACAAGATGGGGATACACTTCAAAGTGTTGGGGGGTGTTGGATTCTATGGAAGGCGAGAGATCAAGGATATTTTGGCTTATTTAAGGTTATTTTCAAATCCCTATGACATTCAATCGTTTAAAAGGGCGATAAAGGTCCCTCATCGAGGTGTTGGGGATGTTACGGTAGAGAAGATTGCTCAATTTGCTATGGATAATGGGCTAAATATATGGACGGCTTTGAAGGAGTTTTCTTCTCAGTTTTCTCCAAAAGTTCGTAGTGCCATTGATGGCTTTATTGCTGTTTTTGATGGACTAGAAGAAGTTTCTGTATCGGAAATGATTAAAAATATCGTTGAAAGGATCGATTATGAGTCTTTTCTCAATCAGTATGAGGATCAGTTCGAAGCCGAAAAAAGGATGGATAATGTCAATGAATTGGTAAATGCTGCTGTCCAATTGGAGGAGCAAGGAGTACTGACATTGGCTGACTTTTTGGCCACAACAACACTTCAAACAAGTAGTGATGAAGATGCTGATGGTTTTGTAAGGCTTATGACGATACATTCTGCTAAAGGGTTGGAGTTTGACACTGTGTTTCTCACAGGTCTTGAAGAGGGTGTTTTCCCTCTTTACAGAGCAATGGAAAATGAATGGGAGATGGAGGAGGAAAGGCGCCTGTGTTATGTGGGGATTACGAGGTCCAAAGAGAGACTGTTTATTACTCATGTTGATAGGAGACTCTTTTATGGCAAAGCTCAGTTTCTAAAACCTTCACCGTTCATCTTTGAAATCAAGTCAATGTTTGATAAGAAAAGAACAGAAGAAAAGGTTTTTCACGAGAAGTTTGGTGAAGGTAAAGTTCTCAAGATAGAAGGAAGTGGAGAGGATGCAAGGGTGACTGTGAACTTTCAAAGGTATGGATACAAAACGATTATTGCAAAATTTTTAAAATTTGTTTAAAACTTTTTAAAAGGGGAACAGTTATGGGATTTTTTGATATATTTAAAAAGAAGAAAGAGGAATCTCCACAAGAGGAAAAAGGTTTTTTTGAAAGATTAAAGAGTGGTTTATCAAAAACTTCCTCTAAGCTCGTCGGTGGCTTGGAAAGTATTATACTCGGGAAGAAAAAGATCGATGATGAACTCCTCGAAGAGCTTGAAGAACTTTTCATAACCGCTGATATTGGTGTAAACACAACACTGAAGATCATCGAAAAGGTCAAAAACGATGTTTCAAGAAATATTTTAAAAGATCCAAACGAACTCAAAAATGCAATAAAAGATGAATTAGTTAAGATTCTTAGTATCGATAATAGTTTGAATAAAACGGATAGTTCACCGTTTGTAATACTTGTTGTTGGGGTAAACGGCACAGGGAAAACCACGAGTATCGCAAAATTAGCCAATATGTTTAAATCTAAAGGGTTTTCTGTGTTGTTAGCGGCTGGGGATACTTTTAGAGCTGCTGCTATAGATCAGCTTCAGGTGTGGGGAGATAGGGTAGGCGTGCCTGTTGTCAGGCAATCCGAAGGTAGCGATTCTGCTGCAGTGATTTATGACGCTGTGGAATCGGCTAAGGCAAAGGGGATTGATATTGTAATCGCTGATACTGCAGGGAGATTGCATAATAAATTCAATCTTATGAATGAGTTGAAAAAGGTAGTTAAAGTGATAGGTAAGTCTGTGTCTGATGCACCCCATGAGGTACTTTTGGTGATAGATGCCACAAGTGGTCAGAATGCTATAGAGCAGGCAAGGAAATTTAAGGAAGATGTAGGGGTTACGGGTATCGTTCTTACAAAGTTGGATGGTACTGCAAAAGGTGGGGTAATTGTGGGAATAGTGGATGAGACAGGTATTCCAGTGAAATTCATCGGATTTGGGGAGAAGATGGATGATCTAAAACCTTTTGATGCCAAGCAATTTGTGGATGCGTTATTTGAGAAGTAATTAAATGATAGATAAAGAACTATTTAGATGGTTTCACAAAGAAAATGATAAATCAGATATCTATCGACCTATTGTGTGGAGGGGTTATCAGTTAAACTTTTTCGATTCAGACTCTTCAGAATTTATCATCAAAGACGATTGGGATCATTACGATGCTGTAAACTTTTCACTTGAATTTTATAATGTAAAAGATTTCAACTTGAGTCAATTGGCAAGAATATATAAGATCTGTGAATATCTTAAGTTGGACAAGGAACGAATATCAGTTTTTAGCGATAATGGGGTAAAAGGTAATGTTGCTTTTGAAAATTTGAATATGTTTTTGAAGATGGATAATCTTTTAAAAGATTATTTTGATGAAAAAAGATTACCTTTAAAATATGTCCGTCAGGTTATGAATTTATCCGATAATCTTCAAGGTATTTTGGTAGATTTTTTGAATATAAAAAGACCATCGGTTGGGGAGTTTAGACAATTTTTAAATTTCCTTATCGATTATCATCATTTGATAAAGGATACTAATTATTCAGATGATCTTGTAGAGAGAATTACGAGTTTGAAAGATAAGGAATTACATAATTTTAAAAATAATTTCGAAGGGATAGTGAGAACTTTTAAGAGATTGAGATTGAGGAATACATCTAATTTTGAGACTCCAGAGTTAGAGGTTAGTTTTATAATTAGAAATATTACTGAACTTAGAGAGATTCTTGAAGAGTTAAATGACTTTTCCAAATTTGAGTCTATTTTTAGTTTGATGAAAGAGTATGATATATCTTGATAAAAGTTGTTTAGGTGGTAATTTTCAAAGAATTTTTGACAAGAAAGGCATACCCTATACTATTGTTAGTTCCGATGAGGAGTTTGAGGACAGTAAGAAAAATATATATATAACATCTCAAAAAAATCGTTTTGTTCATCAATGCCCTGCGACCAAAGAGTATCGATGTTGTAATTATATGGTGGTGGATGCTATCGAGGGATGCCCATTTGATTGTACATACTGCATTTTGCAGGTCTATCTCAATCATCAGTACATCAAGGTGTACGATGATTTAGAAGGGATAAAAAATAGCATTTTAGAACAGGATAAATTAGGCAAATGTAGATTGGGCACAGGAGAGTTGTCGGATAGTTTGGCATTGGATCATCTGATACCGATGACAGATTTTTTGATACCGATTATAAATGGTTGTCAAAACATACAGTTTGAGTTTAAGACTAAGTCGGTAAATATAAAAAATTTATTCAATCACAACCCAAAAAATATCGTTGTATCTTTTAGTTTAAATCCCCACGAGATAGTTGAATCCGAAGAGCATCTCACCGCTCCCGTTTTAGATAGGATAAAAGCGGCGAAAAGCTTGGCTGAGTACGGTTATAAGGTTTCCTTTCATTTCGATCCATTAATCGATTGGGACAATTTTGAAGAACTGTATGGTGAGCTATTGGATGAGTTGTTTAATAATATAGAACAAAAAAATGTAGAATTTATAAGTATTTCCACTTTTAGATTTATTCCAGAATTGGCTGAAGTGATAAGGCAAAAGTTTCCTGATAGCAGAATTTTAGCAAGTGAGTTTGTGCGTTCTTTGGATGGGAAAATGAGGTATTTTAAAATAAAAAGGGTGAAGATGCTAAAATTTATCGTTGATAGGTTTAATAAACAATGGCCAGATGTTTTTACATACTTTTGTATGGAGGATAAAAGTATTTGGAATAAGTTAAAGGGCTTTGATCCAGGTGAGAGAGTAGATTTCGAAAAAAACTTTAAATGGTACAAAAATGAAAGTTTTGTCTATTGATATTGGTGGGACTAATGTAAAATATGGTGTTTTTAATTGTTTGGATGGCAATGTGGAGAATATTGGTTTGGGGTTTTTTAAAACACCACATGATTTCACAGAATTTATATCAAGTTTAGAAATTAAATTGTTTGGGCAAAAATTTGATTATGTTGCCGTTGCTGTGCCTGGTGTGTACGATTTTGAAAAAGATGAGATGGTTTATGCTCCCAATATAAAAATGTTGAATAATATTAAGATAGCGGAGCAGATAAAAAATCTATTTGGTTGTGATGTGTTTGTGGAAAACGATGGGAATTTGGCAGCCTTGGGTGAGTATTATTTTGTGGAAAAGATGAATATATCAAATTTTGTTTTGATTACTTTGGGGACTGGTGTTGGTGGGGGTATTATCTTCGATAGTAAGATATTGTCAGGGAAAACAACGGTGGGAGAGATTGGGCATATCACGATAAATTTCAACGGTAGAAAGTGTGGATGTGGGAAAAACGGTTGCTTTGAGGCTTACTGCGGTATGGCGGGTCTTATCGAAACCTACAGAGAGGTTTCAGATACCAAAGTGGCTAAAGCAGATGAGATATTTAAGAGATGTTCCAACAAGGACATATTAGCCAAGATAGCTGTGGATATATTTTCGTATCATTTAGCATCAGGAGTTGTATCAATTGCCAACATTTTTTCACCTCAGGTTATTAAAATAGGTGGTGGTATCTCATTTTATAGCAATTTTTTTTACAAAAAAACTATTAAGTATTTCTCCAAAATGATCTTTCCAGCTTTCAAAAATAATGTCCGACTTGAGATTTCAGAACTCAAAAACAACGCAGGTATGTATGGTGGAGTGGCACTCGTCCTATCGAGGGTAATGAAATGATAAATTTATTGAAGTTCAATTTTTCTGTTGAGTAGTTGTGTGTTCAAAAAAAACTTGCTAAATCCCTTGTTTGATGATAAAAAATACTTTTGTAGTGAATTTAAAAACTAATAGTTCGGGAGTTAGTATGGATTATAAAAATAGTTTGAATTTGCCCAAGACAGATTACCCAATGAAAGCAAGTCTCAATGAACAGGAACCTAAAAGAATTAAAAAGTGGGAAGAAAAAAAATTATATAAAAAGATGCTCGAATCAAGAAACCCTGAGAAAAAGTATGTTTTGCATGATGGCCCGCCTTATGCTAACGGAAATATCCATATAGGTCATGCTTTAAATAAAATCTTAAAAGATATAATTGTGAAAATAAAGAATGCTGAAGGTTATTATACACCTTATGTACCAGGATGGGATTGTCATGGCTTACCTATCGAACATCAAGTAGATAAACAATTAGGTGATAAAAAATACGAAATTCCTAAGTCCGAAATTAGAAAGATGTGTAGAAGTTACGCTGAAAAGTTTATTGATATTCAGAGGGAAGAGTTTAAAAGATTGGGTGTTGTTGGTGATTGGGATAATCCATATATAACAATGGATTATGAATATGAAGCGATTACTTTAAAGGAACTGTATAAATTTTTCAACAACGGTGGGATATATAAAGGTTCAAAGCCTGTTTATTGGTGTATCGATTGCGTTACTGCTCTTGCTGAGGCTGAAGTGGAATATGATAATCATACATCTCATTCTATTTATGTAAAATTCCCCGTCTATGATGATACAAAAGCTAAATTAGGTATAAACGGGGATCTATTCGTTGTGATTTGGACTACCACTCCATGGACTTTACCCGCCAATTTGGGCGTAGCTTTTCACCCCGACTTTAAGTATTCTATCATTAAAATCAATAAAACTTCAAACAAGAATCTCAAGAATGGAGATATGCTCATATTGGCAAAAGAACTTGTGGAGAAATTGGTTGGTTCTTTCGGTATCGAGGAGTTTGAAGAGGTAAAAGAGGTATTGGGTATAGAATTTGAAAAAGGAAGGTGCAAACATCCTTTTTATGATAGAGTTTCACTTATGATCTTGGGTGAGCATGTTACCCTTGATCAAGGTACCGGTATCGTCCATACTGCTCCTGGACATGGTCAGGAGGACTATGAAATAGGTTTGAAATACGGTCTCGAAATTTACAATCCTGTGGATGATCATGGTAATTTTAAGAGAGATGTCGAATTTTTTGCTGGATTAAATGTGGTAAAAGCAAATAAATTAATTGTAGAGCATATTGATAATAATGGCACTCTAATACTCTCAGGCAATATAGACCACTCTTATCCTCACTGCTGGAGATGTAAGAAACCTGTCATTTACAGAGCCACTCCACAATGGTTTATCTCAATGGAGGCTAATAATCTGAGAAAACAGGCCCTCGAAGAGATCAAAAAAGTAAGATGGACACCTGCTTGGGGAGAAAATAGAATAACTGCGATGATAGAAAATAGACCCGATTGGTGTATCTCAAGGCAGAGAAGTTGGGGGGTACCGATCGCAGTTTTTGTATGCAGTGAGTGTGGTGAAATAATCATAAATCAAGAGATTCAGGATAAGGTTGTAGATGCATTTATGAAGCAGGGTGCCGATGCCTGGTTTGACAACGATGTAGAGTTTTTCTTAGGTAAGGGTTATAAGTGTCCAAAATGCAGTAGTGATAAAATCAGAAAAGAAACCGATATATTGGATGTGTGGTTTGATTCAGGTGTAAGCCATGCGGCGGTATGTGAAGTAAGAGAAGAGCTAAAACCTTCTGCAAATATGTATTTGGAAGGTAGTGATCAGCATAGAGGGTGGTTTCATAGCTCACTTCTCGAATCGGTAGGCACTCGCGGTGTTGCACCTTACAAAGAGGTATTGACCCACGGTTTTGTTGTGGATGGTAAAGGTAGAAAGATGTCTAAATCTCTTGGAAATGTTGTAAAACCTCAGGAGATAATCGAGAAGTATGGTGCTGAAGTTTTAAGACTTTGGGTTGCCGCTGAAGATTACACAGAAGATGTTAGAATTTCTGAAGATATAATCAAAAGACTCGTGGAATCTTACAGAAAGATTAGAAATACTGCAAGGTATCTGCTTGGTAACCTTTATGATTTCAATTACGATAAAGATAGGGTAGAGTTTGATAAGTTAATGGAACTTGATAAATATATCCTTTTCAGATGGCAGGAGGTAAAAGATAGGATTTATAAAGCAAATCAAAATTATCAATTCCATATATTTTATCATTCTTTTATCAATTTCTGTATCAATGATCTTTCAGCATTTTATCTCGATATAATTAAAGATAGGGTATACTCATATAAAGCAAACTCCTATCAGCGAAGATCTGCTCAAACAGCAATGTTTGAATTGATAAAAGAGATGGCAATAGTTATGTCACCTATTTTGTCTTTCACTGCAGATGAAATTTGGGAGTATATTCCCGAATTTTCAGGGAAGAAAGAGTTCGTATTTCTCGAAAAGTTTCCTTCAGTGTTGCAGGTAGATGAGAAACTGTTGGAAAAATTCGATAGGATCATCGATATTAAAAAAGAAGTTAATAAGGCAATCGAACTTGCTCGTGCGGAGAAAATTGTTGGTCATCCCCTTGATGCAAAAGTTGAATTGTATTTGAAAAATGAAGATTTGACTCTTTGTAGTGTGGATGAAGGTTTAGAGAAGATCTTTATAGTATCCGAATTGATCTTGGATAGTTTAGATAAGGCTCATGAAGATGCTTATGTGTCTGAAGATGGATCTGTAAAGGTTAAGGTATCTGCATCTCAACTTCAAAAGTGTGAGAGGTGCTGGGTAAGATCCGATACAATAGGTAAAGATCAAGAACACCCAACATTGTGTTCAAGATGTATAGAAAATTTATAGAATCGGTGAATAAATGAAGTTTATCCCATTCATAATTATAGGTATAGTATTATTAGACCAGTGGACTAAAAAAATAATTGTCAAAAATTTTAGTTTATATGATAGCATGCCGGTAATAGATGGATTTTTTAATATTACCTATGTGTTAAACCCTGGTGCTGCCTTCGGATTTTTAGCAAAGATGAGCGAACAGTATAGGGTATTCTTTTTTGTGGTTGTCACCATTATTGCTATTTTTCTCGTTATTTACTTGCTGATAAAAGAAAAGCAACATATTTTGAGAAGATACTCATACACTCTAATTCTTGCAGGTGCCATTGGAAACTTAATAGATCGTATAACAATTGGTAAAGTTGTGGATTTTTTAGACTTTTACATATCGAAATATCACTGGCCTGCTTTTAATGTGGCAGATATATCTATAAGTTGTGGTGTGGGGTTGCTTGTATTGGATATGGTTTTAGGAAAGAAATGCGTTTCATCTGAATCTTTGGTAAAAGAATAAGTTTCGGAGGTATATATGAACATAATGCCAAAAAGAGCTTTAATAAGTGTTTCTAAAAAGGACGGAATAGTTGATTTTGCCAAATTTTTAGCATCAAAAGGTGTAGAACTTTTATCAACAGGTGGCACATACAAGATTTTAAAAGATAATGGTATTCCTGTAATAGAAATCTCAGAATTCACGGGATTTCCAGAGATGTTGGATGGAAGGGTTAAAACACTTCATCCTAAAGTTCACGCTGGTATATTGAATATCAGAGACAACGATAAACATAGAGAAACAATGAAAAATCACAACTTACAAGACATAGATATGGTTGTGGTAAATTTATACCCCTTTGAGGAAACTATTTCTAAAGAAGGAGAGAGTTTAGAAGAGGCTATTGAAAATATCGATATAGGTGGACCTTCTATGATAAGGAGTGCTGCTAAGAATTTCAAATATGTTGCAATAGTAACAGATCCAAATGATTATGATAGGATAATAAAGGAGATTGATGAAAAAGGTGGGATCAGTTATGAAACAAGAATAGATTTAGCTCGTAAAGCTTTTTCGTTAACTGCCTTTTACGATAGTATGATATCTAGATACTTTAATCAGATTTTGGATGTAAAGTTCCCAGAACTTGTAACTGTTGCTGGTAGATTAAATGAGATTATGAGGTATGGAGAGAATCCTCATCAGAATTCAGCATTTTATACCCATCCATTAATAAAAGAAGTTTCGGTGTCAACTTCTAAAAAGTTACAAGGTAAGGAACTTTCCTTTAATAATATCGTGGATATAAATGCTGCTTTTGAATTACTAAAAGAGTTTGATGAACCAGCCTCTGTAATAGTAAAACATAACAATCCCTGTGGAGTAGCTATAGGTAAAGATATTTTAGAAGCTTATCAGCTTGCTTTAGAATGTGATCCTGTAAGTGCATTTGGGGGTATTGTTGCAGTAAATAGAGAAGTTGATGGGAATTTAGCAGAGGAGTTGAAGAAATTATTTTTAGAGGTTGTGATAGCTCCTAAATTCAGTAGGGAGGCTTTGGATCTTTTGGGAGAAAAGAAGAATTTAAGATTGATTGAGACAGGTGAAATAACAAGATATAGGGATAACGAACTTGATCTTAAAAAGGTTGTAGGTGGCTTTTTACTTCAGGATAGAGATTTGCATGAAATTGAAGATATTAGGAAATTGCATGTCCCAACCAAAAGAAAACCTACAGATTTTGAATATGCTGCAATGAATTTTTCATGGAAGGTTGCTAAACATGTCAAATCAAATGCCATCGTATATGCCAACGATAAACAAACTGTAGGTATTGGTGCTGGGCAGATGAGTAGAGTTGATTCAAGTAAAATTGCAGCTTTAAAAGCGAGAAAACCATTGGAAGGGCTTGCTATGGCTTCAGATGCTTTTTTCCCTTTTAGGGATAGTATTGATGAAGCAGCTGAAAGAGGGATAAAAGCTATTATTCAACCTGGTGGATCTATTAGAGATGAAGAGGTTATAAAAGCTTGTGATGAACATGGTATTGCGATGGTATTTACAAATATAAGACATTTCAAACATTAAAAGAGGTTTTTATGAAGGTATTGGTTTTAGGTTCTGGTGGAAGAGAACATGCTATTGCGTGGAAATTAGCCCAAAGCTTAAAAGTAAGTAAAGTTTATTGCGCCCCAGGGAATGGTGGTACTGCCATTGAGAATAAATGTGAAAATGTTGGTATCAAAGTTAATGATTTTGATAGATTGATAGAATTTGTAAAAAATAACAATATATATCTGACCGTCGTAGGACCTGAGGATCCACTTTCTAAAGGAGTTGTGGATAGATTTAATGAAGAAGGGTTACTAATATTTGGACCGGTGAAAGAGGCTGCAAGGTTGGAAGCGAGCAAAGCTTTTGCTAAAGATGTTATGGTTGCTGCTAATATCCCAACTGCTTATTACAAGGAATTTGATAATTTTGAGGATGCGAAAAATTTTATTGAAGAAAGAGGTGTTCCTATAGTTATTAAGGCTGATGGTTTAGCTGCAGGTAAAGGCGTGACGGTTGCTTTTACTATGGAAGAGGCAAAAGAAGCTTTAAAGGATATCTTTGTTAATAATATCTTTGGAGAAGCTGGAAGTAAGGTTGTAATAGAAGAGTTTTTAGAAGGTGAGGAAGCTTCGTTTATTGCAATTACTGATGGTAATACGATTATACCTTTTGCTTCAAGTCAGGATCATAAGACGGTTTTTGATAATGATCAGGGACCTAACACAGGTGGTATGGGGGCATATTCCCCGGCGCCAATTGTAACTGAAAAGGTTCATCAAGATGCTATGAATAAGGTTATGTATCCACTTATACGTGAACTTAAGGGTAGGGGGATTACATATAAAGGGTTTATTTATGCTGGGCTGATGATAAAGGATGAAGAGTTAAAGGTGTTGGAATTTAACTGTAGGCTTGGTGATCCAGAAACTCAGCCATTATTGTTCAGGATGAAATCGGATATATTTGATTTGATTGAGTCTGCAATTAAAGGTGAACTTGATAGGTTCAACCTTGAATGGTATGATGAATTTGCTGTTGGTGTTGTGATGGCTTCGGGTGGTTATCCAAAAGAATTTAAAAAAGGGTATGAGATAGTTGGACTTGAAGATGTTGATCAGGCTGTAAAAGTTTTCCATGCAGGCACAGCATTGAAGGATGGAAAAGTTGTTACAGATGGTGGAAGGGTCTTATGTGTTACTGGGAAAGGTAAGGAACTAAAAGATGCCATAGATAAGGTTTATAGGGAAGTTATTAAAATAAATTTTGAAGGTTGTCATTATAGAAAAGATATAGGTATGAAGGGGTTGAGGAAAAGTAAGTGAATGAAAAATAGTCTTCTTAAAGTAAAAGTTACTGTTTTATTAAGAGTTTATAATAGAATTGATGATCTAATATCTAATTTAAGATTGATTAGGAATAAGTGGAGGTCATACGATTATTATATATTAGTTGCTTTTAATGGTGAGAAAGATGGTTATAGTTTGCCAGATATTGTTTATTCATTGGCTGATAAGGTACTTGTATTGCCAGAAAATGCCGGGCATTTAAAAGGGAATTCTCAGCTGTTGGTTGAATCGTATCATAATATCCCATCTGAAACAGATTATTTAATACTTTTAGAGGCTGATACATGGGTTATTGATGATTGTATAATTAAAAAGTATATTGAAAAAATGAAAGAGTATAGTATCGTATGGGCAAGTAGTGAGTGGAACAAAGTTTCGTGGTCATTGGGTATAGATTTAGCCTTAGTTGATTTTAAAAGGATAAGGGATTTTTATATTAATTTGTTTTCTTTTGAAAAGAATCCAGAACAATGGGTTGCATGTTATTTACGGCAAAAAGGGTTAAGGTTCATTTATATAAAAGAATTAATGCCGGTGCATATACCAAAGCTTTTAAACATATTTTTAAAATTTAAAGATAAAAGGATAAATATCTTTTTAAAGGCTAAAGTGATAACCCATCATGTTGAACAATTGAAAAAAGGTGTATATAAAAAGTATGCTTATGCTAATGCTATTATGAAAGAGGAATTTTTTGATACTGATATAAAAATCAGTTTTTTTAAATTAAATAGTCACCCCTGAAAAATGATTTATTTTATTGATAATACTTGCATAAATCTTAAA
>CAZFHX010000016.1:0-51705 GCA_964519265.1 uncultured Deferribacterales bacterium
TACCACTTCTTATTCTACTAAACTGTTTTGTCCAATTTGGTATGAAACTTGACAAGTATCACTTAAGAATATCCACAAAGATGAAAAAATTACATAATAAAAAACTATCTTTCTAATATAATTTTTACTAAATTTTGTCATATATCTATTATACCAAAATATTTGAAAGAGACAATTTAAAAAATGTTATATTTAGTTTACAGAGATTTCATATAAAATAAAATATTTCCACAGGTGGAGATAAGCCGGATTCTGTTTTATGCAGTTATTTATCTTGTTTAACCATTGCTGGCTAAATCCTGCTGCCTACCCGCAGGCATCGGGCGGGTCACCCTCTATCGCCTGCCTATTTGGCATTGCACCTGATGGGGTTTGCCGTGCCTCCTATCCTCACGGAAGGAGCGGTGGGCTCTTACCCCACCTTTTCACCCTTACCGAGCACCTCGATTAGTCTATTTCGTATGCAAAATTGAGTTGGTTTGTATTTTATTTTGCATTCTCTATAAATTAAGCGAGATGCTCGGCGGTCTGTTTTCTGTGGCACTTTCCCTCGCCTCATGGCGGGTCGCTGTTAGCGACCATCATACCCTATGGTGTCCGGACTTTCCTCTGTGTGTACACACAGCAACTGCATCTCCACCTGTGAAATTGTTTTACATTATATTCTTATTGCATATTTTTTCAAGAGGGCATCCACTACAATCAACTTTTATTTTGCAGTGTTTCTTAGAGTTTTCTACGATCAAAGCATGATAATTTCTGTATAGTTGTAAATCCTTAGGGGTATTTTCCATAACCCCTTTTTGAAATATCTCATATTTTTCTTTCCAATCTAATCCTATCCTTTTAAACATTCTCATTGTGTATTTGTCTATCACAAATATAGGATGATCACATGCGTAAAGTAAGATGGAATCTGCAGTTTCAAATCCTACCCCTTTTAGAAACAGAAGTTCTTTCCTTGCTGTGGTTGTATTTAAATTATTCAGGTATCTTATATCACCATTACATTTTTCTATTATAAATTTTGATATTATTTTTAATCTCTCTACTTTTTGATTGAAGAATCCTGATGGTTTGATTAGCTCTTTCAGAAAGGAATCATCGGATGAAACAATCTTATGTGGTTCGATGAGGTTAAATTTTTTTAGATTTTCAATCGATTTTTCAACATTATTCCAACTTGTATTTTGTGTTAAAATAGCACCTATTACCACTTCAAAGGGTGTTTCTGCAGGCCACCATTTCATATCACCATATTTTTCAAACAGTAAGTTATAAACATACAAAAAAAACTCTTGATTAAATCTCATAATAGTAATATTAAACCCTATGTTTGATCTAAATAGCTTGGATATCGAGATAAAACAGTTAAAAGCTCAAACCTTGTCAGAATACGGTAAAAAGATAGAAATTGCAATAGAAATGATAAAAAGGAAAAATAGGATTTTGAATAGGGAGGAGCAGATCTTAAAAAAGATAGAGATGAAAGAGCATTCCTGTTCATTTTTTAAGAAAAAAAAGTTTAAAGAGCTTCATAAAAGGGTCGATAAAAAGATTAATATGCTTAGATGTGAATTAGACAATCTTTGTAAGCTCAAAGAAAAATATTTGCAAGATTATAAAGTCCAGAGGGAATATTTAGGGATTCATGACCATGATTTCATAGAACGATATTTTAGTGAAAACAGTTCTTAAAAATGGAGGATAATTATGAGCAGAAGTAATTTGAAGAGAAAACTAACTATATCATTCTTAGTACTTTCGATAATTGTTATGTTGATTCAGGGATTTGCTATTTATGAATTGTTTGAAGTAAAAAGAGATGTTCAGGAATTGGTAGATGAACATTATTTCAAGGTGGAGAAAGCTAATAATATTCTTGATAAAGTGAATGGTATCGGTATAAACCTTAGAGATGCCGTTCTCGGGTATAGCATGGGCGAATCTAAAGAACATATAAAAGAGATAGATGCATTAAGAAATGAGATAGGTGAGATACTAAAGGTCTTAGAACCAAAGCTTGAATTACCTAAAGAGAAGGAGCTACTTGAAAAGATCAAAAAAAATAGAGAGGCTTATATAAATGTGCAAAAAAGGATCATAGGGTATTTAAATGAAGGTAGTGTGGAAGTTGCCAGTGCAGAAATGGCTACAATAGTCCCTGCCACTTATAATTCTTATAAAAAGGCAATTGAAGAGTTTACTACATTTCAAGAAGAGGATATGAATATCCATTTAGTAGATACGCAGAAAGAAATAAATATACTTTCTACTGTTATTGTTGGTTCTATAATAATTTATGTAATACTTTTTATTATAATAGGGTATTCTACCATAAGATCGGTTTTCAAACCTTTGGGTGGGGAACCTGAGTTTGTTAAAGATATTTTAAAGCAAGTATCAAGTGGAGATTTAACTCTAAAAATAGATAACCCTGTACCTGAAAGTGTGGTTGAATACACTTTAAATATGGTTAAAGAGTTGGCTCAGGTGATAGGTAGTGTCCGTTCTTCTGCGGATACAATCTCTGCAGCATCAGAGCAGCTCCACAGTACTTCGATGGAAAACAAGAATTCTATTTCAGAGCAGAATGATAGAGCCAATCAGATAGCTACAGCCGCCGAGGAGATGACCCAAACAGTATCAGGTATAGCTATAAATGCCACCGAAATGGCAAGAGCCGCAGAGCATACTGCGAAACTGGCTATAAAGGGTAAAGATGTAGTAAATAAGACAACAAAAGAGGTTCAATCGATAGCAGATACCGTTTTAGAAACTTCTAAGGTTGTAGCAAACTTAGGTGAAAAGTCGCAGCAAATTGGTGAAATCGCAAATGTGATAAGAGATATTGCAGATCAAACAAACCTTTTAGCTCTAAATGCCGCAATTGAGGCAGCAAGGGCAGGGGAGCATGGGAGAGGTTTTGCTGTAGTTGCTGACGAAGTAAGAAAACTGGCGGAAAGAACACAATCAGCCACTGCTGAGATAGAACAGATGATTAGAGGTATTCAAAAAGAGGTAAGTGTAGCTGTTGAAAAGATGGATGCAGGGGTTCATAAGGTTGATGAAGGTGTTGAGCTTTCTCAGGAAGCAATCTCATCTCTGGATCAGATAGTATCTGAGATCGGAAATTTACAGAACAAGATTATGCAGGTAGCATCTTCAGTGGAGCAGATGAGTAAAGTGTCTGATCAGGTTGCTGTTGATATAAACACACTTGCTACAAGTTTACAAACATCTAATATCAGTGCCGATGAGGTATTAAATGCTGCTGACAATTTAGGTAGACTTGCCGGCGAACTATTAAGTCTTATTAAGAAATTTAAGGTATAATAAAAAAGGTGGGTAAGACAACCCACCTTTTTTACATCTGTTATCCACTTTTTTACATCTGTTATCCACCTAAATAAGCTTTTCTTACCTCATCATTTTTGAGGAGATTCTTGGCATCATCTTCAAGTGTGATTTTTCCAGTTTCGATTACGTATCCCCTATGGGCTATAGAAAGAGCCATATGAGCATTTTGTTCTACAAGGAGGATGGTAGTCCCCTGTTTGTTGATATCTTGTATGATTTTGAATATGTTCTGTACTACGATAGGTGCAAGCCCCAAAGATGGTTCATCAAGCAGAAGAAGTACTGGATCAGACATGAGTGCTCTACCTATGGCAAGCATCTGTTGTTCACCACCTGAGAGGGTGCCACCGAGCTGTTTTTCTCTCTCTTTTAATCTTGGGAATAAGGAATAGACATATTCTAATTTCTCAGCCACTTTGACCTTATCTTTTACAAGGTAAGCTCCAAGTTGTAAATTTTCAAAAACAGTAAGATTTGGAAAAATCTGTCTCCCCTCCGGTACCTGAACAAGCCCTTCGGCAACTATTTTATCTGCTTTCCAATTGGTGATATCCTTATTTAAAAAGTGTATCTCACCAGCCACAGGCTTGATGATACCAGAAATCGTATTTAGCGTGGTGGTTTTACCAGCACCGTTTCCCCCGATGATCGTTACTATTTCTCCTTCTTTTATGTGGATATCTATACCTTTTAGTGCCTCAATGTGTCCATATTTTGTATGAATGTTCTTCAGTTTAAGCATCTTCTTCTACCTCTTTACCCAAGTATGCTTCGATTACTCTTGGGTTTTTTCTTATCTCTTCAGGTTTACCTTCGGCTATAAGTTTACCATAGTCAAACACGACTATTCTATCCGAGATACCCATTACGAGCTTCATGTCGTGTTCGATGAGAAATACTGTTTTTTCTAAGTCTTTTCTAATGTTTTGTATCGTTTCCATCAGTTCTTCAGTTTCTTGGGGGTTCATACCGGCGGCAGGTTCATCAAGGAGCAGGAGTTCAGCCCCAGTGGCAAGTGCCCTTGCTATCTCCAACTTTCTTTGTTTTCCGTAAGGTAGGTTTTGCGCCTGCTCGTTTCTATCACCAAGAAGCCCCATGTAATCTAAAAGCGCCTCCGCCTCCGCAATACACTGTTTCTCCTCCGCTTTGTAGGCAAAGGTTCTGAATATCGATTGAAGCATATTCGATTTTCTTCTACAGTGCATAGCGATAATTATGTTGTCGATTGCAGAGAGTTGCCCGAATAGTCTGATATTTTGGAATGTCCTTGCGATACCCATTTCGGTAATCTTGTAGGGTTTCATTTCATTTAACCGTGTTCCTTTAAAAATTACATCACCGAGTGTAGGTATATATACACCTGTAATCACATTAAATGCCGTAGTTTTACCTGCTCCGTTGGGTCCGATGAGGCTCAATATCTCACCCTTGTAAATCACAAAGGAAACATCATCAACCGCTTTCAAACCACCGAAGTGCATCGATATATTTTTCAGTTCTAATAAAATCTCAGCCATAGTTCACCTATACATTCACTTTAATTTTGCCGAATAGACCTTGAGGCCTAAAGATCATCATCAATATCAGGACAACTCCGTATGTGAGCATTCTGTATTCAGATGCAAATCTCAAGAATTCTGGGATCGTGCTTAATACGATTGTTCCTACAACTGCTCCAAAAATAGATCCCATACCACCCAACACAAGCATACAGAGTTGTTCAATCGATTTCATAAAGCCGAAATCCACTGGGTTTATGTATGTCATGAAATGAGCATAGAGTGTGCCACCTAAAGCAGCAAAGCCGGAACCTATCGTAAACGATATTATTTTATATCTTGCGATATTGATCCCCATCATCTCTGATGCTATTTCATCTTCCCTGATACTTTTGATCGCCATGCCATGGCGGGATTTTTCAAGTCTATACATAAAGAATATTGTAAAAATCACAAAAGCCAATACATTCCAGAAGTTTGTGGCATCTGGAATGTTGTAAATTCCAAGAGCACCACCCAAGAAATCTGTATTGAGCAAGAATACTCTTATTATCTCTCCAAAACCTAAGGTGGCAATTGCTAAGTAATCACCTCTGAGTCTCAAGATAGGGATACCCAAGATAGCTCCGAATATTGCTCCTGTAAGGGTTCCAAAGATCAAAGAAAGAGCAAAGGGAACACCCAACTTTGTAGAAATGAATGCAGATGCGTATGCACCGATGCTCATAAATGCAGCATGACCCAAAGAGAGTTGCCCTGTGACACCAGTGATTAAATTTAGTCCCAATACCATTATGATATTTATTCCTGTATTTGTGGCTACCTGTATGACATAGTCGTTTAATATGAATGAAAGATCCATCGCTACCTCTTACACCTTTTCTTTTGTTTTTTTGCCAAAGAGACCGGCTGGCTTGATGATGAGTATCAGTATCAATATTCCAAAAGCAATTGCATCTCTAAAAGATGATGAAATGAATGCCACTCCTAAAACTTCGGTAAGCCCCAAAATAAGTCCACCCACCATTGCACCGGGGATACTTCCGATACCACCCAATACTGCGGCAATGAAAGCCTTTAATCCAAACATCATCCCCATAAATGGATCTACAGCCCTGTAATAGGTACCCACAAGCACTCCAGCTGCCCCAGCAAGAAAAGATCCTATGGCGAATGTAAACGATATCACAAGATCGGGATTTATCCCCATCAATCTTGCTGTATTTACATTATGGGATACAGCTCTCATGGCTATACCGATTTTGGTATTGTGGACTATATAGTAAAGGCCATACATAAGACCTATCGAAATCACTATTATTAATGGCTGTAATACATTATTTGGTAATAATGCTGGATAAGATTCATTTTGGGGACCGTTTATCAATACAACAAGGTTTGATATGAATATCGATACTCCGATAGCACTGATGAGTGCAGAAATTCTCGCGGAATTTCTATTTCGTAGAGGATTGTAGGCGATCTTTTCTACCATTACCCCTAAAAAGGATGTCAAAACCATTGCAATAAAGATGACAACTATGAAATTTGCTCCTAACTTGATCGATATAAGTAGCCCTATGAATGCTCCAACCATGAAAATATCGCCGTGGGCAAAATTAATCAATTTTATAATACCATACACCATTGTGTATCCGAGGGCTACGAGAGAGTAGATACTACCAACAGTAATACCATTAATGATCTGTTGAAAAAGTGTGCTTAACACGGTATCTCCTTGAAGTTATTTATATTGTAAAAGGATATTTATATTAGTGCTCATTTTTAAAAGGAAGGGGAGAAGAACTCCCCTTTTAAATTTATTCGTTTAAAAGTTTAAGATAGTATTCGCCATTTGGTTTTTTAGCAACTTCCTGGATGAAAGGCTTTTTGATGGCGTTGCCTTCTTTGTCAAACTTCATTTTACCGCTCACACCATCAAATTCAGGCATGTTTGCCAATGCATCTCTGATGGCTTTTCTCTGTTTTACATCTGAGCAGTCTGTTACTTTTGCTTTTTTCATAGCCTCAGCAAAGAGATAAACTGCATCGTACCCTTGAGCAGAGAACATATCTGCTTCGCCACGAGATTTCATCTTTTCTACGAATTCCTGAATCTTCTTAGCTTTTGCCTCTGGAGAGAATCCAGCGTAGATTATAGAGCCAAGAGCTGCATCTTTTGCAACCTTCCAAAGATCAGGTGAAAGAAGTCCGTCGCCACCAATGATAGGAGCGTTAATCCCCTGCTTTCTCAACTCGAGAAGAAGAAGAGATGCCTCTGGGTAGTATCCTGTGTAAATAATAGCATCAAATTTTTGCCCTTTGATAGCAGTAACCTGAGCAGAGAAATCTTTATCTCCGTCGGATACCTTCTGCTCTGATACTATAGTTGCACCATATTTTTGTGCAGCGTTTTTGAATATTTTAGTCATAGAAACGCTGTAATCGTTGTTTACTGAAGTAAAAAGAACAAAGTTTTTCCACTTTTTAGTGTCCATCAAGAATTTTAATGTAGCTGGAGCACCATCAGAGTCGAGAAGGGTATCTCTGAAAACGAATGGTTTACCTTCTACAACACCATCAGCAGTGGCACCTGCAGAGATAATTGGTAAAGATGCCTTGTTTGCTATAGGCCCTATAACGAATGTTGCACCTGAAGTAGGCTCACCTATTACGCCGCATACTTTGTCTTTGTTTATGAATCTCTGGATGATGTTTGCAGATTCGGCCTTGTCGCCTCTGCTATCGTAGTTTATAAGTTTTAATGTTTTGCCGTTGATACCGCCTTTTGCGTTGATTTCATCAACAGCCAATTTTGCACCTGCGAGTGTTTTCTGTCCGTAAGTAGCCAAGTTTCCTGTTTCTGGTCCTTGAATACCTAAAGAAAGTTCACCAGCGGCATAAGCCATGCTACCAACAGTCATCATTGCTGCAACAATTCCTGAAATAACAGTTTTTTTCATGTTGCCTCCTTGTTAGTTAATTAGTCAAAGTTCTAAATTATGAACTACCTTATAAAGTATTAAATCGACTTTGTCAAACATTTTTTTATTTATCCAATGTTTAAAAATAGCAGTTATTTTTATTAATAATTAAAAGTTTCGTGTCATTGAAAATTATAAAATAATATTTAAATCGTTGTGTTTTTTATAAAATTAAACTGAACTACAATGTATGTCTAAAATTGTGTTAATTCTGCATGTTAGCATAGATTTTTCCTCTTGACACTCTATTTTTTGTTTTATATAATGAACGCTATGAGTATTGGTAAAAAAATAGTTGAATTAAGAATAAAGAAAAATTTGACCCTTCGTCAGCTCTCTAAAATATCTGGCTGTTCTTTGGGCTTTCTGTCGCAAGTGGAAAGAGATCTCGTATCCCCAACGGTATCTTCTTTAAAGAAGATTGCGGATGCTTTGGATGTAAATATGATGTATTTCTTTGAGTCCCCCACAAAGACTCAGAGAGTTGTGGTGAAGAGGGGAGAGAGAAATAGAATGACGAATCCCAAGTCGAAGGTGGTGTATGAGTTGTTGCGTCCTCAGTTTAGTGATTCTGAGTTGCAGGCTTTGTACATGATCTTAGAGCCGGGAGCGTTTAGCGGTAAGGAGCAGCATAGCCATACAGGTGAAGAGTTTGCCTATGTGATGAAAGGGAAATTGGAGATTGTAGTGGAAGGGGAACATTTCATATTGGAGGAAGGGGATTCGGCTGTTTATAAATCCACTCAACCGCATTCGTGGAAAAATGCCCACGATGGGATCACAGAGGTCCTCTGGGTAAATTATCCTCCGTCGTTCTAAATAAAAGTTCAAAGTTCAAAGTTCAATGTTCAAGGTTCAAGGTTCAAAGTTTATCGAGCACCTAACTTATGGGGTTTAAAACAGTTATCTATATCTAAATACTAAAATGACTAAAAAGCACTACGATACCATTTAGGTGCTTGGGTTCAATGTTTACCGAGCACCTAATTTATGTGATTCAATTCATATATTAATCATTGAATACTACAAAGATTCATTAGCTCTAAAACATCATTTAGGTGCTCAGGTTCAAAGTTCACCGAGCACCTAATTTTTGTGGTTCAATACAGATAATAATCCTTGAATACTACAAAGATTCATTAGTTCTACAGCATCATTTAGGTGCTCTGGTTCAATGTTTGTGTTGACAAATTCTGTTGGTAGGTATATACTGCCTCAATGAACAAACATAATGTTTGGCCTTATTTTGTCATCACCTTTCTTGTTTTAATAGCGATAGGTTCATTATTGCTCATGATTCCTAATATGTATAAAGGTCATTTGAGTTATATCGATGCTCTATTTACATCCACATCGGCAGTTTGTGTGACTGGCCTTGTAGTTACCAATACTTCAAATTTTACCATTATGGGTCAGATGGTCATTTTGGGGTTAATACAGTTGGGTGGGCTTGGTATAATGATTCTCACCACATCATTATTTTTGTTTTTGAGAGGTGAGCTTGACTTAAAACAGCGAATTATTGTGCAAAATCTAACGGATGTTTTCGGAATGAACGAGGCTGAGTATATTGTAAAATATATTGTTTTTTACACATTCCTTATTGAGTTTTTTGGAGCAATATTGTTAACAATCGGTTTTCTAATAGATGGGTATAGTTTCACTTTTTCGATCTATAATGGTATTTTTCATTCTGTTTCCGCTTTTTGTAATGCAGGATTTTCTCCATTCGACAATAGTATTATTGGTATGAATTGGCTCATAAAAGTTACGATTATGTTGTTAATCATTTCCGGTGGATTGGGATTTTATGTTATATATGATCTTCATAAATATTTTTTGAATCGTAAAGATAGGTACAAAAGACTCAAAGTTCATACCAAACTTGTTTTGTATACAACTGTTTTTTTGATCATCTTTGGAGTGGTAATCTTAAGTGTCTTGGAAGATGATATGTCTATCCTTGACGGGTTTTTTCAATCTGTTTCTGCAAGGACGGCTGGATTTAATTCTGTCGATCTTACTAAGATTACTAATATTAGCAAGTTTGCGTTGGTCATTCTAATGATTATTGGTGCATCCCCTGGGGGTACAGGGGGTGGGATTAAAACCTCTACCTTTGCAATTTCAATTCTATCTATTAAAAATATATTAAATGGTGAGAATAAAATTGTTCTTTTCAAGAGGGAGATACCATATTTTCAGATACTAAGGGCTTTTTCATTGATTGCCGCTTATATTTTTGTTTTAATTGTTGCTACATTGAGCATGCTTTATTTTTATAATTATGATTTTATGGATATGCTTTTTGAAGTGGCATCAGCTTTGGGAACAGTAGGTTTATCTTTAGGTATTACGATGAAAATTGGAACAGCAGGTAAACTAATTCTTATCTTCTGTATGTTTATAGGTAGGATAGGTACTAATGCTCTTATCTTGTCACTGTTGGGGCATGATAATCCAACTAAAATAAGATATCCTGAAGAAAAAATAATTTTGGGGTAAATTATGAAAAAAAGGGATGTATTAGTCATAGGGCTTGGGATTTTCGGTTTTGAAGTTGCAGTTCAATTGTCTCAAAAGGGGCTAAACGTGTTGGCTGTTGATAAGAATCCAGAGATTGTAAATAGGATAAAAGATCTTGTTTCAGAGGCAGTTATCACAGATGCTTCGTCTGAGGAGTCTCTAAAAGAGTTTGATGTGTCGAAGTATGATTATATAATTGTTGGATTGAGTAGCAATTTTGAGGCTCTTGTTTTGTCTGTGACTATTTTAAAGAAATTGGGGGCAAAAAGGATCATAGCAAAGGCAAATAGTGTTATACAAAAAGAGATTTTACAAAAGATCGGAGCAGATGAAGTTATCTTACCAGAAAAAGAGGTAGCTATCAAGCTTTCTGATAAGATTGCAAAACCGGAGATACTGGATCTATTTCATATGTATGATGACACTACTGTGGCTACTGTAAAGGTCCCATCTAAGTTTGTGGGTAAGTCTTTGAAAGAGATCGATTTGAGAAATAGATATGATTTAAACGCCGTGACCATTAGAAGAAATGGTGTATCGAAGATCATCAAAAATCCAGATATCGTTTTTGAAGAGGGGGATGAGATAGTGGTGATAGGTGATGAGGAGAAGATCAAAGCTCTTTTTTAATATGATTTAACAATCAAAGTAATTGACATTTATAAAATAAATGGTATGATTTTCTACCTTATCGAGAGTGGTCGAGGGACGGGCCCTGTGACGCCACAGCAACCGGTTGTATTTTTACAATGTCAGGTGCTAAATCCCGCCTTGTATAAGGATAGATAAGGCTATGATAGATATCACAGCCTCTTCTACCCGAAGAGGCTTTTTTTATGGAGGAAATTAGATGGAAAAATCTTCCGTTGGTATAGTAAAGCCGAAAACGGTATTCTTCAAAGATGATTTTTTTCTTGAAAGCGGTAGAATCCTTTCAAAGTTGACCGTTGCTTATGAAACCTATGGAACTTTGAATAAAGACAAAACCAACGCTATCCTCATCTGTCATGCCCTTACAGGGAGCCATCATGCTGCTGGGTTGTATTCCCCCGATGATCAAAAACCTGGTTGGTGGGATGATATGATAGGTCCCGGTAAGCCTTTTGATACGGATAAGTATTTCATCATCTGCTCTAATTTTTTGGGTTCATGCTACGGTACCACAGGTCCTGCATCCATTGATCCATCCACAGGTAAGCCTTATGGACTGAGATTTCCTGTATTCACAGTAAAAGATATGGTAAAATTACAGAAAAAGTTAATAGATCACTTAGGTATACCAAAACTTTTATGTGTTGCGGGTGGTTCGATGGGTGGTATGCAGGCTCTCGAATGGGCTGTGACCTTTCCCGAAAAGGTGAATTCCATAATACCGATTGCTACTGCTGGTAGAATAACACCTATGGCAATAGCTTTTAATACCATTGGCAGGCATGCTATCATGAAGGATCCGAATTGGCTTGGGGGGGACTATTACGGCAAAACATTCCCAAAAGATGGGCTTGCAATAGCAAGGATGGCAGGACACATTACTTTTATGTCTGATGCTTCATTTCAGAGAAAATTTGGTAGAAGGTATGCTACACTGGAAGGTATCTACGACTTCATGGGTTATTTTGAAGTGGAAAACTATTTGAGATACAATGGGTATAAATTCACTGAGCGGTTTGATGCCAACAGTTATCTTTATATAATAAAGGCGATGGATATATTCGATCTATCTTATGGTTATGGCTCTTTTGAAGAGGCGGTAAGCAGAATCACCTGCAAGTCTTTGTTCATTACTTTTACCTCAGATTTTCTTTTCCCCACATATCAAACCGAAGAGATCGTAAGTATTCTAAAAAAGTTGGGTAGAGATGTAAAGTGGGTAAATATCGAATCTGATTATGGGCATGATGCTTTTCTTTTGGAGTTTGATGTACAGGGGTCATCTGTTGCAAACTTTTTAGAGGATGTATATCGTGAAGTCTCAAAATAATCTTGGGTTTGACGGGTCTGCCCAGAGGTATCTGGTCAGCTCTGATCACAAAAAGGGTGATGATCTCGAGATTGTAAGAAACTATTTTTCAGAAATTAGTTTCAAAAATCTTCTTGATGTGGCTACAGGTGCAGGGCATTTTACAAAGGTGTTTAACGCTGAGAATAAGTTTGCCATCGATCTCAGTCTCAATATGGCCAAAACGGCTCTCAAAGAGTACAAGCTTGCATCTGCCATAGTTGGTGCTGCAACCGAAATCCCTTTTAAAGGAGATTTTTTTGATGTTGTAGGGTGTAGGATAGCACTACATCATTTTATAGACCCCAAAAGCTTTTTTAATGAGGTTTTTAGGGTATCGAAGCATAAAGGGTATTTTGTTTTAATTGATAGCATTGTTGATATTGATGATGCGTATCTAAATGTTTTGGAATACCTTAGGGACAACAGCCACATAAGAAGCTATACGGTAAAAGAGATAATAAATTTTATCGGTGATAATTTTAGATTGGAATTTTTTACAAACATCTATAAAAAACATGATTTTAAAGAATGGGCAAGTAGGTTGGGTGCAACGGATGAGGAGATAGAGGCTTTAATGAGTAATTTTTTAAAACTACCAGATAAGATCAAAGATGAATTGAAACTCGAACTCTGTGGGAACGATATACTCAGTTATACCGATAAAAAGGGCCTATTTATTTTTAGAAAGTTATGAGTAGCTTAGAAATAAGGGATTTTAGGGTAAAGGTAGCGGATAAGTATCTTGTAGATATATCTGATTATAGTTTCAAAAAAGGGTACATTTATACGATTTTTGGTAAGAGTGGAGTTGGAAAATCCACCTTTCTAAAAGCGCTTGGGTTTTTGATAAGATATGAAGGATCTATTTACCTCAATGGCGAAAATTTGATAGAGAAATATTCTTTAGAAGAGATAAGGAAAAAGGTACATTACATAAGGCAGATTCCGGAGTTTATCCCTGGAAGTGTAATGAAGAATTTTGAGTTTATTTTCGATTTTAGGGCTAATAGATCTGTTTTTTTGGATAGAGATTTACTTAAGCATCTTTTATCAAGTTTTAATTTGGGTGAGGAGATTTTAGAGAAAGATGTAAAGAACCTCTCTGGCGGGGAGAAACAGCGAATAAGCATCATAAGGTCTCTTTTGATAAAACCTGAATTTATTCTGCTGGATGAACCTACTTCTGCTTTGGATATCCACACAGAATCACTTTTTTTAAGCTTTTTGAATAAAATAAAGCATGAAACAGGGATTATAATAGTTTCCCATTCGGTAAATATGATTGTAGATTCGGATAAGAAACTTTTTTTTGAGGATGGTAAACTTCAAGAACCCATTGGTAGCATTACCTCTGATAGAATAAAAGATCTGATAGGTGCTTGAGATGTCAGGTAGTGCAAAGGATATAAGCCTTGTTTCTATGATAATACTTTATCTTTTTAGCGGTGGGCTTGGTCTATTGATCCATATCTTGAAATTAGGTATCCTCAAAGACTTTATCTATTCTCTTTTGAGAATGTCTGTACAGCTTTTTATAGGATCATTTGTGCTTATGTATATCTTTAAAATTAATACTGCTTGGATTGTTTTGATATTTTTTACAATTATGTCAGTAGTGGCATCGAGGACCGTTATACAAAAATCGAAGATCGGAGAAGTTTTTTTTATATACCCTACGATATTTTTAAGTAGTTTTATTATCACATTCATATTCCAAGCTGTTATAGTTGGATCTGAGGTATGGTATGATGCGAGGTATTTTATCACTATAAGCGGTATGATCATGGGTAATTCCATGAATGCCTGTGCCGTTGCCCTTGATAGATTCAATTCCGATTTAAAAGAGAATTACGATCTTATAGAGACACTTTTCAGTTTAGGTGCCACTAATTTCGAAGCAGTATCTATATTTTTTAAAAAATCCCTTAGATCTGCACTTATGCCGATAATTACCAATATGAGTAGTGTAGGGATCGTTTTCTTTCCGGGAATGATGACGGGGCAGATTTTGGCTGGGTCTGATCCGACTGTGGCGGTGAAGTATCAGATTGCAATGATGGTTACAATCGCCATTTCTGTGCTGATTACCACTATCTTAAATCTGTATTTTAGCATGAAGATATTTTTCAAAAGGTTTATTTAATGGGTTATGATTTTGTAAAGAAATACAATTTACCCGTTGTAGGTAAATGGTTTATATTGGGTACCATTGTTGGGATTGTTGCTGGTATTGCGGCTATAATTTTTTATACTTTACTTCAACTTACAAGTCAATTTTTCCTGTATTATCTTGCAGGTTATGTGCCTCCTGAGGCAACTGGTGAGGTATCTATTTTTCATTTTCCAGTGGGTGAGTTTAAAAGGTTTTTTCTTATCGTTGTTCCAGTAATTGGGGCTTTTATATCTGCTATTCTTGTTTTAAAATTTGCTCCTGAGACGGAAGGGGCGGGGTTGGATGCTGCAATATCATCCATACACAAAAACCAAGGTTTGATTAGGTGGCAGGTCCCTGTGATCAAAACATTGACTTCATCTATTACGATAGGTTCTGGTGGCTCAGGTGGTGGTGAGGGGCCTATATCTCATATTGGGGCTGGTGTAGGCTCTGTATTATCACAGATTTTCCATCTTACCGAAAAAGAAAGGAGGATCCTTACCGCTGCTGGCATGGGTGCTGGGGTTGGGGCTATATTCCGTTCCCCTCTTGCCGGTGCCATATTTGCCGCTGAGGTCCTATACTCAAGTTCTGATATGGAGTATGAGGCTCTATTGCCTTCAACAATCACTTCAATCATAGCGTATTCAGTATTTTGTAGTATCTTTGGCTGGAGTCCACTCTTTTATTCTCTGAATGCAAACTTTTCCAATCCTCTTGAGTTGGTTGGTTATACTCTACTCATTGTTGCATGTATATTGGTTGGACATTTCTATACAAAAGTTTATCACAAGGTGAAATTATATTTCGATTTCATGAAGATTCACAAGTTTTATAAAATGCTTTTGGGTGCTTTTCTTACAGGGTTGATTGCATTTTTTGTACCAGAGGTATTGGGTGCAGGGTATTTCATAATAGATCAGGCAATACAATCTGATATTGCACTGAATATGCTTTTTATAATCTTAATTGCAAAGATATTTGCCACATCTTTTACTATAGGAAGTGGAAATAGTGCGGGTACATTTGCTCCTACTATGATAATAGGTGCTGTCACAGGTGGTTTGGTAGGGCTTATTTTAAATAGATATTTTCCTGCATTAGCTCCCAATCCTGGTGCTTACGCTGTGGTGGGTATGGCTGGTTTCCTCTCAGGATTGGCTAAGACACCATTATCTGCGATCATTATGGTCAGCGAGCTTACGGGAAATTATCAACTCATAGTCCCAGCTATGTGGGTGAGTACCTTGACATTTTTATCGCTTAGAAAAGTTAAGTTTTACAAAAGTCAGATGCAGTTTAGAAGCGATTCTCCCATACACAAAAATGAGTATTTTTTGATGTTTTTGCAGGAGATCAAGGTAAAAGATATAATGAAAAAGGATCCTATAGTGATAAAGGAGGATATGAAATTTGATGATATCATACATTTTATTCCAACGACGAAGCATAATAGCTTTCCGGTGATAGATAACGATAATAGATTGGTGGGGGTGTTGAGGTTTGAGGAGATAAGGGAGTTTGTTTTTGAAGAAGGGTTGCAGGATCTCGTGGTGGCAAGTGAGATATGCGATAAGGATGCACCAACAGTCTCACCAGAGAATAACTTAGCAGAAGCGATAGAACTAATCGGAACAAGGAATGTAGAACTTCTGCCCGTGATTGATCCAGAGAAGAGGGTGTTGGGTATCGTTACGAGAAGAGACATCATATCAACATACAACAAAGAGATGTTAAGGCAGAAAAAGCAGACAGAGGAAGCTATCTTTTAATGATTTATGGCGGAAGTGTGAAGGAATCGAACCTTCCTTTCGCTTTTGGCGAAACAGCCGAGGTTTGAAGCCTCCGGAGGGCACCAGCCACTCAACCACTTCCATTTAGTTTTGTTCGTTTATCTTTTCTATAATATCGTAGATTTCTTTGTTTATGTCAACTGTCTCTGGATTTACGGGTCCTATAATCTTCTTGTTTAATACACTTTTTTTAGAAAGATCTATTGTATATATCGGTATATCTTCACCCTTCGGATTTTTAAACACTGCAACAATTGGGGATGTGGGATTTCTTGTAATCTTGGCAACCACAGCCAACTCATTTGTATTTAGAAGCACCAGTGTCCCCACAGGGTAGATACCGATATGGGTGATAAAAAACTCAAAAACTTTTTTGTTTATATGACTATCGGTCCATTTAAACATCATTTTAAGTGCAGAAGGGGGTTCCATCCCTTTATGATACACCCTGTTGCTCGTGATAGCATCGTAGATATCTACAACTGCACCGATTTTACCAAATATCGATATCTCAGGGTCTTTCAAACCATAGGGGTAACCGCTGCCATCGTATCGTTCGTGGTGTTCGATAACGATTTTTAGATCGGCTGGATCGAGACCATTCTTGATAAGGTATTCGTAGCCAGCTGTAACATGGGTTTTCATTATTTTGAATTCTTCATCGGTTAGTTTGGCGGGTTTGTTTAAGACATTTTTTGGTACAAGCATCTTTCCCACATCGTGCAATAGTGCGCTTGTAGCTAACATATTGAGTTCTTTTTGAGATAGACCCATCAATTTTCCCAAAGATGTTGCAAATACTGATACATTTACGCAGTGTTGAAAAGTATAATCATCATAACTTTTCAATTTTGCTACGCTTGATAGAAGATCACCTTTTTTTACAGTGAGTTCTGTGATCTTGTCTGCAACTAATCTTACCCCTGTATCGTCGAATAGTTTTCCGGATCTTACATCTTCCATTACTGAACGAATGATCTTGACTGATTGTTCATATATCTCAGTTGCTTTTGACAAGTTTTGATACTCTATGTAGTGTTTTGGTAGTTCTTCTTTTTGGATATTCTCTAATATCGGTTTATTTTCTTCAAGAATCTGTTTTAGATCTTTCTCGATCTTTCTCGGTTCTATGAATACATATTGGATACCGTTGTCTTTTAACTTTTTGATATCACTATGATCTTTTATTGTGAATTTATGAGTAAGAAATGGAGTCTCGATCCAACTTGCATCGAGTTTTAGCACTTTGTCACCAATTTTCAGTTCGCTGACGGCTATTTTTTGCATAGGTTTTAGTTAATTACTTCCACTAAATCAATTCACTTGTTTTTTGTCTTTGGTAAGATCATAGACATAAAAACAGAAACACTCAAGGTGCCAATGATTATGATTAATGACAATAAAACAGGGATTTTTACAAAATCGGCAATTATCATTTTTACCCCTACGAAACCTAAGATAAATGCAAGACCGTATTTAAGGAAATGGAATATTTCGATGATACCAGACAATGCAAAGTAGAGGGATCTCAAACCTAAGATAGCAAAGATATTTGATGTGAAAACTATAAATGAGTCTGTTGTAATTGCAAAAATCGCAGGTATGGAATCTATGGCAAATATCACATCGGTGAATTCAACTGCAATGAGAGTAAGGAGTAGGGGGGTAATGTGAGTTTTCCCATTTTCTTTAACTAAAAACTTACCACTTTCTCTATCGTTGCTGATAGGGTAGAATTTTTTGAAAAGTTTGATATACCATTTTTGTTCAAAATCTACCTCTTCATCTTCATTCTTCATCGCCATCTTCACTGCACTGTATATGAGAAGCGCCCCGAAAATATAAAATATCCAGTGGAACTTTTCAATGAGAGCGATACCAACAAAAATCATTATCCCTCTCATTACTATGGCACCGATAATACCCCAAAACAGTATTTTGTGTTGAAATTGAGCAGGTATTTGGAAGACATTGAATATCATTATTATTACAAATATGTTATCTACGCTGAGAGCTTTTTCTACGATATAACCTGTTAAAAATTCGATTGCCTGTTGCTCACCATTAAAGATATATATACCAATGTTGAATGCGAATGCTATGGAAATCCATATACCGCTGGTTATTACCGCTTCTTTTAGGCTTATTACATGGGCCTTTTTATTGAAAACCCCCAAATCCAGAAAGAGTAAGAAAACTATAATACAGGAAAAAACAATCCATCCAACTGTGTGATGCATCGGTCTTACCGTTAAAATTTATTTAAGAGTTCGAATTCATCTTCAAACTCTTTTAAGTCTTTTATATTTCTAACTTCGTTGCCTTTGATACTGACTCCCATCTCATCTTTCATAGTAAATTCTTTGACAAATTCCACAAACTCTTCCTGCATCTTCCTTTTATATTCTTCGTAGTCCTCTTTGGTATCTTTTACAAATTTTTCATAATCCTCTTCTTCTTTCTGTAGGTATCTTTTGAAATCCCCTTTTACAGCCTTTACAGAGATTTCACCCTCTTTTAGAATAACATCAACCTCATTGTTGCTTACTGCTACCAGGAATTTAGTACCTTTCACACCGATGATTGCTGTTTTGGTTGCTATTTTGATACCCTCTTTGTCTCCCTGTTTTTGGATATCAAATACCACTTTACCATTTTTTAGGTTCAAATTTGTTATGTCTTTCACATAGAGAATAGAGTTTTCATTTACAACAATTTTAGAACTATCAATGAATTTGATAAAAGCGTTGGACTTTTGAAAGGTTCTGACACTGTCTTTTACTTTAAATTCCATTCCATTTTTAGCTGCAACACCTTTAACACCACCATAAGGATATAAAATCACTTTCCCTTCAAACTTTTCTATATTACCAGCAACTTGCTGAGTAAAACCAGATATTGCAAATCCTAAGATTAAAAGTAATACTGCCAAATTCTTTCTCATAAGTAACCTCCCTTCGGATATTTTCATTATACATATAGAAGTACTTTTTTTCAATAAAAAATGTTGTAATTTTTTAATCCTAAATTATACTATAAATAAGGATATCTAAAGGGGGTTTTTATGTTTCTTGAAGCCATAGCGGTATCGCTTGTGAAAACGCTTTCATCTTTTCTATTCTCCAAAATGCTTGTTTATTCGGATATAAATATTCAGGGTGCTCCATCATGGTTTCAGCAGCCAGAGTCTGCATATGTCTGTGTCTCCACATATCAAGAGGGTGGTTTGGAGTCTGTTGATATTGCAAAGGACAATGCTAAAAGGTTAATGGTTAGTAAAATTAATGAGATTATGGAAATTGTTGTGTACGATAACTATCGTAATTTGGAAAATAAGTCTGAAAAAGCTTTTATCAAAACTTTTTTGAAGGATGATGAACTTCATATTTTTGTAAATAAGAATTTAGAATTCAAAAATGTAGAGCATGTTAAGAAGAAGCAGATAACTTTTGTGCGTGGCTGCATAGATAAAAATGTCATCTTGGAATATGAGAAGGAAAGGATCGGTATAATCAGAAAGAAACTTACCCACAAAAGGGCAGACGAAGCTTTTGAGGAGTTGGAAAGTTCTCCTGCGAAATAAGAAAGGGATGATGGTCGAGCACCTAATTACTCTTTAGAGTTTAATGACTCTGAAAATTTTTAGTTTTGTATTTGTAATTTGCTATCAGAGGTTATTTAGGTGCTCGAGGGAGGGATGAAGAGGTGAATGGGGTAGATGGGGTGAATGTTTTAAAGGGTATAATAGGTATGGATTTAACGGGTGGTAAAACACTATAAACACTATAAACGCAATGAACCCTATATACGCTACAAACGCCATAAACGCAACATTGGGGTGGAATATGAGAATAATAACGATATTACTTATAATAACATTATCATCGATAGGTTTCGCTGATGATGGATTTAAAGAATTTTTGTCTCAGGAGAAACAAGGGTTTGAAGAATTTAAAAGTCAGGCAGACAAGGAGTTTTATGATTATTTAAAAACGTGTTGGGAAGAATTTAAAGCATTTTCAGCTCTAAAAAGGGATGAAAAACCTAAAATTACGAAACCTCCAGTAGCCAAAAGGGAGGATAAAAAGATAGAAGCAGAAAAACAAACTAAAATAGTTTCAAATATACAGATACTTGATAATAAAGATGAAAATGCCGTTAAATCTGAAAATGTCAATAAACGGGATGAGTTAAAAAATGTTTCTATCAGTAAGACAAATGACTTTTACAGTTTAGGATTGAAGTTGGAAGGATTTAAAAAACCTATACCTATTGATACACCGTTGAATGGTAAGAAAATTGCCGAAGCTTGGAAATTTTTCGCAACAAATAGCTATGAACCCCTTGTGGAAGGAGTTTCTAATAAAGGGAAGATGTCTGGTTTTGATGATTGGGGGTATTTCAAGTTTGTAAAATTGATATCAGAGGAGATTTATAAAGATTACAACTCTAAGATACTGTTGGCATGGTATATTTTGTCTAAATTGGGTTACGATGTGAAAATAGGGTATAATCAGGATTATGTTTATCTTCTTGTTCCAGCAAAGCAGCAAATATATGGCTCTGCTTTTTTTACATTCAACAATTTGAGATATTATATCTTATGGAGTAATGGAAAAGAGATTAAAAACCTTTACAGTTATTCAGGAAAGTATCCCGATGCTCAGAATGTATTTTCATTTAAGATTGAAAAGATTAATGGTGATTCTATATTATCAAGACGAGATGTGCAATTTGTTTACGATGGTAAGAGGTACAGTTTTCCCATTTATTATGACTCATTCACCGTAGATTTTTACAAAGATTTCCCTCAAACGGATTTGTCAGTTTACTACAGAGCAGATGTTTCTTACAAGGTTGTTGAATCTATTGTAGAAGGTCTCAAAAATGCTATAGTGGGTAAAAGCGAGGCAGAAGCAGTAAATCTGATTCTAAGATTCGTTCAGACTGCTTTTCAGTATAAAACAGATCAGGAACAGTTTGGGTATGAAAAGTATCTATTGCCTGATGAAACTGTATATTATCCATATTCAGATTGTGAGGACAGGTCTATAATGTTTGCGTATCTTGTAAGAAAGATATTGGGGTTGGAAGTTGTTCTCCTTGAATACCCCGGTCATGTGGCCACAGGTGTGAGATTTACTACAGAAGTGGGAGGTGATAGGTTAAGGTATGGTGATAAAATATATGTAGTCTGTGATCCTACATATATTAATGCGAATATTGGAATGGCAATGCCTCAATTTAAAAATGTGGTTCCTAAAATTATTTTTTAAAAAGAGTTGACAAATTGAAAATGGACATTAAAATTAGAATTAGGAGATCACCAATAAAAAAGTGGAGGGACACTTATGAAGAAAAAGCTTTTACTTTTGGTTGCACTGGTAATGACTGCAGCTTTTGTACTTACAGGCTGCGGTGAGAAAAAACCACAAAAATTGGCAAATCCTTGTTTTGAAGGTGCCCCTAACTGGGTGCTTGATCCAACTATGGAAGGTGGTATTACAGGGCTCGGTTCTGCTAAGATTGGACCAGCAGGTTTGAGTTTTGCTCGTCAGGAAGCTACTGCTGCTGCAAGGGATGAGATGGCAAGAAATATCAGTGTTAAAGTAAACAACATGTTTAAGAGCTTTACTCAGACAACAGGTATTGGGGATGCTCAAACTGTTGACAAAGTTGCAAGTAATGTTTCTAAGCAGGTAGCGAGTCAATTGATTGAAGGTAGCAAGGTGAAGTATCAGTGGATCTCTCCAGCATGTAATGAGCTTTTTGTTCTTGTAGTTCAGGATCCAAACATTGCTAAGCAGGCTGTTAAACAGGCTGTTAACACAAGCTTAAGAAACGAGCAGGCTTTGTGGCAGCTCTATCAGGCTAAAAAAGCTACAGAAGAGATGGATAAAGAGATCGAAAAAGAGTTTGGTGGAAAAAGATAATATAATTCATGGGCAGATTTATGGGTGGCCGATAGGCTACCCTATTTTTTTATGATATGAGGGTGGTGTTATGACGCGATCATTCCTTTTGTTATTACTTATTTTTATATTTGCATGTCATCACAATGTTCCAACTAAATCAAGTGAATACTCAGATGCCCCAGAATGGGTCTATGGTAATACACCTTCTGGTAAGGTTTGCTATGTGGGTAGTGCGATGCCTCATGTAAGCGGTAAACCTTACCAGAGGGCTCTTGCTGTATCAAGAGCAATTGAGGGGATTGCAAGGCAGAAAAATGTGAAGGTGAATGTAGAGGTCGAAACCTTTATGACAGGTACCAGCCAATCAGCTCCAACAGCAATGAATGTCTATAGTGTTCAAACCACTGAGGGTGCTACCGTAAGAGCAAAGATTGAAAAGGTGTGGGTAAATCCAAAAACAGAGGAGATGTTTGTATTAATGTGTGAGGATAAATAGGGGGAGTGTTTGAAGAAGAGATTTATTTTTTTATTCCTCTTTCTATTTCTTATCAATATACCTATATATTCAGATTTTAAAAAGGATCTTGAGGAGTTTGAAGGCTACAAGAAGCAGATAGATGATGAATTTTCACGATATAAAGAAATAGTAAGCAGGGAATTTGAACTTTTTAAAAAGGAGATTTATAAAGAGTGGGGTGATTATCTTTTACCTGATAAGGTTCGGTGGGTTGAGTACAGCCAAGATTTGAAGAAAAGAACAATTGTGGATTTTGAGAAAAATCGCATTATCATTCAATTTAAACCATCACCAAATGAAAATGAAAGATCTATTATAAGAGAACAGCTTAAAAAAGTGGTTGATGAAACTGTTTCTGATGCTTTTAATAATACCAAGCCACTTGTAAATATAGAAAAAAAGACAAAGGATGAATTGAATGTGTCACCAAGTCCTAATATGTCAAAAATGAAGGTTGTAGGAGATCTATTGGGTAATAGAGTGAATGTAGATCAAATGACAGAGCAAGGAGAGGTTAGAACAACCACTAATAAAAATGGTGAGAAGGTTTCAACTTTCACTATACAGTTGAAGATCAGCGATCGAGAAAAAGCTCTTAAATTTAAAGGGATAGTTGATGCATATTCGAAAAAATATAATTTAGAACCATCGCTTGTTTATGCAATTATTCATACAGAAAGTTATTTCAATCCTATGGCAACATCACCGGCGCCTGCCTATGGATTGATGCAGATAATGCCATCCAATGCTGGAAAGGATGCTGCAAGGGTACTTTTTGGTTCGCCACTCATCTTGCTACCATCATTTCTTTATAACCCTGAAAATAATGTGAATGTGGGTACGACTTATTTTAATCTCTTGAAAGAGGAGTACACGAAAGAGATAAAAGATGAAAAAAGTAGGTTTTATATCGCTATAGTTGGCTATAATGTTGGTTTGAGAAATGTTTATAGAGTGTTTTCTCCCGATGGAAATCCGAAAAATGCTTTCAATGAAATAAACAGGTTGTCATCGGATGAAGTTTATGCTAAAATAACCAAGAATCTGCCACAGCGTGGAGGCGTGGATTATTTGTTGAAAATCATGGAGAGAATGAAATTTTATAGTGATTTGTAAAAAATTTATTAAGGAGTTATTATGGCTATTAGAAAAGGTGTGACGAATCTTTCAAGATTTTTGCTTGAAGAGCAGAGGAATTTTCCTGAGGCAACTGGTGATTTCACCATGATATTAGAGCAGATTGCCTTTGCTGCGAAGATAATCAGTAGAGAGGTTAATAAGGCTGGTATTGTGAATATCTTAGGTAAGGCGGATTCTTCTAATATACATGGAGAACAGCAGCAAAAATTGGATGTATTTGCAAACGAAAAGATGATTCAGGCGCTTGATCATACAGGAAAGATATGTGCAATGGCTTCAGAAGAGGTTGATGACATTATAAATATTCCAAGCAAATATCCAAAAGGGAAGTATCTTGTGGTTTTTGATCCCCTCGATGGATCAAGCAATATAGATGTAAATATCAGTATTGGAACTATATTTGGTATTTATAAAAGGATATCTTCAGACGGTGATGGTTGCAGACAGGATTTTATGCAGCCAGGTAGAAACTTAGTGGCTGCGGGTTATGTTATATACGGTTCGAGTACGATGTTTGTTTACACAACTGGAAGAGGGGTGAATGGATTTACCCTTGATCCAAGTGTTGGTGAATTTTTGCTTTCCCATGAAAATATGAAAACACCTGATTTTGGTAGTATCTACAGTATAAATGAAGCAAATTACCACAAATGGGATGAAAGGATCAAAAAATTTGTCGAGCATCTAAAAAATATCAAAGAGAGGCAGTATACATCGAGATATATCGGTTCGTTAGTGGCGGATTTTCATAGAAATCTCCTTAAAGGTGGAGTATTTCTGTATCCTGGAGATAGTAAGAACCCCAAAGGGAAACTGAGATTACTCTATGAGGCTTGCCCGTTGGCTTTTATAGTAGAGCAGGCTGGTGGTGCCGCTACCGATGGAGATACAAATATTTTAGATATTGTTCCAGAAAATTTACATCAGAAAACACCACTTATCATAGGATCTAAGTTTGAAGTGGAGTTGTACAAGAAATATTGGAGTAAAGAGTTATAAAATATGTTTTTGGGTGCGCATGAGTCTATTGCAGGGGGTATCTTCAATGGCATAAAAAGCGCTGTCGAAGATGGTGCTGAATGTGTGCAGGTATTTGTCAAAAGTTCCAATAGATGGTCTGATAAACCATTAAAAGATAACGATATAGAGAAATACTTTTCTGCACTCGAAGATGCTAAGTTATCTCCCGATAAAGTGTGTGCCCATAGCTCCTACCTTATAAACATGGCGGCTGAAGGGGAGACTTTTGAGAAATCGTATGCCTCTATGAAAGAGGAGCTTGATAGATGCGATCGTCTCAAGATCCCCTACTATGTCATTCATCCAGGTTCTCATTTGGGTGCTGGTGTGGAAGAGGGGTTGAAAAGGGTTATAGATTTTGTAGATAGGCTATATACAGAAAACGATTTTAAAGTTATGACCCTTTTTGAAACCACAGCAGGGCAGGGAACGAATTTAGGTTCTAATCTTGAAGAGATCGATTTTTTAATTAATAGCTCAAAGTTCAAAGATAGACTTGGAGTATGTTTGGATAGCTGTCATCTCTATTCTGCTGGATATGATATTCTCTATAATTATGATGAGGTGTTTGATGTTATATTGGGGATGTTTGGAGATAAGGTAAAGGTTTTCCATATCAATGATACTAAAAAACAGCTTGGAAGTAGAGTGGATAGGCATGAACTAATTGGTAAGGGTCTGTTGGGTATAGATTTTTTCAAGAAAATAGTGAATGATAAGAGGTTTGAGAATATGCTGGGTATATTGGAAACACCTATCTCAGATACCCAGACATATAAAGATGAACTTGATATTTTGAAAAAATTGAGGAATAATGGAGGATGAATATGGAGCCAATTACAGTGACAATTCAGGGACAAAATGAGGTTTTGGTGAGGGGTAATCTTTCATCCATCGAGGATTATGCTAAGATCAGGGATGCTATAAATGATATTGTGATCAATGGTATAAAAGATGTATTTGTTGATTTTGTTGATTCAAAGACGATCATGTCTTCACTACTTGGTTATTTCATGAAACTGATCAATTATGACAAGGTAAAAGTCCACATCAAAGTTGGTTCTCCCGAATTGTTTAAAAGTTTGCAGACGATGCATTTAATAGAGATATTTGATGTTAGAATGAGGTAGCATACGAGTAAGTTTAAAAGATTTAAAAGTATAAATTTTCTTATCTGGTTTGGAACATTTTTTGTATCATTTGCAGGTTTTGTAATTGCCGCAGGTATCTCTCTGTTACTCTGTTATCACATGGCTTCTAAACACTTTTTTGCAACATCTGAGATAATCTCCACAAATTTAAACAGATCTATTATTGATGTAATGACGAAAGATTTTAAGCATGGGGAATTAAAGAGATTTATAAAGGAGTACGATGGTAGCAAGTTTGGTTATCCTTATACACTTGAAATCTATGGTGTAAAAGAAGATGGGAAGAAATTTAGATACTACAAACAGTCTGAAGTAGCATCAGAAGCATTTAAAAGATCAGATAAATTCTATCTGCATGGTAAAGACTTTATCTCTTATGCCTACCCTTTGAAATTGACTGAAAACTGTATGTCTTGTCATTCGAATGAGAAAGTTGGTGATATTTTGGCAATTCTGACTATCAATTATGATCTAAAACCTCTTTTCAATGAATTCAATAGGAAGATGATTTTCTATTTCTTTGTACTATTTCCCATCCCCCTTATCTTTGCGTTCTTTTTGTCAAGATATGTATCGAGAAAACTTAAAGGTAAGTTTTCTAAACTATCTGATATAGTAGAGAATATAAACTCTGTTAAAGATCTAAAGATGGTTACTGTAGAGCCGATCGATTTTGGATTTAAAGAGTTTAATGAGGTTGCAGAACATATTCAAAATCTTTCCCAAAAGATAAAAAATGTTGCCGTTGATAAGGATATACTCGAGTTTGAGATAAAGATTTTAGAAAAGTTTATCATCACATCTGAAGTTATAAAGGATTGGAAGGAGAATGTTAAGAATATTCTCCTTGAAGTAAATAAACTGATGGAAACTTATGCTATTTTTTCACTTTTTAAGGTTGATGATGAGGTTTTATCACTTGAGATATTTTGGCTCAAGAAACCATCTTTAAGAACTGTAGAAATCACAGAGAAGTATATAACTAAGAGAATAAAAGAAAATGTCAATTTTTTCAGCGATGTGACCGATCTTAGATTGGAACACAATATCGCTAACAACAAAGAGTATCTAAAAGAGTTGACCGAGAATGACATCGCTATTCAAACAAAATCTCTTATTTTGGATGCACCGAGAATTGGTGGAGTGGTGGGGATAGGTGTTCATTCCGAACTTGCATCTGATAATATAAATGGACTTGTCATCGAGGGGATACTTGCAACCCTTATGAATGTGGTGGGTTCGGTAAAAGCGATGGCTAAATACACAAAACAGCTTGAATACTATACCACAAGGGACCCTCTTACAAATCTATTCAATCAAAGGGTTTTTTGGGAAGTATTGGGCTACGAGGTTGGTAGGGCTTCAAGGAATAACTATAAATTTTCTATTTTACTTATAGATATAGATAACTTTAAAACTGTTAACGATACTTACAGCCATGCTATCGGTGATTATATCATTTCAGAAATGGCTGGAATTATTAGGCAGTGTTTAAGGAAGGGTGATATTTTGGCAAGGTATAGTGGAGATCAATTTGTGGCGATTTTGCCTGAAGCTGGTGAGGAGCAAGCATTTAATGTGGGTAAAAGGATACAGGATACAGTTAGTGCACACACATTCAGGTCTCACGATGGAAAAGAGATTAAGATCACGATTTCTGCAGGTATAGCTATATATCCCGAGCATGCCGATAATGCTAAGGATCTATTCATTTTTGCAGATAATGTACTAAAGCGGGCTAAGGATGAAGGTAAGAATAGGGTTATGATACCCACTCAGGAAGAGGTGTATGAGGTATTTAAGGCGATCAGTGATAAAACTATTCTTGTCACAAGGGCTGTAAATGAAAAGCGGATTATACCATATTTTCAACCTATCATCAGGAATTCAACAGGAGAGATAGAGTGCTGTGAGGTGCTTAGCAGGATTGAGACCCCTGAGGGGATCTTAAATGCCTATGAATTTATAGAAATAGCAGAAAAGATCAATCTTATTTCAAGACTTGATATAATCCTATTGGAAAACGCCATTATAGAGGCTGTGAAGTCTAATTTTAAGGGGATGCTTTTTGTAAACCTTTCACCAAGATCCCTTGTGATGAGTGAGTTCATACCAGAGGTATTGAGGATTACCAAAGAATTCGATTTCGATAGATCGAGGATAGTTTTTGAAATAACTGAAAGGGAGACAGTGAAAAATCTCTCATTGTTAGAGAAGTTTATCGCTAATTTGAGAGTTGAAGGTTTTAAATTTGCCATTGATGATTTCGGTTCTGGGTTCTGCTCGTTCCAATATCTTAGAAGATTTCCAGTGGATTTTATAAAGATCGAAGGTGAGTTTGTGAGGAATATTCTAAATGATAGTAAAGATTACATCCTTGTAAAAACGCTGGGGATTATAGCCAAAGAGTTTGATATCAGAACCATCGCAGAGTATGTTGAGAATGAAGAGTTGTTAAACGAAATGAAGAAGATAGGTATTACCTACTCTCAGGGGTATTTCATCGGAAAGCCTTCGCCTAAGTTGCCTTAGATAGAGAAAAATTAAGATTGGGTAGGTTGATCTACCCAATCTGTTTAGTTATAGATTTACACTTATTTTTCGAAGTTCATCTTCAAAGATCTTTTTGTAGTTATTCATATCTTCCATCGTTTTACCTTCAAAACGCATTACCAGAACAGGTTGGGTATTGCTTGCCCGTAATAGCCCCCATCCATTTTCAAAATTTACCCTTACCCCATCGATGGAGATAAGAGATTTGATAACATATTCACCTTTTTTAAGATAATCGTTGAATAAGTTTGAAAATTTTTCAACAGTAATGAATTTTTTATCATCGTCACAATCGAACCTTATCTCAGGGGTATTGTAAACCTTTGGTAGATCTTTTGTGAGATCCGAACATTTGGTTATGTTTTTATCCAAAAGGTTATCAACATACGCTTCTAAAAATCTCACTGAGGCATAGATAGCATCATCAAACCCGAAGAACCTATCTTTGAAAAAGATGTGTCCGCTCATCTCACCAGCAAGTTCTGCTTGTGTATCTTTGAGTTTCTGCTTAATAAGAGAATGCCCCGTTTTCCACATAACCCCTTCGGCACCGATCTTCTCGAGCATATCAAACAGTACTTGTGATGATTTCACATCTGCTATGATCTTTGGTTTTTCATACCTTTTTTTCAATTCTTTGGCATAGATTAAAAGAAGAATATCACCCCATATAACTTCACCTTTCTCGTCAAGAACACCTATTCTATCGGCATCACCATCAAAAGCAACGGCAAAGTCGGCACCTATTTCTAAGACAGCTTTTTTTGCATCTGCGAGATTCTCTTCAACAGTAGGGTCTGGATGATGGTTTGGGAAGTTTCCATCTGGTTCGCAGAATAATTTGATTACCTTTACACCCAAGTTTTCAAATATCACAGGTGCAACTGATGAAGCAGCACCATTACCAGCATCGATTACAACTTTTATTTCTGGAAGTTTGGTTATTTTCTCCTTTAATTCTTTAAAATTCTCTTCGTAAAAAGAGAGGTAATCTTGGATGATGTTGTATGAATCGATTTCACCTTTAGATGGAGAGTTTAGATATGTTCCATTGATGATAGTATTGTAAAGCTCTACGATCCCTTCAGAATGAACGGTATCTTTTCCGATGCCGAATTTAATACCGTTGTAGTTTGGTGGGTTATGACTGCCTGTGATCATCATGAAGGCATCTGTGTTCAGTTTAAATGCCGAAAAGTATGTCACTGGGGTAGGGCAAATACCCAAATCGATTACATTGCATCCAGCATCTGTAAGCCCTTTTACAAGTCCATTGAAGATTTCATTGGATGATAATCTTACATCCCTTCCAACTGATACAACTATTTTATCGTTTTTTTTCTCTTTCAATTTACGCCCAAAGGCGTTGCCAATCATCTTAGCAGTTTCAGCGTTGAACTGTTCTGGAACTATTCCACGAATATCGTATTGTCTGAAAATCCCTCTTTCTACCATTATTACTCCTTACAAATCTTTTTCATCAGTTATATAATCATGTGGTAAATCACATATTTCTGGTAATTGGAATGGTATGGGGTATCTTATACCATTTTTATGTGTTGCTTCAAGCCCCTCGATTAGTTCATCGATATAACTATATGGAAATGATATTATTATTTCAAAATCCTGAGCCATGGCAAATCTTCTATCTCCCAGACAGGGGATTTCTATGTTTGGTTTCTTTGTATTATACACCTCTGCGACACCCCTCGAGCATACACCAGCATCGCCGGATGTTTTGAATGTAAATTCTCCACCTTCCCTGTATAGGAAAGCTTGAATAAATCTCATAGTTTGAGCGGAGTTGGCATAGAGTACTATTAGATCGGGTTCGATATTTTCTAAAGGGCGAGTTATGGGGTATGTCAAAACCTGTAGGGTACCACTCTCTATTCGAGGCATGTTGACTTGCATCTTTCGGGCGGCATTTATATCTTTTTGATACACATTGCAGTTGACTTCTCCATTTATTACTCTATCAGGTGTTTTTATCAATCCTGCACAGGATGCTCCAAGGACACAAAAACTATTCTCTTTTGAAGCAAGTGTTGACCATCCATAGTATCTCGAATATGCAATCTGTTGACATATTGTCATTTTTTTGTTTGAAACTTTTATCTTTGGGAGTTCTATTTTTCCTCTAATAATTTTCACTGCTACTGGTGCGGTTTGTGGTATTACAGTTTTGTTTAATGTTGAAATGAGCTTATCAAACATTGTTGTCCCCCTTGTATTTACTATTTAATATTCTAAATGCTGCCATTGCAGCACCGAAGCCGTTATCAATATTTACAACCGATACACCATTTGCACAGCTTGTAAGCATAGCAAAAAGGGGTGTAAAGCCTTTTAGTGCAGTGCCGTAACCCACAGATGTAGGTACAGCTATGATCGGTTGGGGGAATAATCCAGCAACAAGGGATGGTAGTGCTCCTTCCATACCTGCGATGACTATCAAAACATCATATTCCTCCAATTCATCCTTTATCTTGAAAAAGCGATGTACACCCGCTACACCAACATCAGCATATATTCTACTCTCCACTCCACAGCTATCAAGTGTGATCAGTGCCTCTTTGGCTATCGGAAGGTCCGATGAACCAGCAGTGATAACGGCAACTTTCCCTTTTTGTTGGGATGGAGGGTTTAGCAGGTATCTGATTATCCCAGCATCGTAAAATACTTCAAGGTCGGAAAATTCGTTGGATAAGAAATCGAGCTTTTCTCTACTTAATTTGGTGCATACGAAAGAGAGTTTGTTTTGTTTGAGAGATTTTATTATATCTATTAATTGCTCGATATTTTTGGATTCACCAAAGATAAATTCATCAAAACCCAATCTTTTCTTGCGATTTGTATCAAATTTAAATTCGTCTGAGTATATCTTAGTTAGGTTATTTACAAAATCCTCTTTTTTAATATTGCCATTCATTAGTTCATTGACTAATTTGCTGATCGTCTCCCTGTCCACCTCTATACCCCTTGCATATGATATATATTTCAAAAGAGTTTTTTCTTGTAGCATCTGGCCTGATTATTTTTACTTCGTTAAAGTTATCTTTTAAACTTTTTACGAGCTGTTCCCTATCTTCCCCATCAAAAAGCTTGAAAAGGAGAGTACCATCTTTTTTTAATAAAGTCTTGGAGAAGCTTATTACCATTTTTATTAGATTTATGCTGTTTTGATGATCTACAAATTTCTGTCCAGTTGTATTAGGGGCAACATCTGATATGATTACATCAAAAGAATCTCTTATTTTAGATATTTCTGTGAATGTTGTTTCATTTCGTATATCACCATTTATGAAATGGAATCTTTTATCATTTATCGGTGTGATATTTAATATATCTACACCTACCACAACCCCATTATTGCCCAAAAGTTGTAGAACCACTTGGCTCCACCCACCAGGAGCAGCACCTACATCTAATACTGCGTCATCTTTTTTGAATATCTTGTATTTCTGATGTAATTCCAATAACTTATAAGAGGCTCTCGATCTGTACCCTTCCTGTTTTGCTTTTCTGTAAAAGGAGTCTTTTCTATTATACATCAAGGATGCTCTAAGGGGATCACTTCGTAGTGTTCTATATGATAGGATCTGTTTGGTTTTATTTCTACAGAAAGGCGAAACATCATTTCTATTTCGTCGAGGTTGTCTTTTTCGTTATTTAAGATAATATCTACTACATCGGGGTGGGCTTCTACAAATATCTTTTTGTTGTTGAAGTATGGGGCAATTCTTCTGATTTCCCTTAGAATATCGTAACAGATTGTGAGTTTAGATTTTACCACACCTCTACCCTCACAGTATGGGCAGGGTTCTGTGAGCATCTTGTTTAGGCTATCCTGAACCCTTTTTCTTGTTATTTCAAACAAACCTAATGGGGAGATATTTACTACTGAAGCCTTTGCTCTATCCTTTTTCATCTCCTGAACGAGGGTTTGTAGTACCTTTTCTTTGTGTTCATCCTTTTCCATATCGATGAAGTCAACTATTATGATCCCTCCTAAATTACGGAGTCTCATCTGCCATGCTATCTCTTTTGCAGCTTCGATATTTGTTTTTAAGATGGTTTCATCGAAGTTTCTTTTACCGACAAATTTTCCTGTATTTACATCGATAACGGTGAGTGCCTCGGTTTGATCAATAACTATGTATCCACCAGATTTTAGCCAGACGCGTCTTTCGAGAAGTCTACTGATTTCGATCTCTATGTTGTAATAGTCGAATATCGGCATGTCGTTTTCGTAAAGCTCGATAAGTATCTGATTATTCGATAGATACTCTTTTACAAAAGATTTAATCCGAAGGTAATCCGATTTTGTATCGAGGATGATCTTTCTTACTTCGTCATTTGCCAAGTCCCTCACTGTTCTAAAAAGCAGGTCTAATTCTTCGTAAATCAGTTTTGGAGCACCCGGTTCTTTTGCTTTAGCAGAGACTTTTTCCCAAGTTTTTAAGAGGTAGTTTAGATCCGCTTTTAGATCCTCTTCGCTGGAGTTTTCACACACTGTTCTTGCTATGAGCCCCACATTGGAAGGCTTGATATTCAAAAGAATACTCTTTAATCTTTCTCTTTCCTTTTCATCCTCGATTTTTCTCGAAATTCCTATGTGATTGTAAGATGGCATCAAAACAAGATATCGTCCTGGAATAGTGATGTGTGTGGTGAGTCTTGCACCTTTTTGACCTATCGGTTCTTTTGCAACTTGAACGATGATCTCCTGACCCTCCTGTATTAAGTCTTCTATTGGCACATAGATCTTGTTTAGTCCATTTTCCGTATCCACATCTTCTACTTCAGCGATTCTATCTTCAAGAAGTGAAAAATTTTCTGCATCATCGATATAGAGATCTCCTGCATGTAGAAAAGCAGCTCTTTCATGCCCAATATCCACAAAAGCAGACTGCATGCCAGGTAATACCTTTACCACCTTGCCTTTGTATATATTGCCTGCTATCCCTTTATTTTTTGCTCTTTCTAAAAATATCTCTGAAAGACTGTTGTTTTCTAATACGGCTACCCTTGTTTCGTTTGGTGTGGAATTTATAATGATCTCTTTTGCCACCTTTACCCCTTATTTCATCTTCATCATTACTGCTTTGGATATTGCTTTTAATGTTTCAAAAACACCGATCCCCTGAATTGCAACCGCTTCAAAGGATTCTACTTTTCTCGTATTTAGTAGTTTTTCCATTACTTCCACATCTTCCACATCGGGAAGATCCCTCTTATTCCACTGCATAACGAGGGGGATAGTGTTGTAATCGAAACCGTTTTCTTTAAGATTATCTATTAAATTTTCTAAACTATCCAAGTTTGCATCCATTCTATCCTTTTGAGAATCTGCTACAAATACTACACCATCTGCACCTTTTAATATCAATTTTCTGCTGGCGTCATAGAATATCTGTCCAGGTACGGTGTAAAGATGTAATCTTACTTTAAAACCTTTTATATCGCCCAATTTCAGAGGCATAAAATCGAAGAAAAGCGTTCTTTCTGTTTCTGTGGCTAATGATATCATCTTCCCTTTTTGTGAGGGATCTGTTTGGTCATAGATGTATTGTAAATTTGTGGTTTTGCCACATAACCCAGGTCCGTAGTAAACAATTTTAAAGTTGATCTCTTTGGTGGCGTAATTAATGAATGACATATTAGGACCCCTTCCTGAACATATTTTCTATATCCTCATCGGTGATGTCGCTGAAAAGATCGTGTTGAGTTGGATAGTTTGTTCTGATTTCGTTTAGAAGATCCATTATATTTTTCACATACTTTTTCATCTTGAGTCTAACAAGCCCTAAAGAGGTACTGTCATCAAAGAGTATCACGAGTATCAGTTTACCATCTACAAGGGTGATATTGAGATGTTCATTTTCACCTTCGTGGAAGAGAACAGAAAACTCTTTCTCTCCTAATAGCTTTGCTATTCCATCGGTTGCTGCTACATTTCCAGCTACGAGAGCAGCAAGAGAAGTGGCATCAAACTCATCTGACTCCCCAGAACTTGTGACCATTTGCCCACTTTTATCGATCAAAAATGTTGCTTTTGAGTTGGTTTCCAACTTCAATTGTTCGATCTGATGGTGGAGCTTTTTTACCAATTCAACATCGTTGAGCCATGAATGATTCTGCATAAATAACACCCCATAAGGGAATTTATATTGATATTTTACACCATCTCTCGCCTATTCTCAAGAGATTTTAGGATCGTAATTTCATCTGTGTATTCTAAATACCCTCCGATGGGGACACCTGTTGCAATCCTTGTAACTTTTATATTGAAGTGTTTATTTATCAGCTTATTCAAATATATCGCTGTGGTGTCTCCTTCCACATCCGGATTTGTTGCTAATATTACTTCATTCACCGCATCTTTTTTGATTCTATCAAGAAGTTCACCAATCCTTAAATCATCGGGGTTAATCCCATCGAGGGGGGAAAGTCTACCACCCAGGACATGATAAACCCCTCTGTATCTACCTGAAGATTCGATGAGAAAAACATCTTTTGCCTCTTCCACCACGCAGATGGTTTTTGTATCTCTATTGTTGTCATTGCAAATAGGGCATAGTTCTTCATCAGAAAGAGCACCACATTTTGAACAGAATTTTGTATTTTTTTTAAGCTCAACTATGGCGTTTGCAATCTCCTCCACATCTTTTGAATTCATTTTCAAAAGTTGCATAGTCAGTCTTAATGCCGTTTTTCTTCCTATACCTGGTAGCTTTGATAACTCTCTTATACATTTATCAAAGGATTTTGAATAGAACATCTAAATTAGAACATTCCTGGGAAGTTTATTCCAAGTCCACCTGTTAGCTTGGACATCCTCTCGCTGAGGAGATTTTGTGCTTTTTTAATACCCTCATTTACTGCGGCAACGATGAGATCCTGAAGCATATCGATGTCATCAGGGTTTACGACATCTTTATCGATGGTGATTCCTATGAGTTCTGCTTTACCGTTGAAGATTGCCTTCACCATTCCACCACCTGCAGTGGCTTCTACAGTTTCTTTAGCCACTTCTGCCTGTACCTCTTCCATCTTTTTCTGCATAATTTTTGCCTGTTTCATAATTGCTTGAATGTTCATCTGTCCTCCTATCTATCCTTTTATTTTTTCGATTTTTTCTATTTCAGCATCAAATTCGGTGATTATCTTTTTTATGATACTATTCTTGTTTATCTCTTCCCTCAATAACTCCTCTTGAAAAGACTTTATCTCTGCTTCAGTTTTCACCAGACTTTTTTTTTCCGTGTTATTCTCAAGTATTATAGAGATCTCTTTATCGGCACTAAAATACTCTTTAAGACTTTTTTCCAACTGCTGTTTTTTTTCAGGTTTTGTGAGCATGTTGTAGTAAAATTTATCTTTCTCTGAAAAAGACAGGATCATCTTATTGCCAGATTCTGATATGGATCCATGAATACATTGTGCGGCTATGGAGGGATTTACATTTTCAAGATGCTTTATAAAACCTTTCCAGGTTTTTTGTAAGTCTGATAGGGAAGGAGGGGTGGTTTCTTTTTTGGGTGTTGTTTTGTAGTTTATGCTGTTCGAATCAGCGATGGATGATGTTGAAATCTGTTCTACAGGTATAATTTTATCTATGTTTGCGGCTTTGAATACTCCAAATTCAAAGATATATTTTTCCATTTGAAGGTATTTCATCTCGGATAGTGTTCGCTGGAATATCTGAAATAGTGCAAAAAGCTTGTTGAGAGTTAGTTTCGGTTTTAGCCGATTGTAGAATTCTATTTCATCTTTTGTAAGGGTCTTATCTGAAAATCCACCTGTGAGGCCGTGCAGAAGATTCCTTGTGTGGGCGATGAATGTTTCTAAAGCGAATTGGAAATCTATACCCTTTCTTGAAAATTCATCTATGAGGTTGAAAAGGGTTTCTGTATCGTTGTTTATGATCCCTTCAAAGATATCGTTTGCTAATTTCTGTTCTGAAAGATCGAGAATTTCACTGGTATTTTCATATGTTATGTTGCCACCTGTGAAGGCTACCAATTGATCAATCAGCGAAAGAGCATCCCTCATACATCCGTCGGAGTTTCTGATTATGAGATTAAGGGAGTCGTTATCGCAGGAGATCCCCTCTTTTTCCATTATCTTTTGAAGGTATTCCCTCATGTAGTTGTTTGGGATCTTTTTAAAATCGTATTTTTGACAGCGGGATAAAATGGTCATTGGGATTTTGTGGGCATCTGTAGTTGCCAATATGAAAATTACATAGTCGGGGGGTTCTTCTAAAGTTTTCAAGAGGGCATTGAAGGCCTCTTCTGTGAGCATGTGGACTTCATCTATAATGTAAACTTTATACTTGTTGCTGATAGGTAATATTCTGACATTTTCTCTTATATTTCTTGCCTCTTCCACCTTTCTGTTGGAAGCACCATCTATTTCGATTACATCTACGGATGTACCGTTATTTATTTCAATACAGTTCGTACATTGATTGCATGGGTTTACTCCCACTGGGTTCAGGCAGTTTACTGCTTTGGCAAAAACCCTCGCAGCAGTTGTTTTACCTATACCTCTGGGTCCTGTAAAAAGATAAGCATGGGATATCCTACCTAATTCTATGGCGTTTTTAAGGGTTTTGACAACGAATTCCTGTCCAACTATCTCATCAAAATTTTGGGGTCTGTATTTTCTTGCTAATGCTTTATATCTCTGCATAATGTAAAGAATAATATTTTTTCAGATTTTATTCAAGGGGAAAATTACCCTCTTAATTGGCATTATTATAGATTAGAGTTTCAAAAAAATCTTCTTCGATATCTTTATTCATTTTAAATATCGGAATTTCTCTGTAAATATTTTTGATGGTTTCGTAGCTATTTTCACTTATTAGATCATCTTCTTTAAAAAATTCATTATAGATTATGGATTTTATTTTGATATTTATGGATGTAAGAGCCTCTACTGATAAAATGGTGTGGTTTATACTACCCAATTTTGGTGAGGATACGAGTATTACTTCAGAATTAGTAAGTTTTATCATGTCTATTATAAAAAGCTTGTCGTTAATCGGTACCATAACCCCACCTGCACCCTCAATCAGTACATAGTCGAATCTCTTTTTTAATGCTTCGACATTGCTTAGTATAGGTTCTATCTCAATTTTTTTGCCTTCTAACTTTGCTGCTAAGTGGGGGGATGCTGGGTATTTGAAAATGTAGGGTGAGGTTATTTGTTGTTTGTCGTATTCGGTTATTTCTATACCCATCAATTTTCGATGTGTTAAGATATCTTCTGAATATGCAGTACACCCTGTTTGTATAGGTTTCATTGTGATCGTTTCAAACCCTCTTTTTAGTAATCCTCTTGCTATAAGTCCTGTTGCATAGGTTTTACCCACTCCAGTGTCTATACCTGTGATGAAGATTAGTTTTGACATAATGGGAAATGGCATCTCACATTGTTTTCAAAGGTTGGTTTTTGAATTTTGCATTGTTCCTTTACGAAGGAGCATCTGGGATAAAAGATACAAGATCCATCGAATTCTATACCGTTTTTAGGGATTATTCCTTCAATGGTTTCGAGATATTCTAAGTTGTCATGAATGTTTGGTACAGATCTTTTTAGGAGATATGTGTATGGATGTTTTATACGATTTTTTAATAATTCATCGCTACTTATCTCTTCTAAAATCTCCCCAGCGTAAAGGATCATTATCCTATCTGCGATGGATTGTAGGAGTTTTAGATCGTGGGATATGAATATGATCGTAAGTTTCTTTTCTTTATTTAGTTTTAGTAGAAGCTTGATGATCTCCTGCTGGATCGTTACATCGAGGGCTGTGGTTGGTTCATCTGCTATAAGAAGTTTAGGGTTTGAAGCAAGGGCAAGGGCGATCATCACCCGCTGGTTCATCCCTCCACTTAAATTATGGGGGTAGTTATTTAGCCTCTGTTCGGGGTTGTCTATCTCCACCGACTTGAGAAGTTCGATAGCTCTTTCTTTGTAATTGATTCCTTTATTGTGAAGTTTTAAAGTTTCGATGAGTTGATTGCCGATGGTTATAACTGGATTTAATGACGATGTGGGGTTTTGGAAGATCATTGAAATCGATCTGCCCCTGAGTTTAACTTTTGCTGTTGGTGAACTAACATCTTCGTTGTAAAAGAGCATCTTTTCTGATGTTATTTCAAAGGGATGGTTCATCAGTCCCAACATATACTTAGCTAAAACTGTTTTACCTGAACCAGATTCACCCGCTATACCAAGTATTTCTCCCTCTCTTATTTGGAGGGAGAGATCTCTCAGAATGATATGACTTGCTATCTTTATTGTAAGATTATCGATCTTGAGCATACAAAATAATATTTGAAAAAATTTTTTTTGTCTATATTATATTTTGATATGAATGATGTAAGAGATGCAATTTTAGATAGGATAGATATTGTAGATTATATTTCCCAATATGTTGACTTAAAAAGAAATGGCAATCAATACAAGGGCTTATGCCCTTTTCATATAGAAAAAACACCATCTTTTGTTGTTACACCTTCAAAAAGATTGTTTCACTGTTTTGGTTGTGGTGCGGCTGGGAATGTCATCACCTTTGCAATGAAATACAACAATTTGAGTTTCATCGATGCCCTTAAAATGTTGGCCACAAAAGCTGGGATCGATTTTGAGGGAGTATCAAAGGTTGATAAATCGGTTGTCATACTCAAGCAGATCCATAAAGAGATCCATAATCTATCAAAAAATTATCTGTTTTCCGCTGAAGGTAAGAGATGTTTGGAATATATCAAAGATAGGGGATTTTCTGATTCTGATATCAAAGACTTTGGACTTGGGTATATACCAATAGAGGTGTCGTTGGAATTTATCGTAAGAAATTTTACTGTAGATATTATAAAAAAATCGGGTTTGTTCTACTACAGGGATGGTAAAAATATCTTTAAATTGGCTGGTAGGGTTCTTTTCCCTATTTGTGATCAGTTTGGTGAAGTAGTGGCGTTTTCAGGCAGAGACTTTTTGGGGGAACAACCGAAATATATAAACTCCCCTGAGACACCTATTTTTAAAAAGGGTAACATTCTGTATAACTTAGATAAGGCAAAAGAGCACAGTCTTGCTGCAAAGGTAATTTATGTCGTTGAGGGGTATTTTGATGTAATGAGGATGTGGTCAGAGGGGTATAAAAATGTGGTTTCTTCGATGGGAACCGCATTCACAACGGAACAGGCGATGCTGATAAAGAGGTATGCAGATAACCCTGTGGTGATCTATGATGGTGATCAGGCTGGAATTAATGCTGCATACAAGACCATAGACCCATTTGTATCCGTAAATATAGTTCCAGAAGTTGTTTTTCTCCCAAATGGCGAAGATCCCGATAGTTTATTACAAAAGGATCCTGAAATATTTGAAAAATGTTTGTCAGAGAAAAAGGATCTTTTGATATTGATGGCTGAGATTTATGCTAAACGAGCAGGTTCAATATCGAAAAAGGTATCAGACTTCCAGCAACTTGTAAAAAAGTTTGATAAATTTCCTGAGGCGGGTCTGAAGTCTGTTTATATTGAAAAAATCAAAAAGATATTCGATTTTGAAATGGCAGCAAACAATCTAAAAAATAATAAAAAGAAATTGAAAAATAATCCGAAGAGTATAAAATATATCTATGAGGATGATTTTTTGGCTGCACTCATTCAGATAAATGACGAGGAGATAATATCAGGCGTGATAGAAGGGGTTGAAAAAGAGTATTTTGTTCAATCAGACAGAAGGAGAATTTTTGAAAAAATCGTTGACAATCTTCACAGTTCTGGTAATATAGATGCCCTTTTCAACGATGAAGAGGTGGGTGAACTCGTGTCTTATCTTGTGTCAGAAAAGGATTTTGATGAACCTTACAAGGTAGCACTTATCAATAAAGACAAGTTAATTTACAATTTTAAATCTAACGAATTAAAGATGCTAAGAAGTGAGATCTCCAAGTATGCTGGAGATAAGTTGAAGTGGATGGATATTTTAAAAAAGATAGATCTACTTACCAAAGAATTAAGTAAATACAATACAAGTGGAGGCATGATTGATGTCGAAGAAAATTAAGCTGCCTGATTTGAAACCTCTTATTGCTTTAGGGAAGGAAAAAGGGTTTCTCACTTTTGATGAGATCAACGAGATCATCCCTGAAGATGTACTACTTCCAGAGATTTTAGAAGAGATTTTAGTCAGGTTAAAACAGCTTAAGATAGATGTGATCGATAATAGAAATTCTGCCGCCCCCGTGATCACTGCACCCATCATTGAGGATGAGGAGATAGAATTGGATGATGTGGAGGCTGAGGAACTTGCATTGGATGAAAACTTGGAAGAGGGGCTGTCTTTTGATGATCCTGTAAAACTCTATTTAAGAGAGATGGGGAATATTCCACTCCTCAGTAGAGATGAAGAGACAGAGGTGGCAAAGGAGATAGAAAATGGCCAGAGAAAAGTGATCGTTAATACGCTTTCATTTATTTACGCCGCTGAAAAGTTTTTATCCATTGTAGAGGATATAAAGAATGGCAACTTCAAACTAAAGGATCTTGTGGATTTTGAGGATATGAATGTTGAGGATGAGATCGATGTGGATGAGGTGGATGAGGAGGAGTTGAAGAGGTTGAAAGATGAAAGGGACCTCAAATTGAGAGATGAGTATCTTTCTATCTTGGATGAGACCTGTGTTAAGATCAACGAGGCTATCAAAATCTGCAAGAAACTCCGTACTATAAAGAAGCAGGATAGAATAGATGCTACAAAGTCTCAGATGAATGCCATATTGGATGAAGTAGCAAGGCAGCTCCTCAAGATAAAGGTAAACTATTCTCTGATATGCAATTTGGCTAAGGAGATTACAAACTCTTACGAAGAGTTGATCCAAATGGAGAAGGATCTCAAGAAGATCGTAGATATCTTTAAATACAAGGAAGACGATATAGATTACATACACTTAGATTCGAAAAAGTTGGAAAGTATTGAGATGAAACATCTCTCCCAGAAGGATGTACAGAATCTCATTGCAAAATTTAGATCTATCCAATTGAAAGCCCAAAAAAATTTGAAGCTTTTAGGATATAGTAGAGGAGAACTTGAAACTCTTCACAATAATTTGGTGAATAATCTTACAAAAACGGATGAATACAAAACGAAGTTGATCCAATCCAACTTGAGACTTGTGGTAAGTATAGCAAAGAAATATACTAACAGAGGCTTGCAGTTTTTAGACCTCATTCAGGAAGGGAATATTGGTCTGATGAAGGCTGTGGAGAAGTTTGAATATCAAAGGGGCTATAAGTTCTCTACCTATGCCACTTGGTGGATCAGGCAGGCTATTACAAGGGCAATAGCTGATCAAGCAAGAACGATCAGGATCCCTGTTCACATGATAGAAACCATCAATAAGATGATGAAGATATCAAGACAATTGCAGGTGGATTTGGGTAGGGAGCCGACACCAGAAGAGATTGCAGAAAAGATGGATGTGCCAGTGGAAAAGGTGAAAAAGGTATTGAGAATTGCCAAAGAGCCTGTTTCCCTTGAGACACCTATTGGGGAAGATGAGGACAGTTCTTTGGGTGATTTTATAGAGGATAAGAAATCTAAAAATCCTCTTGATGAAGTGGTATATTTAAAATTAAGTGAACATACAAAACAGATACTTGATACCCTTTCTCCCCGTGAGGCTTCGGTGCTTCGACTACGGTTTGGTATAGACTGTGCGTCCGATCATACGCTGGAAGAGGTGGGCAAAAAGTTTAATGTAACAAGGGAGAGGATTAGACAGATAGAGGCAAAGGCTTTGAGGAAACTGAGACACCCCACCAGAAGTAGAATCTTGAAAACCTTTGGAGACTTTTAATATGTTCGGTTTTGAAGAGAAGTTGGCAAAATTGGTGTGCGATTACAGTTTGAAGATAAAAGAGGGTGATATTGTTGAGATCAGAGGTGAAAGTTGTGCTGAGCCTTTTATAAAGGTTTTGTATAGGTATATCTTGACTAAAAAAGCGTATCCCCTTGTTAGAATGAGTTTTAATGAACAGTTGTACACCTTTTATAAATATGCCGACAATAAGATCTTAGAAATGCTGCCGGAGATACTGCTCACAACCTCTAAAACATTGAATGCCCTAATACACATAGATTCTGAGGTAAACACAAAACATTTGAGCAATGTAGACCCAGCAAAGGTTGCCCTCCATAAAAAGACCACGAAGGTTTTAAAGGATATTATGTTTGAGAGGGAAGCAAAGGGTGAATTTCGCTGGGTGATTGCACCGTATCCAACCTTTGCAATGGCTCAAGACGCTGAAATGAGTCTGGATGACTATTCGGAATTTATCAGAATGGCATGTAAGCTTGACGAAGATGATCCAGTGGAAGCGTGGCAAAAGGTAAACGAGTATCAGGAACAGGTAGTCAATATTTTGACAGGTACTTCTGAACTTAGGATAGTTGGTAAGAAAACAGACCTTGTTCTTAAAACTGAAGGTAGAAAATGGATAAATTGTAGTGGTAGACACAATCTGCCAGATGGAGAAGTATTTACAAGCCCCGTTGAGGACAGTGCAAATGGTGAAATCTATTTCGATATCCCCACATCCTTTATGGGGGTAGAGGTATGTGGAGTACATCTGAGATTTGAAAATGGAAAGGTTGTACAGGCAAGTGCGGAAAAGGGTGATGATTTTCTTCAAAAGATGCTTGATACCGATGAAGGTTCAAGATATGTGGGTGAGATAGCATTTGGACTAAATGAATCGATAATAAACCCCAGCAAGAATATCCTTTTTGATGAAAAGATCGGTAAATCGATACACCTTGCCATAGGTTCATCATACCCAGAGGCTGGGGGGAAGAATCAGTCTGGTTTACACTGGGACTTGATCAAGGATATGAAGGATGGTGGGGAAGTGTACAGGGATGGAAAACTTATTTATAAGGATGGGAAATTTATAGATGTCAGATAGTTTTCGTTTTTTTAGCCCTGTAAAGGTTTTTGTTGAAAGAGATCCTTTTGAGGTTATATTAGATTTTTTGTCTAATAGCACAAAAATAGGTGTTGTCTCTGGCAAAGTAGCCATTGTAAAGACAGGTTTTAGAGATTTTTTACAATCTAAGTTTTCAGATAAAGAGTTCTTTTTCTTCGATGAGATAGGGGAAAACCCCACTATTAATGAGGTGATTAAGGGGGGAAGATTTTTAAGGGATTACAAAGTGGAAAAGGTTATCGCATTCGGTGGTGGCAGTGCTTTAGATGCTGGTAAAGCATGTGCGATATTTGCCACGAATAACAAACCTTTTTATGAACTTATGGCAGATAATGAATACGAAAAACCACTGCCTCTTTTGGCGATACCCACCACTTGTGGGACTGGTTCTGAGGTGAACCATTACAGTATTATTACCGATGTCGAAAAGGTAGATAAGATAAATTTCAACAAAGTCGACACATTTCCCAAATATGCCTTACTATGGTCCGAATATCTGAAAACACTGGACAGATCGTTGCTTTTGTGGACGGTTTACGATGCTTTTAGTCATGCATTGGAAGGGTATCTGTCTAAGAGATCAAATCCTTTTTCTGACATAATTGCGGTAGAGACTATGAGATTGATCTTAAAAAATCTCAAAGAGTATTCGAATAGTGGAAAATTTAATCTAAAAGAACTCCAATTTGCTTCATCGCTCGCTGGTGTAGTGATTCTGCATACAGGGACAACATTACTCCATGCGTTGGGGTATTATCTTACAAATGTTCACAAGGTCCAGCATGGGCTTGCCAATACGGTATTGATGAATCAATACATTAAGATGTGTGAGGATGGCGGTGTAGAGAAAATAAGTAACTTAAAAATTATTGAAAAAGATGTTGGTTTTTCATTAAAAGATTCCATTAAAAATCTGTTTGGGAACGACATTGAAAAGATTATCTCGAGTGTAGATATATTTAAAATGGTGGATTATGCTCTTACAAAACCTAATACTACATCGACTCCTTTTGCTGTAACAAGAGATTATATTCTAAAGCATCTGGTCTGATCTTGGAGTATCTTTCCATAATTGTTTTTACATAGTATTCCGTCTCACCTATCTTTGGGATAGACATATTTTTAGAAACCTTTGTCGGACCAGCGTTGTAGGCGGATAGAGCCAAATCGAGTCTCTTAAACCGTTTGATCTGAAGTGCCAAATATTTTATTCCTGCTTCCAAGTTTTGATCTATATCGAATGGCTTTTGAAAACCCATCTCGAAAAAGGTATTGGGCATTACCTGCATAAGTCCCACTGCACCTGTTCTTGATATCGCATATTTTTTATATTTAGATTCCACTTCAATAACGATTTTGATAAGTTCACTATCCACTTTGTATTTTTGTGAATAGTTTTCTATTTTTTTATAGAGTTCTTCCCTCGAGGGTAATGGTATCAGTACTCCAGTTTCAAATATAATATAACTAAGAAGGTGATAAACACTAATAGTTCTTGATTTTATGAAAAAAGGATTTATAATGGATTTGGGATTTAGTGTAGTGAAAAATGTAACGGTATTTATCAGTAGGAGATGGGCTAAGAAAGTGTATAATATGAATTTGTATATTCTAAGTACCATTTTTGTAATATTTCATAAATTATTTTTGTAGTCAATAATATTTGTGGGAGAATTTGATGAAGATTTGTAGCAAGTTTGGTGTTAAGGATCGATTGCTATCTTTTGAGTTTTTTCCTCCGAAAAAGGTGGATAATGAGCATATACTCTTTGAAACGCTTGAAAATCTTGTAACATATAATCCAGATTTTGTATCAATTACTTATGGGGCAGGTGGGAGCACAAAAGATAAGACGCTGGAATGGACTTTGAGGATAAAAAATGATTACAAACTCGATGTGATGATGCACCTTACCTGTATCACTTCAGATAAAGATGAGATAGATGAACTTCTTAATACCCTTAAAAATCATGGTATTGAAAACATCTTGGCTCTAAGGGGTGATATACCTAAGGATGGACAGGTTTATCATATAAGTAGAGATTTTAAATACGCTTCAGATCTTGTTAAGTTTCTAAAACCTAAGGGGTTTTGTATAGGTGTGGCAGGATATCCCGAAGGGCATCTTGAGGCAAAAAGTATCAATGAGGATATATTACATCTCAAGGAGAAGATCGACTCCGGTGGAGATTTTATAATTACTCAGCTTTTTTTTGATAATACCTATTTTTTTAGATATTTGGAGATGTTGGGTAAAAAGGGTATAGATGTGCCTGTGCTTGCTGGTATCATGCCTATAACATCTTTAGGGCAGATCGAGAAATTTAGAGCTATGTGTGGGGTTTATATCCCAGAGGAGTTTGAAAAAAGTATAGTTGGTAAGAGTGAAGATTATGTTTTTAAGGCTGGTGTAGAATATGCTACTAAGCAGTGTGAAAATTTGATAAAAAATGGGGTAAAAGGGTTACATTTTTATACTTTGAATAAATCGGAAGCTACTAAACTAATTTTGGATAACTTGTCTTTATGACTTACAAAAGAGCATTGCTTTTTCCTACTCTCAAAGAGGCATCTTATGTGTTTAAAAAGCCTTTTGTGGAGAAAAATGGGGTTTTGATGTTGGAGGTGGGTAGTGTGGTTGCCATAGTTGTAGGAGTAGGGAAAACACTCTCTTCGATAAATAGTTTTAAAGTTTTTAGTGACAGATTAGCTGTAAACTACTTTCTGGTGGGAATTTGTGGTGCTTATAGAAATAGTGGATTAAATGTAGGTGATGTGGTGACGATCTTTGAGGATTTTTTTGTGGATGATGGGGTTTTTTTGGGGGATAAGATTATAGGTACAGATGAATTGGGGTTTTCGATCTGTGAAAGAAATAGGGTTTTTTTTGATATTTGGGATGAACTGAAGATCGTTAATGGTAATACCGTATCTCTCTGTAGTGGAACAGATTTTTTTGCAGATTTACTTCAGAGTAAGACAAATGCCGATGTAGAAACTATGGAGGGTGCTGCTGTGGGTTTGGCAGCCAAGAAATTAAATAGTAAAATCTATCATATAAGATCTGTATCAAACTTTACAGGTGAAAGAAAAAATCAGGAATGGAACTTCAAGTTGGCTATGGATAACTTAAGTAATTTTATCCTGAGGAATCTTTTATGAGGGGATTTTTTATATTCGTTATGATTTTTGTGCATGGTATTGCCTTTTCGTATTGTTTTGAAGAAGCAGAAAAAATTTATAGTGTAAACAAAGAGCTTCTAATCGCTATAGCAAAAGTGGAGAGTAATATGAAACCAGATGCGATTAATTACAACAAAAATGGTACTTTCGATTATGGGGTGATGCAGATAAATAGTGCTTGGTATTATGAGTTGGGAGAAGAAAGGTGGCATAAGTTGGCTGATCCTTGCGAAAATGTGAAAACTGGGGCGATGATCCTATCAAGATGTATAAAAAAGTATGGGTTTAATTGGAAGGCGGTGGATTGCTATAACAAAGGTTCTAAGGCGAGCGACTACAGCAGCTATGTAATGAAGGTTTACAAACAACTTGTGACTGTAAAGAATAAAAATCAGAGTTTATCGCAGTAGGTTTCTTGAATCTTCTGATATATCTTTAAGCATATCCAAGCGTCTGTGGCGGCATAGAGCATCTGTTTTGGTGTGAGGGGGTGTTTATCCCAGTTTGAAGTTTGAGATGATTTTATGATCCTTTTATTTAGGAAATATGCCGATAGAAATTTCAGGTTCGATTTTGGTAGGTGGAATTTTTTTACGATCTTTTGGATATCGATAAATGAGTCTTTTTCAATCTGAAATTTGAAAAGTTCTTCGATCTTTTTGAGATCGTCTGATATACCAGAACCGATCTTAGTGATATCGTTTCTGTTTAGGTATTCTAAAATTTTAGTTTTATCTTTTATTTTATTGAGTTGAAATAGGTATGCATCCTTTTCTGTGGCTATCTGAATTAGGGATAATGGATTTACGGTATTTTTTCTGAATGAAGGTCTTGTTTCAGTATCAAATCCGATGAATTTTGTAAGTGGCAGTTCAACTTCCAAAAGTTTTCTGTCTGAATCTATATAATGTATCGCACCATCGAAAGAGATTACATCTAACTTATTGATCTCTTCGTTGGAAGGGTAGGTGAGGTTATTTACTTGCTGTACTGATGATTGTATCATTTAAGTAGGTTTTGGCTCCTACATATCGTTTTTGATAGTAAGGTAGATCGAGGGATTCTATTCTCACCTTTTGGTTCACCCTTGGAGCGTGAATGAATTTGCCATCCCCTAAATATATCCCCACATGGGATATGGATCGACCATTTATCTTAAAAAACACTAGATCCCCTCTTTTGAGATTATCTTTTACAATTTCGCCTTTTTTGTACTGCTCTGCTGATGATCTTGGTAGTTCTATACCGTTCATTCTGAAAACAGTTTGTACAAAACCACTACAGTCAAAACCATCTTCGCTATTGCCACCTCTGATGTATGGTGTGCCTAAATAGTTTAGGGCAGTCTTGACAATCTGTTCTCTTAGGTCATCATCGTAAATTTTGTTATTTTTATAATTATCAGGAGTAACAATAATATATTCTTCGATGATACCTTCCTCTTTAAGTTTCTCAGCAGTGTATTTTGCTCCTTCTTGGGTATAGAAATTGCCAAATCTGACTTTATATATGTTGTTGTCATCTTTAAAATAGTAGGGATCGAGCCCTTTTGCTGCTAATTTATCTATGAATTTTTGGACATTGTCAAAGTTTGAAAATGCACCTGCTTGAATGGTATATTGAACTTTATCAACTTTCACGAAACCCTTTGTGGAACAACCATAGCTAAGTACAACGATCAGTAATAAAAACACCAGATATCTCAGTCTCAAAACATACCTCATCAATTTTTTTCAAAAAATCCCGGCCAGCTTCTTGGAGGGGAGGACGAAGCCATAGGATAGCCGGGCTACAGTACTAATATAACAATATTTTATTTTATTGCAACACTTTTTTTGTATATTGCTGATAAATTAAGATAATTTTTTTAATATAAGTTCTGGCAGGGGTACAGGTTTTTTCTTGTTGTTGTCGTAGGAAACAAGGGTGGTTGTTGCGGTTGCATATTCTAATCCATTACCGTTGTGTATGCTGTAAGATAGAACAAAGGAAGTTTTCCTTATCTCCTTGACCTGAAAATCAATTATGACTCTGTCTCCTAAATGAATAGGATGTTTGTAATCACAAGATGCATTTACAATGATCAAATATACTCCATTTTTAATAAGTTCATTGAACTCATTAAGAAAAATTCTTGTTCTAACAGTTTCAAGGTAGGTAAAATATGTGGCATGATTTACATGACCATAGGCGTCAAGATCTGCATATCTTACTTCTAATTCGCCAGAAAATATCGTATTGTTCATACTTTTAATTGATAGTTGGAAATAGGAATTATGTCAATCAATTTTTAAGTTAAAAAAATTAATTTATTCTTTACAAAAATGAAAATCGTATTATAATATGTTAATGGGGGTTTATTATGGACTGGTATGTAGTTGAAAATCCAAAAAAATTTGATACTCATTTTGCATCTCCAGAAAGGTCTTCCATGCCTGAGTTAATCTCCGAATTGGAGATAATTTCTAAGAGTAAAATAGTTGATGCAATGATAAGGGCAACGGGTAGTCTTCTTGCTATCCTTAATAAGAATAGGCAAGTTTTAATGATGAATGAGACATTTATGAAGTTTTTGGGAATCAATAATCCTGATGAAGCTTTTGGACTAAGACCGGGGGAGATAGTTAAATGTATTCATTCCGACGATATGGAAGCTGGATGTGGTACATCAGAGTACTGCCGTACTTGTGGTGCAGTGATATCGATTATTTCAGCAATTGAGAGCAACGAACCTGTAGAGGAGAAATGTGTAATCGAAACAGATAAAAATGCCCTTGTGCTAAAAGTTAAGACTGTTCCTTTGGTTATAGATGGAGTAAAGGTGTTGCTTTTATTTGCTGATGATATATCTGAGGTGGAATACTGTAAGGCAGCGGGGAACTATTTTTACCGTGAATTAAAAAGAACCCTTGAATCTATGAAATCTACTATAGATCTTCTCAAATTGCAAATGCCAGTAAGTTCACTACCCTCTGTTTCTAATTTAGATTCACTATCTTTTTTGATTTCAAAGACTTATAGAGATGTAGATTTTTTTAAAACTATTGCTACTGAAAATATTTACGATATGATGCCTCTTATGAAACGAAATAGCCTTACAGCTCTGCTCGATGAGATAAGGAGCTGTTATAACAGAAGGTATCATCATTTAAACAAAGAACTTATAATCGATTGGAATTTTAAAAGCATAGATTTTTTGACAGATGAAATCCTATTCCTCAAGGTTGTGAGCTTGCTACTTGAGAATGCTTTTGAACATACTGAAAATTCTGTAAAAATTTGGATTGATGTTAATGAAAAGTCGTTTATTTGCAACATTTGGAATGAAAAGAAAATGGAAGATGATGTAGCAAAAAGGGTATTTCAAAAGTTTTACACAACTAAAGATGAAAAGGGGCATGGATTTGGTACCTTTATGGCAAAATTTTTAGCGGAAAAGGTTTTAAAAGGTAAATTATCCTTCAAAACAGGAGATGAAGGAACCGTATTTTCTTTCGAACATCCTATAAGATAGTTTTTTGAGGGGACTTATATCCCCTCAAAGATATATTACATATATCTTCCTACTGCTAAGGCGATAGCTTTAAGTTCACCCATCAATCTCAAAAACATGTCTGGTTTTAATGATTGTGCACCATCACTTAGAGCATTTTCGGGATCGGGATGAACCTCAATGATAAGTCCATCAGCGCCTGCAGCAATAGCCGCTTTTGAAAGAGATGGAACATAATGCCAGTGACCAGCAGCATGACTCGGATCTATGATGATTGGCAGATGGGATTTTTCTTTCACCACTGGGACGCAACTTATGTCCAATGTGTTTCTTGTGGATGTTTCGAATGTTCTAATACCCCTTTCACACAATACCACATTTCTATTCCCTTCTGCTAAAATGTATTCAGCAGCTAAAAGGAATTCTTCGATTGTGGTTGCCATACCTCTTTTTAATAAGACAGGTTTTCCTGTTTGACCAAGTAGACTTAGTAAGGCAAAATTTTGAATATTTCTCGCCCCAACTTGGAACATATCTGTATATCTATTTACTACATCAACATCTCTTGGGTTAACAACTTCGGTAACAACTGGAAGTCCAGTTACATCCCTTGCCTTTGCTAATAATTTTAAACCTTCTTCACCTAACCCCTGAAAAGCATAGGGTGATGTTCTTGGTTTGAATGCTCCACCTCGAAGCATTTTTGCTCCTGCGGCTTTTACATATTCAGCGGTTTTTATGATCTGTTCTTCATTTTCTACTGAGCATGGTCCAGCAATGACAGTGATCTCTTCTCCACCAAATTTGACTCCACATACCTCTACAATGCTTGGTTCCTTTTTCACCTCTTTACTTGCCAATTTATAAGGCTTGGATATAGGAACGACACGGTCCACCCCTGGCATATCCTCGATTATTCTGATATTATCCCTATCACCCAAACCAACCAATCCTACAACATTTCTCTCTTTTCCGTAAATTACATGGGGGGTGAATCCTAAAAGTTCTGCTTTTCTGCATACTTCGTTTAGTTCATTTTCTTTTGAACCAATTTCCATTACAACGATCATAATATTACCTCCTATAAGTTTATAGATATAAAAAAAAGAGCCGCAAGTGGGGATCTCCCGCCTGCGGCTCCTGTTTTTATCAATTTAAAACAGGTATCACCTCAAGCGGTATCCTCCAAAAAAGAAAAAGTAAAAAAAGAAGAAAGAAAAGAACGCAAAGATATTGTGAGATGATTTCTGATTTGCACTATTTAGACTATAGCAAAGGATACTTTGTTCCATATTCAATTTCTATAATGAAATTAGCAAAAAGTCAACTATGAACTTTGAAATATTTTAGAAACAGTTTGAAAAATAGATTGCAAAATGATATAATATTACTAAATCTGGGGG
>CAZFHX010000017.1:0-49462 GCA_964519265.1 uncultured Deferribacterales bacterium
ATCCACTTCTTAACTCAAGTGGTAGTTTTGTCCAATTTGAAAAAAGCAAGACATACTTTATTCAGTTACATATTCCCTAAAGATTTTTTGTATTTTTCCGTACTAAAAGGGATTTTTTTCATATTAGCTACCTCTTTTTTACTCAAATATCAACTTTCAAAATTTCTAAAAGAAATCTATACACAACATTTAGAAAAGGATAAAGCTTTTGAAGAGCTAAGAAAACTTAAAGATGAGCTCGAATACAAAGTACTTGAAAGAACAAGCGATCTCAAAGAGTCAAACGAAACTCTTGAAGCATTTGCCTACTCTGTTAGCCACGATCTAAAAGCTCCATTGAGAGCAGTTACAGGATTTGCAAAGATCCTTGAAGAAGAATATTCAGATAAACTCGATGATGAAGGGAAAAGGATAATAAAAGTGATAAAAGACAACGTTTCCAAAATGGACACACTCATAAACGACATCTTAACTCTCTCCCGAGTGCAAAGGGTAAAAGTAGATTTTTCAAAAATAGATACAAAACACCTTGTAAGAGACATTTTAGAACAGCTCGCAAATCTGTATGACCTCAAAAGGTACACCATCGATATTGGGGAAATTAGCGACTGCATGGGTGATCCCACTCTCATTAGACAAGTATTTTACAATATCATAGAAAATGCATTAAAATATTCATCAAAATCTGAAAACCCTAAAATAACAATAGATTCCTTTCTTGAAGATGACTTTGTAGTTTATCGGATAATGGATAATGGTGTAGGTTTTGACAGTCAGTATAAAGATAAACTTTTCATTCTATTTTCTCGCCTTCACTCATCGCAAGAATTCTCAGGGATAGGTGTAGGGTTAGCAATTGTGAAGACAATAATCCAAAGACATAAAGGCAAGATTTGGGCAGAGGGTGAAAAAGGTAGAGGAGCGACCTTTTTTATAAAATTGAAAAGGGGGTAGTCTATGGCTACAGATGCTGTGGAGATACTACTGGCTGAGGACAATGAGTATGACGCCGAGCTAACTCTCAGAGCACTAAAAAAAGCAAATGTTGCAAACGGTATTAAATGGGTCAAAGATGGTGAGGAAGCTTTGGAATATATCTTTGGTGATGAAGAAAATGTAAAATCATCTATGAAACTTGTTTTACTTGATTTGAAAATGCCTAAGATTAATGGTATTGAGGTCTTAAAGAAATTGAAATCCGATCCAAGAACAAAATTTATGCCTGTGGTAGTACTAACATCTTCGGAAGATGAAATTGATAGATTAAAGGCCTACGAATATGGTGCTAACAGCTACATTGTAAAACCTGTAGACTTTGAAAAATTTTTCGAAGCAGTCCAAAAAATAGGTTTATACTGGGTACTCTACAACAAAACTTTGGAGGATTAGATGAGTACCAAAATCAAGATCCTCATAGTAGAGGATAATGAAGCTGATAGAGAATTGATGATAAGGGAGATAAAAAAGGTTATTACCGATTTTGAAACCTGTGTCTGTTTTAATAAAGAGAATTTAGAATTTTTGTTGGGTGATTTCAAGCCCGACATCGTGTTAACAGATTATCAGATCAGTTCATCCCTAAATGGAATGGATGTCGTTAAAATAGTAAAAAGTAGGGATCCATTCATACCGGTTATTATAATTTCGGGTAGCATTGGTGAAGAGATTGTTGTGGAGTGCCTAAGATCAGGTGCTGGAGATTACATATTAAAAGATCGATTAAAAAGACTACCCTATTCCATCCTCGAACAACTCGAAAAAGAGCATATCAGAAGAGAAAAGAATGCACTTTTTGAAAGTCTTAAGGAAAGCAACGAACGATACAGGACGATGTTTGAAAATTCTAAATTACCGATGCTCCTCATAGATCCCGACAATGATTTAAAGATAATCGATGTAAACAATGCCGCTGTGAACTTCTATGGATACACAAGAGAGGAATTTAAAAAGCTATCTATCTTTAATATAAATATACTACCGAGAGAAAAAGTATTAGAATTGGCTAAAAAAGCACAATCCCAATCCCAATCATTTTTCGACTTTCAACACATGATTAAAGGTGGAGATATAAAATATGTAAATGTTTACTCTGGACCAGTGAAATTTGGAGAGAAAGTAAATCTTTTATCGATCATCGTTGATGTGACAGAGCGTAAACTTCTCGAAGAAAAGAATAAAAGACTGGAAGAGCATGTAAACCATCTAAACAGAATAGAATCCCTTGGAAGGCTCGCTGGTACTATTGCCCATGATTTTAACAACATTCTCACACCCATCATAGCCTATACAGAAATGGGACTAACAATCACAGAAAAAGGTTCAGATGTACACGAATACTTCCACCAGATCAAAGTGGCGGCAGATAAGGCATCATCCCTCACAAGACAGATCCTTGCCCTTGGAAGAAAACAGGTACTCTCTTTTCATAAAGTTGAGATAAAATCGTTTTTCAGCGAAATACACAACATGCTAAAGAGATTAATTAGGGAAGATATCGAGTTTTGCGTAAATATTCCGGATGAAGAATTAGTTGTTAACATCGATACAGGACAGATCACTCAGGTTTTGGTGAATATGATCGTAAACTCTGTCGATGCATTAAAAAACAGAGAAAAGAAGAAAATCAGCATCGATGTAGACAAATTTTATATTACTCAAAAAATGGCAGAGAAATACATAGATCTCGAACCTGGAAAATACATAATGATCGCAGTTTCTGATACAGGTTGTGGTATTTCACCTGAAGATCAGAAAAAGATATTTGAACCTTTTTATACTACAAAGTTAGATTCAGGAGGCTCAGGGTTGGGGCTTGCCATATCCCTTGGTATAGTAAAACAGCACAAAGGGGATATAAGGGTTTACAGTGAACCAGGTATAGGTACCACATTTAAGATCTACCTACCCGCAGTGGAAGGAACAATCGAAAAAGAACAACCAAAAATATTAGACGATATTGGTGTACTCGATTGCGATCTGCTGTTTGTAGAAGATGATCTTATGGTTGCAGAATCGATTGCAAGGGGGTTAAAAAGGTATGGATGTAGGGTGTATGCTTTGAACGACCCTTCTGAGGCTATAAATAAAGTATTAAACGAAGGGTACAGATGTGATATCCTTGTAACGGATCTCATCATGCCCAAGTATGATGGAAAACAGCTCTATATGCTTTTAAAAGATGTAATTGATGATCTAAAAGTGATCTTTATTTCAGGTTATTCCCAAACTATCCTTCTCGATGTACTCGATACAGAAAAGGGTGTGGTTTTCTTACAAAAACCTTTTGATGCAAAGATGCTGGCAAAAAAGATAAAAGAGGTATTAGGTAAAACCTAACAAACGAGGAAAAATGGAAAATTTAAAAATCCTATTACTCGATGATGAGATGAGCGTTGTAAAGGCATTAATGAGAGAATTAATGCAGCTCGATGCCGAACTTGTATATTTTACCTCAGCAGTTGAGGCTTTGAAATATTTAGAGACCGAAACGGTGGACATAATCATCTCAGATGTATTAATGCCAGCGATGGATGGTATAACATTTCTAAGCATTGTAAAAGACAAATACCCAAACAACATCAGAATAATACTAAGTGGTCATGTGGATATAAATAAAGCACTCGTTGCTCTTTATTCCGGCGTAGCAAATGATTATATATCGAAACCCTGGGATAAATCCCATATTTTAGAAAAGATAAATCTTTACCTAAAACTTCAAAAAAACCTCAACAACAAAGAGATACTAAACTATATAAACAATATGGGAAAACTCCCCACCCTGCCATCCATAATGTATGAAGTTCAAATGGCAGTACAAAAAGAACTTCCCATGAATAAGATAGCAGAAATCATAGAAAAAGATCCCGTAATGACTGCCAAACTGATACATGTGGTAAATTCTGCATTCTACGGTCTAAAAAATGTAAAAGGTATAAACCAAGTCTTAAGCTTTTTGGGGATCAACACAGTGATGGATATAATTTTAATAACAAGTCTCACAGGGGATAATGTAAAAGATAGTTATATGTTAGCCGAGCTCGACTTTATCGCCACAAGATCCTACAAAATAAACAAAGCCATTCAAAGATACGCAATGATTAAAAAGATCCAGCAGCAGGAGATCCTCTCCACTTCCATTGGAGTTGTCCATGACATTGGTAAAATAATCATATTAAGAAACGACAGAGAAAGCTATGCCAAAATAAAAGAAACAATGAAGAAAAACCCAGGTATCACATTCTATCAGGCAGAACTTTTGCTTGGCAGAAATGGGATTACTCATCAAGAGATCGGTGCTTACTTCTTAAAGATGTGGAATTTCAATACCAAATGTGTGGACATAACCCTATCCCACAACAACCCCGACATCGAGGGTGAAAATGCTGAATTAGTAAAAGTTTTATACAACTGTTGCAGATTGGTGGATAATTTTATTTCAGATGGGGCTTATAATCCAGAAAAGATTGATTTTCTTACCGAAGAGGAGTATAGTAAAATAAAAATGTTTGTAATGGATGAATAGCCATGATAATGTCAATGGAAGAGGCAGGTGTTTTATTCGTTGATGATGAAGAGCAGATTCTCAAATCTATCAAAAGAAGGGTAATGGATCAACCATTTATATCCTATTTTGCAGACAGTGTGGAAAGAGCCCTCAATATACTTGAAAACAACGAAATAGCAGTAGTGGTAACAGATCTCAAGATGCCAAATATAAATGGAGTAGAATTTTTAAAAATTCTTGGTGATAAGTATCCAGATATAGTCAAAATAGTGCTTTCAGGTTATTTCGAAATATCTACGATTTTGGCAGTCATCAAATCGGGGCAGGTATTTCAATTCCTTACAAAACCTTGGAAGTTTGACGAGGAGCTTTTCCCAGCGATATACAACGCAATCAATAAATACCTTCTGGCAAGTCAGAAAAAGTTTTACGAAGAGGAAGCAAAAAGGTTAAAAAAAGAATTAGATGAATTAAACAAAGTCATAGAACTGTTTCAAATAAAAAATATTAACGATAAAGAACATCATCTCTACGAGCAATTACTCGACAAAACGAGATCATACATAGAAAAATCGAATATGATCTTTTCCAATCTCATCAAAAATAAGCCCAACGAACATATAAAAACCCTTTTAGATGAAGGGGTAAGGCTTCTTTTAGTCATAAAGAAGATCACAGAGAAAGGGAAATCTAATGAGTGAAGCCAAGATACTTTTTGTTGATGATGAAGAAAAGGTCTTCAACGCATTCAAAAGAGAGGTTTCATTTTTACCAATAGATTTATTCTATGCTTCAAATGGTGAAGAAGCCTTAAAAATTCTTGAAAGAGAAAATATCGATATCTTAATTTCCGATGAGAGGATGCCCGGCATTAAAGGCTCCGAACTTATCTCCATTGTAAGGGAAAAATTCCCAGAAGTAGTCAGTATCATAATAACAGGTTATTCAGATTTTGATGCAATCATGAAAGCGATCAACTCGGGACAAGTGTATAAATATATTCTCAAACCATGGAACAAGTTAGAGATGATTATGACTATAAAAAATGCTTTAGAATTCAAAAGAGATAAGGTGCTCATAAAAAAATTGAAAGAGCAACTACTTGAAAAAGAGAATCTAATATACGAACTTGAAAAAAGGTTCCCTGGAATATCAAGCGTTCGAAAAGATGAAGATGGAAGTATCGTTCTAAATCTGGAGGATTAGATGAATACAGATCCTATTGAGATAATTAAGTATATCTTTGGTTATGGAGTAGTAATTAGTCCAAACCTTTACATTTTGCTCGATGAACACTTCAATATAAAATTTGCCAATAACTCTTTTTTAAAAAAATTCGGATACAAATCAAACGATGAAATCATAGATAAAAACTTTGTAAGCCTCCTTAATTCAACATCCACAAAAAATCTTATTTCCAAGATACAAGAACAGGACTCTGTATGTAATTTTGAAATAACCTTAGGTGAAGAATCATCCAAGATCTTCTTCAACTCCAATGCCTACAAAAGAGAGCTAAACGGAAAATACTACTACCTAATAATGATGAGGGACATCACAGAAGATATCAAAAGGGAAATGGCTCTGCACAAATTAACGCTTGAGCTGGAAGATGCAAAAAATGAGATCTTGCAATCGCGGGAAAAATTGGTTCAACAGGAGAAGCTTGTTTCCATAGGTATGCTTGCGGCTGGCATCGCTCACGAAATCAACAACCCTCTGGGATTTATCAAGAGCAACTTTGAAACTTTACTGAATTACTCAAAAATGATTTTAGCTGCTATCGAAAAGATTGAGGACCTTTCTAAAAATACACCAGAACTTAAAGACACTATAAAAAATATCTTAAAATCCTCTAAAATCGATTTTATAAAGGAAGATATTGCAGATCTATACAAAGATAGCGAGGATGGGTTCAAAAGGATTATCGATATAATCAATGCTCTCAAGAATTTCTCTCGACAGGAGCTGGATAAAAAGGAACCACACCTCTTGTCAGAGATAATCGAAGAATCCCTCACCATCACCCACAATAAAACCAAACATATAGCAACTATCGATAAGCAGATAAAAGAAGATGTAGAAGTAATCTGTAGTAAGACAGAGATAGCCCAAGTATTGATCAATCTCATCGTAAATGCCGCGCAGGCTCTGGAAGAGATCGATAAGAAAGATAAAAAAATTATAATAAGATCCCGCACTGATAGCGATTTTATAACCATAGAGGTAGAAGACAATGGACCCGGTATTCCCGAACATATAAGAAACAAGGTGTTTGACCCATTTTTCACCACCAAACCTGTTGGCAAAGGTACAGGGCTTGGTTTGTACATATCCTACGATATCATAGTAAATAAACACAATGGTGTACTGGAAATGGAGACAAAAGAAGGTGAAGGAACCATTTTCAGGATTAAATTACCTCGCAATCAAAAAAATAAAAAGATAAAAGTTCTTGTAGTAGATGATTTCGAATCTGTAGCAGAAGCATTGGCAAATGGGTTAAACTCTCTCGATAAGTATATTGCTGATATCTCTACAAGCGGATTCGACGCAGGAGTAAAAATTCATACGATGAAACCCGATGTCGTAGTGCTCGACTACCACATGCCGGGAATAAATGGATACGATGTGGCAAAGAGGATAAAAGAATCCAACGATACTAAAAATATAAAAATCATCGTTTATTCCGGAAACTTTGATAAAGATATAATCAAAAATCTAAAAGCTTTGAATGTTGACTACATACTCCACAAGCCATTTTTTGTGGATGAATTGAGTCAGGTGATTGATTCTCTATTTGAAATAGGTGATTGAGATGGAAAAATTGACCAAGGAAATGAAAAAGGTTACCTATGATAATATAGATTACCTATTAGACACAATCTTGGGAAATGTAGCAAATTTTAGTTACGCCCAATACCTGCCGCAAAACAAAGAACTCATTAAGAGCATCTTATTAAAATTGGCACCTTTGATCTTTGAGTTAGCCGAAAAATCTATGTATGATATAAAATTTGAGGAATTAGAAAACAAAGATGTAGTAAAGTTCGTAGAAGAGGAAGTAATAAATCATTACAAGAGAGGTATCACATTAGATCACTTCATACACTTTTTATTTATCATTTATGAGTCCTTTGAAAAACTTTATTACGAAAGACTATGTGAAGGAACAGAAAAGTGCTATCTTTTGGGGAGAAGTGTCCGCCGGTGTTTTTATATTCTCACAAAGCAGGTTTTAAAATTCTGGGAGAAGATCAAAAGCCCAGAAGCACAACAGATATTGATAAATGAAAATCTTAAATTGTCTCTACTAAAAAAACATTACGAAACAAAAGAAATATTCATAAAAAATATCCTAAATTTCATGGGTGGATTATTTTTTATCACAGATAAAAAATTAAATATCATCTTCATGAGCGAACTATTCGGAATAAAATTTGGTATAAAAGAGGATCAGATCACAAACTTTTATGATTTTCACACAAAATTTCACTTCTGCAATAATGGGATATGCCCCATCATAGATGGGATTAAAAAGAGGGGTGGTTCCGAATTCATTGAAACATTCACTCTTTCAGATAGAAAAGAGGTAATTTTAAAAATAAAACTCAGCGAAGATTTTGAGATAGGCGGAGAACCTTGCAAATTAGTACTATTTCGGGAGTTCTCTGGAAATATAGAAGAACTTGAAACAATACTTTTCAACGAAATTGCAAATGCCGCTGAAATGAGCATCGTGCTTACAGATTTGTCGGGTCATATAGAATATGTAAATCGTTTTTTTGAAAAGATCACAGGCTATTCTGCCAACGAAGCATTGGGACAAAATCCAAAGATATTAAAGAGTGGTGCCCACGACGAACTATTTTACAAAGAACTCTGGGATACAATACTATCGGGTAATGTATGGAAAGGTAGATTTAAGAATAAGAGGAAAGATGGATCTTTCTACTATGAAAAAGCAGTTATAATACCTATAAAAAACAGTGAAGGAAAAATTTTAAAGTTTGCGGCACTCAAAGAAGATATCACAAAGCAGGTGGAGCTTGAAAACCAGATTCAGATAAATCAGCGTTTTGAATATCTCAACAGGCTCGTAGGGAGATTTGCCCACGACTTTAACAATGTTCTTACCTACCTGTATGCAATAAGTGATGAAATGGAAAGTTATGCAAAAGATGAACATTTAAAAGAACTCGTCTCAGGCAATAAAAAAGCACTGATGAAAGTGGCAGATATGATAAAAGGTCTATCCGCTTTCAGCAAAAGACAGCATTTAGAACTTGAAAAACTAACGATAAAAGAACTCTATGAAGAGTTTTTATCTATAAACAAGAAACTCATTCCATCGAATATTACATTGATTAGCAATTTCAACGATTATTCATATATCAACGCAGATAGGGTCCTCATTGGTCAAGTTTTGTACAACATCATAATAAATGCCAAAGATGCAGTGATAGCAAAATACGGTTCTGCCGAAGGTGGAAGGATATCGATAATTTCAGAAAAACAATCGATCAATACCCCTTATGTCGTTAAAATAGGTGAGTTTGATACCCTCTCCGTAAAACCTGGTGATTATATCACCATAAAGATCTCAGATAATGGTATCGGTATCTCCAAGAAACATATATTTCATGTCTTCGAACCTTTGTACACTACCAAAAATGATGGTCAAAAGGTGGGGCTTGGATTATCAGCTGCTTATGGAATAATAAAGCAGCACAACGGATACATTTTCATAGAATCCACAGAAGGGATCGGAACAGATGTGATAATTATGCTACCAGAATATAAAGAGATTAAAAAGGATGATAAAGTAGAGTTTAAAGATGAACAGACGAAGATCTACAAACTACCACCAATAAACATTTTAGTAGTGGATGATGACCCACAGATCCTGGATTTCATGGATAGGGTAATCACATTGGCAGGAGCAAAAGTGATCAAATATGATAACTTCACCGATGCAATGAACTATATAAAGATGGCAAATGAACTCGATTTTTTGATAGTAGATTATGTACTCAAAGATGGCAACGGCCTCGAACTATACGAAAAGGCTCGAGAGCGATTCGTCAAACTTAGATCAATAGTCACAAGTGGCCACGCAGATGACAACTTAAGAAAACACCCCGATTTCAATAGAGTATTCCTTTTCCTGAAAAAACCTTTTAAAGGTTCATCTCTTATCAATCTGATAAAGTTTTTCTTGGAATCATATAGAATTTGAATGAATCAAAAATACATTTTTCATTGATATTGTAATTTAGACATTTTTGGTATATAATAAAAATTAACAAAATTGGAGATTGTTACAGACAATGTATTCGATTGATACAACTGGAAATTGTGAAGCAATAAAAGAATATCTATATTTTGCGGTAGAACACACAAGCGATTGGGTAATCATTACCAACAAACAAGGTATCATAGAATACGCTAATAGTGCTGTCGAGGAGATCAGCGGATTTAAAAAAGAGGAGATCCTCGGCAAAACCCCATCCGTATTCAAATCTGGATTATATTCTAAAGATGATTACAGAGAACTTTGGAATACCATTTTAAGCGGCAGGGTATACAAGAAAATACTTATAAATAAGAAGAAAAACGGTGATTTTTTTCAGATCAATCATACAATAATACCTGTTTTAAAAGATGGTGAGGTTATAAAGTTTGTTTCCATCGCCAAAGATCTATCCAAAGAATTGGCTCTGGAGCAGGAAATCAAAAAGTTTAGATACGAAGACCCACTGACAGGATTGTTGAACAGGAATGGGTTTGTAAAAGAGGTAGAAAAAGCCATTAAAGCCTACGGAGATATAGAACTCAACAAAGCAATTTTAGTAATCGATATCTCAGGTTTTTCCCATCTCAACGAAGTTTATGGGATAGAGATCTGCGATAACCTTTTAAAAGATTACGGTAAAAGACTCTCCAATATAATTGAAAAAAAATCTATCTTAGCAAGGATCAATGGAGATGTTTTTGCCATATTTACCACCTACCAAGATACCTCAAAGATTTTGCAAAAGATCAACAAGATACTCTCCCTTTCTGAAGTACCTTTTTTGATAGAAAAGTCTATCAGTGTAAAGCTAAGTTGTAAAATAGGGATTAGAGTTTTAGAAAAAACGGAAGAAAGTATTTCTGATGCACTGCAGAAAGCTGAGCTTGCATTAAATCTCGTGAAAAAAGAGCATGAGCGGATATTTAGATTCTACAACGATGAGTTGAACAAAAAAGTTACCGAATATGTAGAGATCTTCAATCTCATCAAGGAATGTATCGATAATCGATGGTTTACCTTCCATTTTCAACCCATCTACAACACACATACCTTAAAAGTGTTCTCTTTAGAGGCGCTGATTAGGATTCAACACCCTGCGAAAGGGATCATATACCCAGGTTCATTTATAAACATCATTGAAAACTCCAATCTTCTTAAAGATTTTGAGATCATCCTCTTTGAACTTGCCTTAGAATATCTACACAAAATTCATTCGATTTCAGAAAATTTTAAGTATAACCTTGCCATAAATGTCAGTGTAAACTCTTTCAAGAATAAGAGCATCTTAGAATTAGCAAAATTGGTACCAGAAAATTTAATCGAATTTATAAACATCGAAATCACAGAAAGGGTATTTGCAGAGAATAATGAAAAAATTATCAACACTCTAAATGATTTAAAACAGATTGGGTTCACCCTCGAAATCGATGATTTTGGCACAGGGTATTCATCTCTTGGTTATATAGATAGAGTACCAGCAGATTATTTGAAAATAGATATGTCTTTTGTGTGGAAGATGAACAGCTGCAAAAAAACATATTCCATAGTAAAAACCATAATTACCCTTGCAAAGGAGTTGGGTATCAAAACCATCGCCGAAGGTGTTGAAACTGAGGATCAATTTAACTCACTAAAAGAGTTGGGATGCGACTTTGTACAGGGGTACTACTTCTGCAAACCACTGCCTTATGATGGATTAATAGAGAAACTGAAGAGTTTGAATTAGTCTTCTACTCCATTAACCCCACAAAATACACCTGCCCTAAAGCGATTGAGGCATCGTTGGGAGGAAGTTTCCTATGGCTAATGGTTTTAAACCCACAAGATCTCAGTCGTTTGAAAGATAACTCAAGCAGTAATAGATTTTGAAAAACTCCACCAGAGAATAATACGGTATCAAGACCTGTTTCATCTCTGATAATTTTACAGCATTCCAAAATAATATTTGCGATGGTATAGTGAAACTTAAAAGATATCGTTTCGACGGGCAAACCGTTTAGGTAATCACCTATAAGATCTTCAAAAAGCGGAGAGATGTCTATCTCATTTACATCTAATCTATACCGATACGGTTTGACATTCCTATGTTTTGCGATAGATTCCAGAGCAATAGCCGCATGCCCCTCAAACTCGTTGATCTTTGTGTTTGTAATCAATGCTCCCACAGCCTCAAACAACCTTCCCATACTCGAGGTAAGTGGTGAGTTGATGCATTTATCGATGAGATTTTTAATTACCTCACCCTCGTTTTGTACTCCAAAAACAGATTCCACCTTTTTGATAACACCCTCATCAAAACCGAATTGTACCAGATACCCCAAAAGCATCTTATATGGTGTCTTTGCCGAAGCATCACCTCCAGGTTGTTTCACATATTTTAAGTGAAACCGCCTTTTTATCTCACCCTTTACATAAAAGATCTCACCACCCCAGATCGCTTTGTCATCTCCCAACCCAGTCCCATCGAAGATTACACCTATCACATTGTCGGTAATATTATTTTCTGCCATTAAAGAATAAAGATGAGCCTTGTGATGCTGCAATTTCACAACAGGGATACCATTTGTTTCAGCATACTTTTCTGCAAAGATCGTGGAATAGTAGTCAGGATGTAGATCGGTGATCACTTTTTTTATATCCACATCAAAAAGGTTTTTTATCTTGATAAATGTCTCTTCATAAAAATCTACCGTTTCAGCGTTGTCCAAATCACCTAAATATTGACTAATTATGATATACTTACCCTTACTCATGGCAAAATGGCTCTTGAGCCCTGCACCAGCACCGAAGAGTGAATCTTTGTAAAATACTCTTGTAATCATCGGTATAGGAGCAAAACCCCTCGATACCCTTATTGGATAAGGTTTATTATCGAATATTGTGAATACTGAGTCATCCACACGGTTGTGGATAGGTCTATTGTGATGGAGAAAATATCTTGTAAATCTACTAAGTTTTTCCTCTGCAGTCTCTTCATCTATTACTATAGGTTCATCCTTTAGATTTCCACTTGTGGCAATTATAAACTCTGTTTTTAGATAGTAGAAAAGTAATTGATGTAACGGTGTATAAGCCTTTATAAAACCTATTTTTCTATTCAAAGGTGATATAGATTTTGGTAAAAAACCAACGGTATCCACTATTAAGATCGGAGCCTCAGGGGAGTCGAAAAACTCCCTCAATTCATCACTGAAATACCTCTTTACAGTTTCAAAATCCTTCACCATCACCGCAAATGGCTTAAACTTACGATTTTTCAAACTCCTCAGTCTTTCTATGGCATCTCTATTTAAAGCATCGCATATCAGATGATACCCACCAAGCCCCTTGATAGACACGATCTCTCCCCGATCTACCAACTCAGCGCAGTATTTTATGGCATCCACACCTTTTAAACCATCTAAATATACATCAGGACCGCATCTAACGCAGCAATTGGGTTGAGCATGAAACCTCCTATTCTTTACATTTTCATACTCTGTCTTACACTCTACACACATTTTGAAACTTGCCATGGTGGTTTTATCCCTATCGTAGGGGATATGTTTGATTATCGAGTATCGAGGACCACAATTTGTGCAGTTTATAAAGGGGTAGAGATATCTTCGATTTGATGGGTCAAATAGCTCCCTCAAGCAATCATTGCAAGTAGCTATATCGGCGGGTATAAGAGTAATTCCTTCATGTTGCAGTGATTTCTCGATGAAAAAATCATCACATCTTTGATCATCAATTTTTTCTATTGTTAAATCTAATATTTTACTATTTTTTGGAGCATTCTTTTTCAATTCATCCAAAAATCTTAATAAAACATTTTCATCACATTCAAGATGAATAATCACACCAAAGGTACTATTTTTCACATACCCTTTTAATCCCAACGATTTTGCTAAATTATATACAAAAGGGCGAAACCCCACCCCTTGAACAATTCCATCAACAGTAATAAGGTAGGCCATCTATCTTGTTCCCCTATTCAGCCACCAATTGGGATCTGTGTGCTTTAGAAAATCATCGGTATCAACACCATTCATTTTATGAAAAAGTGGAGGTTCTATTATCATCTCCGTACCCACACCTTTTCGATACTCCACAAAGGCTAATCGCCCTTTTCTGTTTAAATCAGGATGTAGTATCCGCAATCTTTTTGGCTCTATGGAATAAGTTTTTGTAAACTCGAAAAGTTCATTTAGCCTATCGGCAATAAAAGAAAGGTATAAGAATCCCCCTGTTTTGAGATAACTTTTACAAAACTTGAAGATATCCTCCATTGTCAAGCTATCCATAAAACGGGCATAATTTTTATCATCTCGGGGTGATTTATACCCTGTCCCACCTTTTCGATATGGGGGATTGGAGATCACCATATCCACACTATCCTTAGGTTTATAATCCTTTATATCAGATAAGATAGGTATAATTTTATCTACTAAATTGTTAATCTCTATCGTTTTGCACAGAAGTTCGTAAGACTCCTTTTGAATCTCCACAGCATAGATCTTCTCTACCCTAAAAAATTTTGCCAACAAAACAGATATCACACCAGAGCCAGCCCCTATCTCTATTACCTTTTTATACTTCACATCTTTGACAAACCCCGCAAGAAGTAAGGAATCTGTGGTGAACCTAAAACCTTTTTTTGGTTGGTATATCCTGATATCGGGAAGGATTATACTGTCGATGGAAAAGTTTTCTTCCATAGATCAAGATGACATAGAAACTCTTTTCTCTTTCATAAGAGAGGCATCTATGAGATTTCTTGTATAGTCAGTTTTAGGATTGTTGAATATCTCAAAATTTGTCCCCCTCTCCACCATCACACCTTTTTTTAATACGATAATCTCATCGCAAATGAATTTCACAACGGCCAAATCGTGGGCGATCAGCACAATAGTTTTACCATCTTTTTTTATTGTTTTCAAAAGATTCAAGATCTGTGCTGCAATCGATACATCCAATGCACTTATCGGTTCATCGGCAATGATTATTTCAGGATCAAGGATCAAAGCCCTTGCAATTGCGATCCGCTGCCTCTGACCACCTGAAAATTGATGAGGATACCTGTAGATATGCTCCTCTTCTAAACCCACTTTTTTTATCGTGTTTATAACCAACTCTTTTATTTCAACTTTGTTTTTAGTTATATGCTCTTTTATGATATCTGAAAAAGAAGATAGAATCGTTAGTCGAGGATTCAAACTCGAATACGGGTCTTGGAATACCATCTGCACATTTCTTCGGTACTCATTGTATATATTTTTATCGTTGATATCCCTACCTTTGTATTTTATTACCCCAGAATCGGGTTTTATAATATCTGCAAGGATCTTTGCTAAAGTAGTTTTACCACTCCCCGACTCCCCCACAATCCCCAAACATCGCCCCTTTTCTAAAGAAAGAGAGATATTATCAAGGGCTGTGATCTTCTCCTGAGATCTTTTAAAAAAGGTATCAAAGAGCTTAAACTGCTTTGATACATCTGTAGCCTCAAGCAGTATCATACTATTTTTGTGGCAATGTCTTGATCATCACAGAATTGTTTGTAAGGATACCTTTAAATACCCTCAATATATCATCTTCTGTGGTTTTATTAACATTTTCTATATAGTTTTTGTAATAATTCTCCATACCAAGAGTATAGGAATACCCAATATCCTCTGCCTCTGCAGATGCTTTCTCTCTTCTGAATATCACAGAGCTTTTCAACCTATTCCTGGCAGATTCCAGTTCCCCTTTTGGTATGCCGTTGTTTAAAAGATCTGAAAAGATCTTCATGATCTCTTTGTCCACTTTTGTCTCTTTTCCAGGCTCACAGGTGTAAAAAACAAGGAATGTACCACCGTATTTCAGTCCCGAATACCCACCAAAAACAGAGTTTACGAGACCTTTCTCGTTTTTGAGGATTCTGTTTAGTATAGACATCTCCCCACCAGATAGGATCTCTTCGAGGAGATCGAGGGGGTAGATATCCTTTTCATTCATTTTTGGTGCAGGATACGCCAAAAGACCATATACCTGATTTACATCTTTTCTAAAATATTTTTCAACAGAAGTCTCAAGAGGTTTCTGCTCAAATACGATAGGTTCACCAAAAGCAACATCCCTTTTCTTGCTGAAATACTTTTCCGCCAAGCTGTAAGCCCTCTCCTTATCGATATCTCCTACAATTGCGAGGGTCATGTTGTGGGGATGGTAGTACCTTTTGTAATAATCCATCAGTTTCTGATGGTTGAAGGATCTCACATTATCTTCAGTACCTATTACCTCCATACTGTAGCTTGTACCTTTGTGGAGAACCTCTGCAAGGGTAGTCCACATATCGTAGGTAGGGTCATCAAACTTCCTCTTTATCTCTTCGATGACAACGGGCTTCTCCTTCTCAATCTCCTCATCGATAAACAATGCATCAAAAACCATCTCACTTATCGCCTTAAAGGCAACCTCGACATTTTCAGTGGGAATGGTGATATAGTAAAATGTATAATCCTTACTTGTGGCTGCATTCATCTGTCCACCATTTGCTTCCACAATGCTATCGATCTCATCAGGTTTGAAGCTCTTGGTCCCTTTGAATACCATATGCTCAAGGAAATGTGAGATACCGTTGATCTCCTTTGTTTCATTTCTTGAGCCTGTATTCATCCACAATTGCACCGAAGTGATCTTTATATTCGGTATCTTGTTGTAAACCACTCTTATATCATTACTCAGCCTAAATTCTTCACTTGCAAACAGATTAACCCCCAAAAAATTTATTATAAAGCAGAAAGCAACTATTCTTAAAAACTTCATCACCCACACCTTTTATCACAACCTTACTATTTTATCAAGGGATTCGAGTATCACATTGTATGGTATCAACGAATAACTCTCCCCTTTCTCTAAAGATTCTATGAAATTGAAATAGTTCGCAAAAAATAGTTTCTCCTCTTTGAGAATATTTTTAAACCACTCGGGTTCGAGAGTGACCCTGTGGGCAAATTTCTTCTGGAGAATTTTCACCTTTTTGAGCATATTATCCTTATTTATGTTATCCCATTGATCAGCAGGTTTCACATCTTTTATCTTACCACTGAGTATCTTGAAATTAAGGGATTCAGACATCTGATAGTAGTTTTTTATCAAAAGCTCTATGTCGAGAGACTCTTTTACCACCACTTCAAAGAGGTCAAACACAGGCTTGCTAAATCTGATCTTTGCCACTTCGTAAGCTATTTGTGATGGTATGCCACCCGATACGAGTTCCTGCTCAAAGGTACGGAATAGCTTTTTAAGCTCACCCCCCGGCACGCTACCCAACTTTGTGAGCATATTTTTGAAAAGATCTTTATTTTCCTGTAAGAGTATGAAGTTTGAATCGTTTAAAAGCCACTCTGTTGCTACGAGTAGCGTTTTTTCTATCTCGATGAAAGCCTTGTAAAGAGTGTCAGAGGACCTCTTTTGATCCAATTGATCAAGCTGACTCCTCACAGACGGAAGTTCAAAGATCTCCTCAGCCTGAAAATATCTCAAAATAATCTTGTAAAAATCCTTTCCATATGTAGTATGTAAGCTCAAAAAGTTTACAAAACCGAACTGATTTACAAATCTGTTTACCATAACTGTGGCAAGGATCTCTTTTATGAGCTTATGTTCGTATATAGAATCACCATATTTTTCAATGAGAGATTTAGGATAGTAAGACTCGTATAGTTTTCTCAAGATAGGCTCATTTATATCAACCTCTTCTACAATTTCATCGAAAAGAAACAACTTCGTATACGCCATGAGAACTGCCAATTCTGGTCTTGTGATACCTCTTTTCTCTTTGATAAATCCGATCTTTTCTATCTCAAAATTCAGCAACCCTATGTTTCTCAGATAATTGGCCAACTCTTTGTACGGCAGAATATTATGTTCGGCATTTATCAACTCAATACTTAATATCCTCGACTGCTCGAAATTATCCCTCAACACAAGATCCGTTACTTCATCTGTGAGATCTGCGATCAACCTGTTTCTTTCTTTGAGATCTCTTATCTGCTTAGTTTTTATCAAGTGGGATAAAAGTATCTTAATATTAACCTCATGGTCAGACATATCCACACCAGCAGAGTTATCAACCGCATCTGTGTTGATCTTCCCACCCAGCATGGCAAATTTAATCCTCGCCTTCTGGGTAAATCCCAAATTACCACCTTCACCCACCACTTTCACTTTAAGTTCTTCTGCATCTATCCTAACATTATCGTTTACCTTATCACCTACTTCCACGTTGGTTTCCGACGAATCTTTCACATAGGTACCTATACCACCATTCCAGAGTAGTTCTGCATCAGATTTTAATATCAGTTTGATCAATTCCTCTCCGGTTGCATAATCTTTATTTGTTTTAAGTAGAGATTTTATCTCTGAGGTTAGTTCTATCTTTTTGGCACTCCTCTCAAATATACCCCCACCTTTTGAAATAACTGTTCTATCGTAATCGTTCCATGTGGATCTTGGCAATTTAAAAAGCCTTAATCTCTCTTTGAAACTTGCAGCAGGATCTGGATCGGGATCGATGAATATATGCATATGGTTAAAAGCTGCTACAAGCTTTATCTGCTTAGACAGAAGCATTCCATTTCCAAAAACATCACCCGACATATCACCAATACCGATGACGGTAAATGGCTCCTTTTGAATATCCTTACCCAATTCCCTAAAATGCCTCTTCACGCACTCCCACGCACCTTTTGCAGTAATCCCCACCTTTTTATGGTCGTATCCTGCACTACCACCAGAGGCAAAAGCATCACCGAGCCAGAATCCATATTCCAAAGAAACAGAATTAGCAATATCGCTGAAGGTAGCAGTCCCCTTATCTGCGGCAACAACTAAGTATGGATCATTCTCATCATAAATCACCACATCCTGAGGATGCAGCACCCTCTTACCTGAATAGTTATCAGTAATATCCAGCAATCCTCTTATAAATGTTTTATACTGCTCGATTACATGATTTTTATCAACTTCCCTATCTTCAAACCTCTTTTTAACAATGAATCCACCCTTGGATCCAACAGGGACGATAACGGTGTTTTTTACCATCTGGGTTTTCATCAACCCTAAGATCTCTGTCCTAAAATCATCGTGTCTGTCGCTAAATCTCAAACCACCTCTTGCAACCTTTCCTCCTCTTAAATGGATACCTTCCACATTTGCACTGTGGACATAGATCTCATAAAGCGGTTTTGGATCTGGCAAAATACCAAGAGTTTTTGAGGATATCTTGAATGAAATGTAATTTTTGGTTGGCTTTATGAAATAGTTTGTCCGAAGCATATTTTTCAAAATATCTACGAAGCATCTTAAAATCCTATCTTCTACGACAGACTTTACCTCTTCAATTTTATTCATCAAATCATCCATTATCTCATCTAAAAATCTCTTCTGAATCGATAGATCAAACTTCTCTAAGAAATATTTAGTAATAAGATTAGAAATGTCGGGGTTATTCAAAAGGGCATCTTCGATTGTGTTTCTCTTAAACATGGAATTGATCTGCTCCAAATAGTTCCTCATAGCCCGCAAGAGATCAACTTCCCTATAATTCAAACATGCAGATACAATCAATCTATTAAGTCTATCATTTTCAATGTTATCAAGGATTACATTATCCACAAGCTCAGGTAGACTATCTCTATACTTATCGAAGAAAGACTCTGTATTTTCTATGCAATCTAAGTATATGCTGTGTATGTAAAAAGTCTCATTATCGGTAAATTTTAACTCGAAGATATCCTCCTCATTTACCTTCAGTCCGATATTATCCACTATAGGCATGATGTCGGTGAGAAGCATACGCTGTTTCTTGTATATTTTGATTATCAATTTCTTATTCTCTTTATACAAAGCAGAATAAACAGCCAAAGTGGCTAACTTCTTTAGATTGTTTATATCGTAAACAGCTTCTTTAGGGGAGCATTTTACCTTATAATTTTCAGGAAAAGCATTCACATAGGTATCAAAAACCTTGTCAGCCTCATAGCCAGGTAGTTCCTCAGATAGGATATTGTAAAACTCCTCTTCCCACCCTTTGATTAAATCTGAGATCATCGATTTCAAACGATTTTCATTTATATCGGTTATCAACTCTTTAGTGTAGAGATTAAAATGGATAAAATCGTACCCGTGATCATCCTCCCTGATAGATACATCGATGGTTTTGGCTGAGAAAAAGCTTTCTAAACCGGAGCGTATGTCGTTTACAAGTTCCGAAGAATACCTTTCAGATGGCAAGGCTAAGAAGATATAGAGATTTTTCTGCGGATGGAATGTTTTGTAAAACAATCTTATCTGATTTTTCCCCTGAATGCTGAAAATAGTTTTAAGTATACTTATCAGAGTCTGTTCATCAAAATTGAATATCTCTGTCTTAGGGAAAGATTCTAAAATGTCTATAAGCCACTTGTGATCATGGGAACCATTCACAAAATTAAAATACTCAACAACATTTTTTATCTTATTCTTGATGAGGGTTATGTCAAGGGGGCTCGATTTTAGGGCATCTTTGGTGAAAACACCTATTATTGAAACTATGCTGAGATTTTCACCACTTCCATCCACAAGAATAATCCTATCGTAATTTCTCCTTTTCTTTACCTTTGATTTGTATATAGCCTTATCTATCACCAGAGGATAACCATTGATCCTCATTATCTTATTATCTTTTACCGCTTTAATAATCGATGGGATCAGTTTGGTAGTCCTGTTAAATTTATAAACCCCCAACTGATCCACTGAAAATTCTTTGTCACTCTTGATATTGCTTATAATCCTTACCCCCTGAATTATGAATTTATCATCGGCAATCCAGTGGATAAAATCTGCTGTTTCACTACTAATACCCTGATACCTGTGTGCCAACTGTTTTAAAAAACCTATCATCTTAGGGTAATCATCCACTACTATCAAAACATTTTCGTAGATATCTTCTATCTCAGTTTTAATATTTTCAAGCTCATCATCCGAAATATTGGAGATAAATACCGCTACAAAAGATTCGTTGGATGATCCGATGTACGGCTCACTTATCTCAGTTATTTCACCCTTATTGTTCCTCTTTACATTTATTATAGGGTGAACGATAAACTGCTGATTTAAGTTTATCTCATAAAAATACTCCCTCAAACTATCCACAAGGAATGGTCTGTCATCAGTAATGATCGTGATGATAGCAAAATTTCCAAGAGTAAATTTATCGGATAGCCCTGAGAAGGAATTTATGTAATATTTCTTTTTCTTTCTATTCTGAAGATCCCTATAGAGTTCCGTGAGAAAATTCAACAAGTCATCACCATTGAGATGCGAGATTAAGTTTTCAGGCAATTTAGCCAGCATGATCTTTGAGAAATTGTAAAAGTTTTCATCTCTTTGGGAACTTTGCGGGAACAATTCACCGAATAGCTTTACCTTATTGTTTTTCGACTGATCTTCAGCAATATCATTATGAGTTAAAAAAGAAATATTAAGCATAAATTACCCCTTGTATATTTTAGTTGACCTTAGCTACTCCCGATTTGTAAGCTTCCTCTTCTACTGCCTTTGCAACTTCCTCGTGAACCTTAATATTTAAAATATTCGGAACAAGATCCCCATGTAGCGTATGATTTGCTATCGCATGGGCTGCTGCGATCTTCATCCTTGCATTTATAGTGCGGGCATTTGCCAATAAAGCACCCTTGAAAAGCCCCGGGAAGGCCAAAGCATTATTTATAGCTTTTCCATCAGCGGCATACAACGCACCTGCTTTTAAAGCATCCTCTGGCTCTATCTCGGGATCTGGATTTGACAATGCTAAAATGATCTGACCTTTCTTTACCATATCTGGGGTTATCAATTTAGGACAACCCGTTGTGGCTATAACGATCTTAGCATTATCCATGATACCTTGAAGATCTGTAGGAATACCCCCCCTTGCAGCAAAAAGCTCCTTCATATGTGGATTGAGGTCAGTACCATAGATCTTCTTTATACCATAAGCGGATAAAAGCTTCTGAATACCACTACCAGCTGCACCAAGACCTATAATACCCACAGATGAGTCTCTCAAATTTATAAATGTATATTTAGCGATATTAAGTAGGGCAGCTAGCACAACTACCGCAGTACCATGCTGATCGTCGTGGGTTACAGGAATATCCAATTCTCTATCAAGGGTTTCCTCTATTTCAAAACATTCAGGTGCCTTTATATCTTCTATTTTTATGGCCCCAAAGGTTGGAGCAATAGCCTTAACCGTCTCTATGATCACCTTCGGATCTTTGCTGTTGATCAATATTGGATAGCCGTTGATCCCTGCCAATAATTTAAAAAGTAGTGATTTTCCTTCCATCACGGGCATACCAGCCACTGGGCCTATGTCTCCGAGACCCAAAATAGCAGTTCCATTTGTAACGATGGCCACATTATTTGAAATAGTGGTAAATTTCCGAGCGAGTTCCGGAGATTCCTGGATCAGTTTACAAATTGATGCCACACCAGGGGTATACACAAGTCTCAAATCATCCACCGAATCTATCTGAACACGAGGAACAACCTCGATTTTTCCATTCTCATGTACCTCTTGGACGATGTCTCGAACCTCAACAAGCTCAATTCCATCCAACTGGGAGATCGCTTCACAGATCTTTTCCACATCCTCTTTAGTGGAAAAATAGACATCCATATCCCTCACCTTATAATCTTTACCAATATGCACAGTTTTGATTTCACCAAACATGCCACCCAACTCCCCAACAGTGAGGGCAACTCTACCAAGAAAACCCGGCTTATCAATTATTTTTACTCTCAAAGTTTTGATTATTTTGCTACCGTATTCAATTCTCATAATTCTTCCTCCGCTTATATATCATCAAAAAACATTTTTCAATAGTAAGTTTTAAAACCTAACAAAATTAGACAACCCATCAAAATGGTATTGTAAAACTTAACACAAAAACTATTCCCTTACGAAAATTTGGTAAAATCTCACCCAATCTATTCAACACAAACATCCCCTAATTGCATTCACAAAGATCTTAATTATCCTACCCGACAAACCCCATATTATTTCACCATCATAGTTGTAAAAGAAATTTATATGCTTCTCATCGTTCCTCAACCATACCTCTCTCCATTCATTCCTCTTATCTAAAAAGAAATTAAGTGGAATTATCAGGATCTTTTCAACTTCAAACTTATCCAATTTCAATAAATCGTAGCTGAAGTCTCTAATGTAAGCGATGAAAGGTTTTACAGTGAAATACGAAACACTAAACTCATTTTGCAAAGACCCAAGCACCCTGACATACCCTTCGTCTATGCCTATCTCTTCTTTCAACTCCCTCAAAGCCGTAGCCAACAGATCAATATCATCTGGATCTTTACTACCACCAGGAAAAGAGATCTCTCCACTGTGATTTTTCAGATGACCGGTTCGTTTCGTCATAAGAATACTGTATCTATCATCAAACCTTACCAAAGGGATCAGAACAGAAGCCACTTTTTTGTATTTATGCGTATCGACTTTTCGTGGCTTCTTATCGTGTTTCTTCAAACATTCTTCTATTTTTGAAACCAGGTCATCCACGATTTTTGATAGCCTCTAACTCTTTCTTCAACTCCTCTATATCCTGTTTGGTTGCTAAATTAAGTTTTTTAACGATCTCTGTGATCAATTCTTCTATCTTCTGTTCAAATTCCTGAGCTGATCTATCAGCCGATTTTAGAAATTCAGCTAATTTAGAATCGCTCTCATTGTACTTCTCTCCCCTTGCCAATAGCTCGTTGATAAACTCTTTGGCTTTTTCTTCTGTGTATGATGCAAGACCCAAACCAAGTAGGAAAAGTTTTTTAGAAGTTTCGTTCATATTACCCCCTTGTCAGCTTTTATATATATTTTAGGGGATTATTCTGCAAATTCAAGGGAATTATAGTAGGATATCAAGAGAATTTTTAAAATTATTTCAATGCTGGTGGAAGGGTTGTTTGCTCATTGTCGGTGGGGGCTGCTTTATCGTATAGAATCAAAAAGCTTATCCTTCTATTCATTGGATCGTTAGGATTATCCTTTACAATTGGCCTCGTTGCAGCATATCCAGCCACAGAAGAGATCTTATTAGCATCATAGCCGTTGAGCAAAAGTTCCGTCCTTGCCGCATTGGCCCGTTGAATCGACAAGTCCCAATTGCCGTTTTTATCTCCACGGTATGTCATGGCATCGGTATGCCCTTCTATTACAACCTTGTTGCTGAGTTCGTTTAGCGTATTTGCCAATACCTTTAAGACTGCTTTTCCATTTGCATTCAAAGAGGCACTTCCGCTTGAAAAGATCGGATTACCCGTCTTGTCGATTACATCTATCCTTATCCCCTCAGGCGTAGTGGATACGGGGATCTGATCACTAAACTCACTAAGTTGAGTTTTCACCACACCCATGAGGGACTCTTTTACCTTCTCACCATTGTTTTCTGTGGCAGTGGCAGCGATCTCCACCTCTATCTTTTCTACAATCTGCGCCTGCCCCTTTTTATCGCTTTCAAATGGCTTCCCCGTACCTCCCTCCATGATAGACCCACCAGCTTTTTCAAAGATGGAAAATGTCCTGAAATACATCGCAATCTTAGCTCTTTTCTCCTCCGAAGTCATATTGAGAAGCCACATAACGAGGAAGAGAGCCATCATCGCTGTAACAAAGTCTGCATAGACGATCTTCCACGCACCTCCGTGGTGGCCACCACCTTCAACTTTTTTCACCTTTTTAACGATGATAGGTTTCTTTTCGTTAGACATAATTATTTAATTTCTTTTAGCTTCTCTTCCAACTCTTCGAAAGATGGTCTTGTAGAGGGTGGGATAGCTCTTCTTGCAAGCTCTATAGCAGCTTTTGGATCGGGAGTATTGACGAAGAAAACCAGAGCCTCTTTTACAACCTTGTATGTAAAACTGTTGAAAATAACAATATTTTCCAAACCAGACGCGATAGGACCCACGATACCATAAGCAAGCAAAACCCCCAAGAATGTACCAACAAGCGCCGCACCAATATGATGCCCCAAAACCTCTGGTGGTTCACTGATAAGACCCATCGTAATAACAACACCCATAACCGCAGCAACAATACCAAACGCCGGCAAACCATCTGCCATCTTCTGAATCGCATGGGCTGGCAGATGTTCCTCTTTGTGTGCTGTATCTATATCTACATCCATGAGGTTTTCCAATTCGTGGGGTTGCATAACACCTGTGAGGATCACCTTCAAGTTATCACTTATGAAATGAAGTAGATGATGGTTTTTTAGTATCGAGGGATAATTATTGAAAATCGGGCTTTCCTTGGGATTTTCCACATCACTTTCGAGGGATAATAAACCATTTTTTCTCGCCTTTATAAAAAGCTCATACAGCAGTTTCAAAAGGTCTTCATAATCTTTCTTTGTAGGTGTCTTACCTCCGAAGAAACTTTTGATCCCTGCTATGATCAGTTTAATCAATGCAGTGGGAGAACCAACGATCAAAGCACCAAGAGCTGCTCCACCGATGATAATAAATTCCGATGGCTGGATCAACATGTGGAGATTACCACCGGCTATCAAATATCCCCCGATAACCGAACCAAAAACGATTATATATCCGACTATAGCTGTCATAGCTATACAACCTCAAAACTTTATTTAATCATAATTGCACAATCGACCATTTTAAAAAAAACATGAGGCATAAATTTATAGTTGATAAAATATCTTAAAAATTATATTAATACAAAAACTGTTATAAGTCAACGGAGAGTGGACAATGGCACTTTTTTCAATAATTTTAATTGGAATTCTGGTAATTGTTCTATCTTTAGGTGTACTGTATTACAACAAATTTGTCTCATTGAGAAACATGGTAGAAGAAGCATTTAGCAGTATCGATGTTCAACTCAAAAGAAGATACGACCTAATTCCAAACCTCGTAGAAACAGTAAAAGGGTACGCTAAACACGAACAGACCACCCTTGAGAATGTTGTAAAACTGAGAAACTTAGCCCAATCATCGGATAATATCACCGATAAGATAAAGAATGAGAATATGCTAACTTCTGCACTGCGTTCTGTTTTTGCCATTGCCGAAAGCTATCCCGAACTCAAAGCCAACGAAAACTTTCTATCTTTACAAACCTCTTTAAACGATATCGAAAACAACATCCAAGCGGCAAGAAGATACTACAATGCCGTAGTAAAGGAATACAACACCCTTTGCGAAACATTCCCATCCGTTTTTATTGCAAAGATGTTCCATTTCAGCAAAAAAGAGTTCTTCAGCATAGATGAAGAGGAAAAGAAGAATGTGAAGGTGGGGTTTTAATAATGTTCAAAGTTTAAAGTTGGTTAGTTCAAGGTTAATAGTTTAAAAGATGAAAAAACTTTTTACACTCCTTTTTATACTTTTAGCCTTTGTATGCCATGCAGAATACTTCACGATCGATAATTACAATGTTCACATCAAATTAAACAAAGACTCATCCTTCGAAGTCAGAGAAGAGATTACGGTAAATTTTACCACACCACGACACGGTATTTTCAGAAAAATACCCATCGAATACCTTCAAGATGAAACAAGTACTAATTTTGACAGGATGAATTTTGGGAGTAAAAGATATACTATCTCCATATACGATATCGATGTGGAAGGTTTCCCCTTCGTGAAATCCAAAGAAGGAAGCTATCTTAAAATCCGAATAGGGGATAAAAATAAGTTCGTTTCGGGAACTCAAAAATATGTGATAAATTATAGAGTATATGGCGCAATAAACTTTTTCGACAAAACCTCAGAGTTTTATTGGAACATCATAGGTCATGAGTGGGATGTACCGATAAAAACAAGTTCATTTTCAATACAATTCCCCGAAGACCTGATCTTAGACAACAATATATTGATATTTTATGGGTCTTTGGGTGCTAAATCGGCAATTGATAAATATGAATATAACAATAAACTACTAAAGGTTGAAGAGATACCCCATTTGAATCCAAGACAAGGGGTGACTGTGGCAATCCGCTTTCCCGAAGGGTATTTTCAAAAAGGTAGCTTGTATCTCAATACAAAACTCTTCTTTGCAAATAATTGGGGCATTTTCGTTCCCATAATCGTTTTTTTATTTGCTCATCTTGTATGGATAAAATTTGGTAGAGATGAAGATTTCATAAAAGTGATACAATACTTTCCACCCGAGGGGATAACCCCTGCTGAAGCTGGAGTAATTATCGATGACAAAACCAACAATAGAGATATTATCTCTCTCATCTTTTATTGGGCTTCAAAGGGGATAATAAAGATAGAAGAGATAAAGGGTGAAGGGTTCTTTGAAAAGGATGACTATATCCTTACAAAACTGAAAAACTTACCGCAGAACGCCAAAAGACATGAAAAAATATTGTTCAACGGATTATTCGAGACACAGGACAATGTTGTCGTTTCTTCCCTAAAAAATAGGTTTCACACCACAATTTCATCAGTGAGATCGGCATTAGATAATGATATCGAGGAATCTAAAATATATTACAAAGAAAGTAGGATTTTTCAGATTATTTTTATAATAGGAGCGTTTTTCTTAGGTTTTACAACATTCCCAATGATGGGGATCGGAGGATTAAATAATGCCTTCTATTTTGGATTAGCCACAGCAATTTTAATATTCTACAGCATCATTATGCCTAAAAAAACAAAGATAGGTGTGGAAAAATACAAATATCTCGTTGGGTTTAAAGAGTTTTTAGATAAAACAGAGAAAACTAAATTGCAATACCTTTTAAACGAAGATCCGAACTACTTCGATAAAACCCTACCTTATGCTGTTGCCTTTAATATGCTGGAAAAATGGGTAGAAAAATTTGAAGGAATCTTAAAAGAACCACCCCAATGGTTTGTTTCCCATACAGGGGTCTTTCATCCCCATAATTTTGGTAAATCCTTGAGCCATTCTGTAAGTACAATGTCATCAAATTTTACTTCAGCACCGAAATCGGCTGGTTCAGGTGGTAGTGGATTTTCTGGTGGTTTTTCAGGTGGTGGTTTTGGTGGTGGTGGAGGTGGTAGTTGGTAAAAAAATATATATTATTCTCATCTCCCCTATTTTTAGAATACCTTTTGCCGATTTTTCTTGAAGAAAATATAACAATACCAATTTTCACTAATAAAACTGAGATTCATAGAAAATATTTCAATAGCCATAAAGAAAACTATGCCCCTTTTTTCGATATAAAAGAGGTATCAGGGAAACATTTTTCAGAAGTTAAGGATAAAATCGATATTCCAAAAGATAAAATAGCCATTTTCATAGATTGGAACAAAGATTTTTTTGATGAAATACCTCACTTTTTTACCACCTTTTGCCAACCTGCCCTGCTACCAATGTATAGAGGATACGGGGCCATTACCGAACAGTTTTTAAAAGGGGTCGCTGTAAGTGGCATAACATTTTACCTGCCATCACAGATCACCGATTCTGGAGATATTATCTACCAAAAAGAGATCCGAATCGATTTTGAAGATTATCCAGAAGATTTCATTTTGAAAGTTTGCCGTGAAATCGTAAACACCATAAAAGAAGAGGACCTTTCAAAAAAAGCACCTGTGCCCCAGAAAGACAATTTCTCCTTCTCCCTGAGCAGATTAAGAAAGAGGAATGCTATCATAGACTTTAGAGCTGATGCGTTATCCGTTTACAACCATATCAGGGGATTTAGCAGACCTTTTTTTGGTGCATTCTGCTTTTTTGAAGACAATGAGATAACCGTTTGGCGGGGGAGACCTGAAAAGTGGCAAGGTATATACGGTAATCCTGGAGAGGTATTGGATGTCACCGACAACGGTATTGAGGTTGCCTGTGGTAGTGGAACTGTAGTCCTCACCGAAATTGAAGGGTTCTCGCAGATTAAAAAATCATCTTTATTAAACAATTATCTTAAAGTTGATTGATTTTTATTTCAAAATATCTTATCATTTAATTTTCGGAGGTATTTGATGAGTGCTATTATGAACACATACAATAGATATGATATAACCCTCGTAAGAGGTGAAGGGTCGTATCTTTATGACGACAAGGGAAAAAGATATGTTGATTTTGCCTCAGGGATAGCCGTGACAAATTTGGGGCATGCCAACAAAGAAATAGCAGAAGTGATAACTAAGCAAGCAAATACATTGATACATACATCCAATCTCTATAAAAACCCTTTGCAAGAAGAGGTGGCACAAACCATTTCAAACCTCAGTTTCAGTGGTAAAGTTTTTTTCTGTAATTCAGGTGCAGAGGCAAACGAAGCGGCTTTAAAGCTTGCGAGAATTTACGGCAATAAAAAGCATAATGGCAAAAAATACAAGATCATTACAATGACAAATTCTTTTCATGGAAGAACCTTTGCAACCCTTTCTGCAACAGGTCAGGATAAGGTGAAAAAAGGGTTTGAACCGGTCCTCGACTTCATCAAACATATACCTTTCAACGATATATTAGCATTGAAAGATGCAATTGAACCTGAGACTGTAGCCGTTTTACTTGAGGTGATTCAGGGTGAAGGTGGCGTAATCCCTGCCAAAAAAGAGTATCTCGAGGAAGTTAGAAAGATTTGTACCGAGAGGGATATCTTGCTCATCTTCGACGAAGTGCAAACGGGTATCGGTAGGACAGGGGAGGTTTTTGGATATCAGTTGTTTGGCGTAGAACCTGATGCCTTTACCCTTGCCAAAGCCCTTGGAAATGGATTTCCCATAGGTGCAATGGTAGCAAAAACTGAATATGCCGAATACTTAGCTCCCGGAACCCATGCTACAACCTTTGGAGGGAACTATTTGGGTTGTGCGATCGCAAAATATGTGTTGTCCGTTGTATCTGATAGATCTTTTTTAAACTCAGTTAAAGAAAAAGGTAACTACATTAAAAAAGCCTTAAAGGAAATTTTTGGAGACAAAGGTGAGGTTAGAGGGGAAGGGATGATGATTGGTGTAAGATTGAATGATACCATAAGTATAAGTGATTTCATAAACAAAGCTCACGAATATGGTGTATTGACTGTACCTGCGGGAGATAATACCGTAAGGATTTACCCTGCTTTGAATATAGAATACGCTATACTTGATGAAGGGCTTGAAAAACTAAATAAAACCATCGGGGAGTTTCAATGAAAAAAGATTTTTTGACACTTAGAGATTACGATGCTGAAACCCTAAAGAAACTTATCGATCTCGCAATCAAATTAAAAAAAGAGAGAAAAACCTTTGGTAGAGATATATTAAAGGATAAGACCGTTGCACTTGTTTTCGAAAAATCTTCCACAAGAACAAGGGTCTCTTTCGAAGTAGGCGTGTATGACATGGGAGGGTATCCACTATTTTTAAGTAAAAACGATATACAATTAGGCAGAGGGGAAACCATCGAAGATACAGCAAGAACATTATCAAGATATGTAGATATGATCATGATAAGGACATTTGAGCATAGCAAGGTAGAAAAATTGGCTAAATTTAGCACTGTTCCCGTTATAAATGGACTTAGCGATGATTTTCATCCCTGTCAGGTGATGGCAGATATCATGACGATATACGAAAAGTTCGGCACTTACAATGTAAAATTAGCCTATGTGGGCGATGGGAATAACATGGCTCACTCCCTCATGCTGGGATGTGCTAAATTTGGAATCGATTTTGCCATCGCTACACCCAAAGGTTATGAGCCGAAGTCGGATATACTAACCTATGCCTCACATATCGCAAAAGAAAATGGTAAAACACTGATTCATACTTACGATCCTTACGAAGCCGTAAAAGGTGCAGATATCATTTACACCGATGTTTGGACAAGTATGGGACAGGAAGCAGAAAACGAAGTGAGACTCAAAGCTTTTCAAGGGTATCAGGTGGATAGAAAACTCATAGAATCCACAGGGAAAAAAACATATTTTATGCACTGCTTACCTGCACATCGTGGAGAAGAGGTTACGGATGAAGTGATCGAATCTGATATCTCGATAGTTTTTGATGAAGCAGAAAACAGATTACATGCACAGAAAGCCATAATGGCTTATCTAATAAAAAATGGAGACTTTGGAGGCTTGATATGAGTAGAGATAAGGTAGTTTTAGCATATTCAGGGGGGCTTGATACCTCTGTAATTTTGAAGTGGCTTGATCTCAAAGGGTATGATGTGGTTGCCTATGTCGCTGATTTAGGTCAAAGGGATGATTTTAAAGCTATAGAAGAAAAGGCTTATAAATCCGGTGCAAAAGAGTTTTATGTAGTTGATCTAAAAGATTATTTTGTAAAAGATTTCGTATTTACCGCCATAAAATTTAATGCTGTGTACGAAGGTAGATACTTAATGGGTACTTCCCTTGCTAGGCCCGTAATCGCAAAAGGGATGGTGGATATAGCAAGAAAAACAGGGGCAAAATATATCGCCCACGGTGCCACAGGTAAAGGTAACGATCAGGTGAGGTTTGAGCTTTCCGCTGCTGCTCTGTATCCCGAACTGAAAGCAATCGTTCCATGGAGGGATCCAGAGTTTTTCAATGTGATCAAAGGTAGAAAAGAGGCGATGGAGTTTGCCAAAGAGCATGGTATCCCTGTAAAAGCAACTGTGGACAAACCGTGGAGTTCCGATGAAAACCTAATGCACATCAGTTTCGAGGCTGGTATCTTGGAAGATCCTGCCATGAGACCACCAAAGGATATGTTTGAACTTACAACAGATCCAGTGGATGCACCGAATGAACCTGAGCAGATCGAGATAGAGTTTGAAAAAGGTGAGCCAGTAAAAGTAAATGGTAAATCTTATGCTCCAGCTGAACTTCTCAAGGTGGTGAATGCTTTAGGTTCAAAACACGGAATAGGCAGAATCGATATGGTGGAGAGCCGCTATGTGGGGATGAAGTCAAGGGGCGTATACGAAACTCCGGGAGCTACAATCCTTATGACTGCCCACAGAGATTTAGAAGGACTTACCCTTGATGGTTCCCTAATTAATCTAAAAGATACTCTGATGCCGAGATTCTCTCACCTTGTATATTCAGGTTATTGGTTTACACATGAAATGGAGTGTTTGAGAACATTTTTAGAAAAAACACAAGAATTTGTAAGTGGTAAGGTAAGACTTGAGCTTTATAAAGGTAATGTATTCTGCATTGGTAGAGAATCCGAATACTCACTCTACGACAAGCTTGTGGTATCTATGGACGACGATTTGGGTGCATACAATCAGACCGATGCTACAGGTTTTATAAAACTGCACTCTCTGCCAATCAGAGCCCACGCAAAAAGATTGGCAAAATTAAACAAACAATAATCCTCCGAGCACCTAATTCTTTAGGTGCTCCGGGAACATTGAACCAAGCACCTAAATGGGGTTGCAATGCTGTTGAGTTTTGTAATATTATGACAGTTATGACAGTTTTGAACAACATAATTTAGGTGCTCGGTAAACCTTGAACATTGAACATATAAGGAGCATATATGTACTTTCAGGATGTTATACTAAATCTGCAGAGCTTTTGGGCTAAAAACGGATGCATAATTTACCAACCCTACGATATAGAGGTGGGAGCAGGAACCTTTAACCCTGCTACTTTTTTAAGATGCTTGGGACCAGAACCTTGGAATGTAGCTTATGTAGAACCCAGCAGAAGACCCACGGATGGCAGATATGGTGAAAACCCAAACAGATTACAGCACTACTACCAGTTTCAAGTGATTTTAAAACCATCCCCTGATAATATTCAGGATCTATACTTGGAAAGCTTGAAGCAGTTGGGGATAGATCCATTGGAGCACGATATTAGATTCGTAGAAGATGACTGGGAATCCCCCACTTTGGGAGCATGGGGGCTTGGCTGGGAGGTATGGCTCGACGGGATGGAGATCACCCAATTTACCTATTTTCAGCAGGCTGGAGGAATAGATCTCAAACCTGTATCTGGAGAGATCACTTATGGACTTGAAAGGATCACGATGTATCTACAAGGTGTAGAATCTGTCTTTGATCTAAAATGGAATGAAAATGTTACCTATGGGGATGTATACCATAGAAACGAGGTGGAGTTCTCCAAATTCAACTTCGAAGAAGCCGATGTAGATATGAACTTTAAGCTCTTTGAGATGTATGAAAAGGAGTGTATGAGACTCGTAGAAAAAGAGCTTGTCCTTCCAGCATACGATTTCTGCTTGAAATGTAGTCATACATTCAATCTTTTGGACGCAAGAAATGCCATATCCGTTACGGAGAGAACAGGTTATATCGCAAGGGTGAGAAATTTGGCAAAGCTCTGTGCCGAAGGGTACTTGAGATCAAGAGATGCTATGGGATTTCCTCTTCTTAATAAATAAAATGGGGTGGCTTAAACCACCCCTTAATTTCTATAACAATTCAAATAGCTTCTTCACCATATCTTCTATACCGGTTGCCACTTCTGAAATACTCTTACCCAACATATATGCTGGGGTGGTAACGATCTTATTCTCTTTGTCCACCACCGCCTCTTTTACAGGGCAGGAGATATGCTTACCACCCAATTTCTCAATAGCTGATGCCACACCCGCATCAGTACCGATGGTGAGTTTCGGATCTATCTTTACATCGGTAAGTGCCTTAGCGAGCAACACAGGAGCGATACATACCGCCGCCAAAGGCTTCTTAGCTTTTACTGTTTCCTGAACTACTCTTTTCACCTCAGGATCTATCTTGCAGTCTGGACCATCAAAAGCAAATGTTGTAAGGTTTTTTGCCGCACCAAATCCACCGGGGAACACCACTGCATTCACATCAGAAATATTGAGATCCTTAAGATTTTTTATATTCCCCCTCGCAATCCTTGCAGATTCCACAAGCACATTTCTACTTTCACCCTTTGCTTCCTCGCCAGTGAGGTGGTTTATTACATGGTGCTGAGGGATATCAGGGGCAGCCATTACAAGCTCTGCACCATACTTATCGAGAAAATACATAGTTAAAACCGCTTCATGGATCTCACTACCATCATAAACACCACAACCACTCAATACAACGGCCACTTTTGGTTTAGACATACAAACCTCCCTTGTAATTTATTTTAAAAGGTTTTTAAATCTCTCCACATTCATGAAGCTTGTCCTGGTACAGTCGTTGATCCCCACCCCGTATAATATATTCCCACCAATAAAAATGTCATTATTTTTCTTACAGAAGTCTTCCACAGATTCCACTATCTTGTAATGTCCTAAATAGTATTGCGGGATTGCCTTCTCCCATCTGAAATACTTTACCTTGTAAGGTTCTTTTTTAATCTTCAAAGTTGACTTGATGTCATCGTAAGCCATTCTGATCAACTCTTCGTCCGACTTCTCCAGAATCCACCTATTCTTATCCCCACCCATGATAACTCGTGCTATTTTATACCCATCTCTCGTCCTATCGGGGAAGATAGATGAATCGTATAACACCCCTAATATTCTCTTATTTTCAGAATGAGGGATGAGATAGCCAAATCCGTCAAGGGGATCCTCCATATCTTCAGGTTTAAAAATAAACCCAACAACAAAAGCAGGAGCATAATTTATTTTATTTAGCTCTTCCGCTACCTCCTTATTGAAACCTTCAAGCATCTTGGATACAGCATAAGAGGGAGCATTTATGAAAAGTTTGTCAAACTCAAATACTCCATTATTGGTATTTACAAGGTATGAATCTCCCTTTTTATCGATGGAAAATACCTCTGTGTTGGCCATCTTTTTTACAGTTTTTATCCTCTCCATGAGATCAGTTATCATGTTATCAAGCCCATTTTTGTAAGATGTAAGTACACCACCAGGACCAGCAGGACCACTTTTTTTACCTTTTTTCTTGAAGAGCCCCTTGAAAAGTCCACCATAATTCAGTTCGAGATCCCTTATCACGGGAAAGCATGATCTCAAACTCATCTTCTCTGGATCCCCAGCAAATATCCCTGAAACCATAGGACCGATGAGGTATTCCAGTGCCTCCTGCCCCAATCTTCTCCTTGCAAAATCTGCCACAGACTCATCCTCGAGTTCTGCCTTCGGAATAAAATATTCGCTCGCTATCCTTAATTTCCCTGAAAATGAGAGAAGTTTGGATTTGAAAAACATAGGTGGGTTTTCTGGTAAACGGTGTAAAGATCCATTTCTCATGATGTATCTTTTTCTTGCTAAGTCGTTGCTTCTTAAAAGATTTTCAGAAAGTCCCGCCAAAGATATTAGATCAAGTGTGTGGGGTTTACTATCCAAAAATCCATTCGGACCTGCTTCTACAATAAACCCATCCTCTCTTGAGGTTTCGATGGAGCCACCCCATCTTAATTTTTTCTCCAAGATCGTTATATCTAAGCCTAAATTAAGTTTCTCACTCAACTTTTCCAATAAAAAAGCGGTGGATACTCCTGAAATACCGCCACCTATGACAGCTATCCTCATTTTGCCCTCTTTAATTGACATTTTATCAAATTAATTATATCATAAAAAAATGTGGGAGGCAATATGAAGAGGAACATAAAACCGTCATGCTCTATATGTGCTTGGAGAGGTACATGCAATAAGAAGTTCTCCATCAAAGATCCATCTCGTTGTATCGACTTTTCCCTCGATATTACTATAGACCTTCCGGATGACGATACGGATAATAACGATAAAAAAGAAAATATTAGCGATAAAAAATGAAGATCAAGACAGGTATTGGGTTTGATGCCCATCGTTTTGCAGAGAATAGAAAGTTGGTGTTGGGTGGTATAGAGATCCCATATCATTTAGGACTTTTGGGGCATAGCGATGCCGATGTATTGATACATGCGATAATCGATAGTATAGTGGGACCTGCTTTGGGTAAGGATATAGGGAACCTTTTCCCCGATAATGACATGAAATACAAAGATATAGATTCAAAAATACTTTTAAAAGATGCCGTATCCCTTGTTTTAAGTGCTGGTTATGAAATCTCCAATATAGATGCCACAATCATAGCTGAAAAGCCGAAGCTTAAAAGTTTTATCCCTCAAATGAGAGAAAAATTAGCATCGGTAATAAATATAAATACAGAAGACATTACAATAAAAGCTACCACCACCGAAAAGATGGGGTTCACTGGAAGGGAAGAGGGGATAGCGGCAATAGCCGTATCCACACTCATAAAAAAAGGTTAGGCAACCAAAGGTTTGTTCTGATTTATCGCCGAGGCAATCCCTTCTTTGTAATTATTCACATCACCCACATATCTAACATTATCACATTCTGCCAAATACTTCACTTCATCGAGGGTCACCCACGCCCTTTCAAACCTGTTGTCGATCGTTACCACCCTCTCGCTCCATGGCTCAAAAGAACTGAAGCTGATGAGGTAAAAGTGCTCTTTGGTGATGATCGATCTTGTCAACACCACAAGTTTCTTGTTTTCATATCTTCTGTCTTCTATTTCAAAAATAGAACCTGCATAAAATTGTTCCATAGTTTACCTCCGAAGAATAAATCTATAACTTTTAATTAAAAAATCAAGTCTAAGTTAAATTGTAATCTTTAAAACACTTCGTTTTATTTTAGTTATTTACTAAATATGTAAGCAGATCCGATGGCTTATGAGCTATGAAATTGACTTTATCGTAACTTTCGATTTTTCCAAACCCCCATCCAGCAAAAACCATTTCTACATTGGCATTTAATGCGGCATACACATCGGTATGATTATCCCCCACCATCACCACCCTTTCTACGGACGGAGTTTGCTCTATTATATGGAAGATCATATCGGGATCTGGCTTTGCCTTGCCCACCTTACAAGCACCTACTATATTGGAGAAATACCTATCCACACCCAAATGGGAAAGCATCCTCTCAGCAAACTTTGTATAAGCATTTGTGGCAACGGACAGTTTAAAACCATTATCATGGAGATATTCAAGAAGTTCTAAGACACCATCGTATAGATATGTATTTTTAACACACTGCTCAAAATAGTGGGATTCAAAAAGTTTTCTATGCTCAGGAGTATAATCCTTCACACCATACAAACCGTATGCTAATTTGCTCCTATCCCCATTGATAATGTCAACTATGTCATCTTTTGCCAAGGGTGGAAGTCCAAAGTTTTCTCTTACAAAATTTACTGATATGGTGATATCCTCACTGCTATCTATCAAAGTACCATCCATATCGAAGATGATTAGATTTCTGTTCATCTGTACCCAACCTCAACCAGTGTTGGTTTTAAAATCTCAACTAATACTTTTGGATCTAACGAGATCAAAAAACCTCTTTTACCACCATTTATATATATTTTTTCTAAATCTAAGATAGTCTTTTCCATAAAAATCGGCAACTGTTTTTTTGTGCCAAATGGAGATGTACCACCTACCAAATAACCAGTATGCTTTTGGGCTGTCTCTGGTGAACATGGCTGAATAGTCTTTACACCCAAAAAGCGAGCCAAGTTTTTAGTGGAGATCTCCATATCTCCATGCATGAGAACTATGAGAGGCTTCTTCGCTTCATCTTCTAAGACAATAGTTTTGATGACGATATGCTCATCAACACCTAATTTCTGTGAGGATACCCTTGTACCACCCTTCTCCTCGTATTCATATAAGTGCTTACTGTAATTGATTTTTTTACCATCCAACAGTCTTGTCGCAGGAGTAACGGGGAATTTATCAGACATATACTTACCTCTAACACTTCATCTTTCTTGCTCTACAGATAAAGGCGCTATGATTGTAAATCCACATCTCTGGTCTTACAGACATCCCATCCACCTTCCATGGCCTCTTGATAAGTTCAAAAGATTCTATATCGGCAAAATACCCCAATTCCTTCATCGTATCCACATAATTTTTTAGCTGAATAACGGTGGGTATATAGGCCACTACAATTCCACCATCCCTCAATCCTGTTCCTAAATATTTTAAAACATGCCACGGCTCAGGTAGATCCAAGAATACCCTATCGTAGACGCCTTCAAATCCTTCATAGATATTTCCTATCCTTACAGTATGGTTCTCCACTTCTCCCAAAAACTCTTTTATAAACCTCTTGGACTGTTCAGCAAAATCTTCCCTTATCTCGTAGCTTACAAGATGCCCCTTACCAGCCAAAGCCCTCAAAAGTGCAATGGAAAAAGCCCCCTGCCCTATCCCCGATTCTAAAACCTCAAGTCCGGGATAGACATCACCTTCCATAAGCATCAGTGCTGTGTCCTTTGGGTAAATGATCTGTGCGTTTCTCTTGATATGCATTACATAATCTATGTATGTTGGTTTTAACACGGTATATTTAATATTCTTACTACTTAGAACAACCCCACCATCTCCAGCTTCTAATATCTTATCATGCTCGATAAATCCATAATTTGTGGAAAACTTGGCACCCTCTTTAAGTGTAATGGTATGTTTATTCTTTTTATGATCCGTGAGGATCACCCTATCACCATATTTCAGCATCTATCACCTCATTTTTTCGAAACTAACAATTATAATCACATAAAGTTATATGGGTCAACATCAAAAATGAACTTCATATTCCCTTTTCTGTTTTTCTGAAAAACCTCATCCACAATCTGTCTATATTTAGATATATTTGAAACTTTATGAACCTTTAGAATTATCTGAACCCTGTATCTATTTTTAATCTTTGAAATCGGAGCAACTGTCGGTCCTAAGACTTTGTCATTGTTTGCATTCGATTTCAAAGACTCCACCAATTTGTAAGCACAATTCATCAATTCTTCCATCTTTGCACCATCGAGCAAGATTCTAACCAATTTCACAAATGGTGGATAGCCCAACAATCTTCTTTTTTCTAATGTCTCACGATAAAATTTTTCCAAATCCCCACTTCTTACTATTTCAAATACAGGATTATCGGGATTGTATGTCTGAATGATCATCTGACACGGTTTATCAAACCTTCCACCTCGTCCCAAAAACTGAGTTAAAAGCTGCACTGCCCTTTCTTCCACTCTAAAATCTGGGATGGTAAAAAGGTTGTCAACATTTATCACACCTATAAGCGTAATATCAGGATAATTTAGCCCCTTTGAAATGATCTGGGTACCCACCAGTATCTTTTTCGACTTATTGGCAAATTGCTCAAATACCCCATCAACCCTTTTATTGGAGGTAACTATATCCTGATCAAGTCTTATCACCTGTTCTGGAAAAAGTTGATTAACGACATCATACACCTTTTCCGAACCTGTCCCTGAAACGAAAAAGTCTGTACTACCACAATGCTGGCATTTGAAAAATTTAGCATACCCACCACAGTAATGACACTTTGCCATCTCTTCAGATTTATAATAGGTCATCGAAACAGAGCAATTATGACATTGAAAGATATTCCCGCAAGATCGACAAATTATGTAGTTTGAATAACCTTTTTTATTTATAAGTAAGAGGGTCTGCTCATCCTTTGATAACCTTTCGTATATGGCATCATAAAGTTTCTTACTGAGAAAATCACCTATTACCTCTTCCTTTTTCATATCTAAAATATCGATATCAGTTTCACTATTGGAATGGAATTTCTTTTCTAATTTGAGAAGATGATATTTCCCAGATAACGCATTAAAATATGATTCGATAGATGGTGTAGCCGAGCCTAAAACAACAGGTATATTCAAAATCTTACCATAAAGCACAGCCATATCCCTCGTATGATAATGTGGTATATCCTCCTGCTTGAAACTACTATCATGCTCCTCATCCACAATGATCAATTTGACATCTTTTCCAGGTATAAAAAGGGCACTTCTGGCACCAACAATTACAGATAACTTACCAGCGTTGAAACTATAAATAACTTCTTTCCTTTTTTTGTCTGATATCTTGCTGTGATAGATGGCCGCCTCTTTTACTAATCTCGATTGTACCCTTTGAAACAATTGCGTGGTAAGAGCAATCTCGGGCAAGATATACAATACCTGTCCACCTTTAGCTATCACATCGTTTATAAACTTACAGTAAACCTCTGTCTTGCCACTACCTGTTACTCCATAAATGAGGTACACTCCAAACCTATCAAACCCCTTTTTAATTTCATCGTAGACAACTTGCTGTTCGTCGTTTAGTACCACATTGTTATATTCTGTCTTGGGTTCTCTTATTTTACTAAGTACAGGTTCGATAAACCGTAAAGGAACTATTTTATGAATAACAGTGCCAATCGGGTAAGTGTAATAGTTGCTTAATTTCTGAATGAAATTTAAATATTCATTTTTTATTGAGATCTCATCTGATACTTCGGTAATTTCTTTTATCTGTTCATCTTCAACCGACTGAGTAATCTCATAAATAATTCCTAACACATATCTTTTCCTTACTTCAACCCTTACTACAGCACCAATATTTAACGCATACTGAGATTTATAAGTCAAAAAAGATAAATATGGGACGGCTACAGCCACTTTATAATAAAACATTACTCAAAATTCTTTAAATGTTTCTCCAACTTTTCACAAACAGTTTTTAATACCTCAATTCGGGCATACTTTTTATCATTTGCAGGAATTATATACCATGGAGCGATATCTGTGCTGGTTTTCGCCACCATATCATCCACAGCATCCTTGTACAGTTCCCACTTTTCTCTATTTCTCCAGTCCTCGTCGGTTATCTTATACTGTTTCAACGGATTAGACTCCCTTTCCTTAAATCTATTAAGTTGCTCATCCTTTGAGATATGAAGCCAGAATTTAAAGAGCAGAATCTTCCCATACTGAGTAAGCTGCTCCTCAAAGTCGTTTATTTCGGAGTAAGCCCGAGACCACTCCTCAGTGGTTGCAAAGTTTTCCACCCTTTCCACAAGTACCCTTCCATACCAAGATCTATCATAGATGGTCACAAAACCGAATCTCGGCACATGTCTCCAAAACCGCCATAAATAATGATGAGCCTTTTCCTCATCTGTGGGCGCTGCCACCTGAATTACCTGATACAACCTCGAATCGATCCCTTTCGTGATCCTCCTTATGCAACCACCCTTTCCAGCGGCATCCCACCCTTCGAATAGTATGATAGTGGAGATCTTTTTCTGATGTGCCTGCCAAGTCAACCCCCAAAGTTTTAACTGCAATGCTTCAAGCTCCTTTTCATACTCCTTTTTTGAAATGGAAACTGATAAGTCCACATTATCGAGAATTGATGGGTAGTTGTATGAGATATTTACATTTGTAGAAACACACTTTTGAGATTCTTCGTTATGTCGTTTGATGGCCCCTTCATAGAGGTTTACAAGGGTTTCAATTACATTGAGGTTTCTATTTCTCCAATCGTAAGAATCGATCAGCACCCATGGCGCCTCTATCCTATCAGTCACTCTGATTGCACGGGCAGCAGCATCGATAATTTCTTTATAGTGTTTTACATTTCTCTTATTTATTCGAAACTTAGCAATATCCTCAGGATACTCTTTGTAGATCTTCTTAACCTTTTTCTTCTGCCCCTCTTGAGAAAGATGTAGCCAGAATTTTACCAAATATGTGCCATTGTTAAACAGAGAGCGTTCAAATCTAACCCTTCTTTGCATCCTTCTATCAAATCTATCTATATCTATCCTACCATAAGCCAAATCTAAAAATGTATTCTCATACCACCCACCGAATAGCAAAGAAGTTGTACCAGCGGCGGGCAAAGCCCTCCAGTATCTCCAAAAGGGAGGGCTCTCCCTTTCCTCTTCCGTCTCAGCCCAGAATGTATGGGTTTTAAGATACCTCGTATCCATAAACTCTGTGATGAGATTTATGATCTCCCCTCTACCAGCTCCGTCCACACCAGCAATTAAAATAGCTATGGGGATTTTCAGTTTTTTAGCTTCGAGTTGAGCAAAAAACAGCCTTTGTCTCAACTCCTCAATCCTTTCCTCGTAAAATTTTTTATCAACCTTCTTCTCTAATTCAACCAATTCAAACATATCTACCCCCTTATAGGAGCCTTTTTTATATGATAGATGAAACGAAGAGAAAATACAAGGGGATGTTGGTATCTAAAACCTTATCTACCTTTGCCGAAGAAAACGACTTTCAATGTTTTAAAGATGATCTTCAAATCGAGATAGAGTGAGAAATTTTTGATATAGTACAAATCATACTTAAGTTTTTCTCTTGCATCTTCAATGGAAGCACCATAATCGTAATTTATCTGTGCCCAGCCTGTTAAACCAGGTTTTACAAGATACCTTAACATCCAGAAAGGGATCTCCTTAGCCAGCATCTCATCAAACTCAGGTCTTTCAGGCCTTGGTCCAACAAAGCTCATCTCACCTTTTAATATATTTATAAGTTGTGGCAATTCATCTATTCTCGTTTTTCTAATAAATTTACCCACTCGCGTAATCCTTGGATCATCCTTCTCCGCCCATTTTGCACCAAACTTTTCGGCATCAATATACATACTTCTAAACTTAAAAATCATGAAAGGTTTTGAATGCTCACCGGTTCTTTTCTGTCTAAAAAACACAGGTCCTTTGGAGTCTAATTTTATAGCAATGGCAGTTAATATCAAAATAGGTGATATCATAATAAGCATCAAAAGAGAAAATACAATATCAAATACTCTTTTAATTGACTGCTCCGACTTAGCTTTTATCCGATCAAAACCGTCAAGGAAAATCAATCTATTAAGGTCATCATAAAACTCAAGAGGTATTTTATCAAACCTCTTCTCTAAAAATTTTGTCAAGGGGATAACTATGACACCTGATAGTTTCAACTTTAGAATATGTAATGATATTTCTTCAGGCAATTTTGCTATATCATTGAGTATTATAACATCATTGGTTGTGAATGACTGATTCTTATCAAACACATTAAAATCCTCAATTCCATTCTTAGTTAACAACTCGTCGCACCCCAACGAGAAATACCTTATTTTCAATGGATACATCAGGTTTAACTTATTTTTTATAAATAGATAGAAAAATAGTATCAGAAAATAACCAATGTATATCTTTCTACCGAGAACTGTGAAATAGACTATGAATGTTATCAAAACAGAAGTAATAAAGGTAAAAAAAACCACCATCGACATGGAAAACAATAATTCATTCTTGGCTAAACCTTTCCTATCATAGAAACCAAAAAGGTCCATGTAAAATATAGTGGAACCAACAAGAATTACTTTCTTGAAAGTCTCCTCAGTCCCCAAACCGATCCATTCTGTTAAAAAGTATACGGTTATGTACAGAACAATGAAATCAATTAGTATTTGAACAATTTTACTACTTTTCATAACTCGTATAAATCAACCTTTTCCCAATCTATTTTTTTCATATTCTTATTATTGCTGTCAACTCCAACTCTCACAAGATATATCAGCCTTGACACTGAATTTTGAACCAAAGCCCTATAAACCCTACGAACGCTATAAACTCTATAAACTCCCTTACTCATCTGTTATATACATCCTCTATCCTTACAATATCATCCTCACCTGTATATTCCCCCACCTGTACCTCTATCATTACAAGATCAATCTTGCCTTCATTTTCAAGCCTATGCACCTCACCCATTTTGATATAGGTTGATTCATTTGGTCTCACATAATATTTTTTATCTCCCACCGTCACAGTGGCAGTCCCACTTACCACTATCCAATGCTCATTCCTATGCAAATGCTTCTGCAAAGATAGTTTGGAATTAGGTTTTACAATGATTCTTTTAATTTTGTAGCCATTACCGTTCAGTAAAACCTCGAAACTTCCCCAAGGTCTGTCTACCTTTTTGTGGGTTTCAAGCAACTCAGGATTGCTCCTCTTAATTTTAGACACGACATCTTTTACCTTCTGCCCCGAACCTTTTTTTGCAATCAAAAGTGCATCCTCTGTATCCACTACCATTAGATCAGATACATCCACAATCGCCACATCTCTATCTGAGGTTATTACCAAATTATCTTTTGAATCGATCAATACAGCATTATCGGCTTTGGTATTTCCGTCACTATCCTTTTCAATTTCATTATAAAGCGACTCAAAGCTACCCAAATCATTCCACTCAAAATCGGATGGCACCACTTTTACCTTATCACTCTTTTCCATCACGGCATAATCGATGCTATCCTCAGGTATCTGCATCATCATATCGTAATCGATTTTCACAATATTACCGTTCTCTTCTCTACTCTCATAAGCAGACTTAGCATACTTAAAAATATCAGGGGAATGCTTCTCCAATTCACCTAAATACACTCCTGCCTTAAAGCAGAACATCCCGGAATTCCAATAATAACGCATCGAAGCTGAACTATTTTTTGATAGATAACTTTTCGCAGTTTCTAAATCAGGTTTCTCTTTGAAACTAATCACATCCTCACCATCTGCCTCGATGTATCCATACCCCGTCTCGGCATAGGTGGGCTTTATACCAAATGTTACAAGAAACCCTTCTTGGGCAAGCTCACACGCTCTCATTACAGATTTTTTATACCCTTCGAGATTTTTTATCAGGTGATCACTTGGAGTAACAAAGATAATCTCCTCTCTATCAACACCAAAAGCAGCAAGGGCAATAGCAGGAGCAGTATTCCTTCCCACAGGTTCCAAAAGAAATCTAAAACTATTTATGTCAAAAATCTGACTCAACTCATTTGCCTGATCAAGAGCTAAGAAATAGTGATCCTTACCGGTAACAATCATAAAGGAGTCACACACATTTGCATTTCTCTCCAAAGTCATCTGATAAAGAGACTTATCCCCAAACAACCTCACAAATTGTTTCGGTAAAAGTTTCCTGCTCAATGGCCATAATCTCGTCCCACTACCGCCACAAAGTATAATATTAATCATAACCATTTTCTCCTAATTATCCGACAAAATATTTTTTAATTCTTGTTTCAATTTGGATATCATTTTATTCTTAGTAAAATTATCATTAATCCATTTTTTAGCATTTTCTGACATTTGATTTCTTAATTTTTCATTTTCTAATAGGTAATTTATTTTATTTGCAAACTCAACAAAATTTCTGTTTTCCACCATAAAGCCAGTGTAACCATCTTTGTTAACCCAGTTTACTCCAGAACCTTCTATATTAAATCCGATTGCTGGCACACCACAATAAAGTGCCTCCGCCAACGCAATACCAAATGCCTCATTTTTTGTTACAGAAGGAAACAAGAATAGATATGATATAGCTAAATACTCTTTGAGTTCGTCATTGGTAATTCTGCCTAGGAAAACAATATTACCCTTACCATTGGCCATCCTTTTTAGATAATCTGTTAAAGGACCCTCACCAGCGATAAGTATCACAGCATTTTCATGCAGCAAATCGCTTGCTTTTATAATATATTCTATACCTTTGTAAGGAACATGCCTTCCTAAAAAAAACAATACCTTTTTGTTTCCAAACTTCAATTTTAGTTTTTCAATATTTTTCATATTTTCATCGCTTAATACAAACTTACTTGTGTTTACAATATTGGGAATCACATCAGTTTTATTCAAAAATGGTTTAAGATCTTCAGAACTTTCTATATAGTTAGGGCTTGTAGCAAAAACCTTACTTGCTCTTTTTAAAATTAAGTATTGGAAAGGGTAGTAAAATTTTTTTAAAATCTTTTGATCTATTATGTCTGAATGCCAATGAACAATCAATTTTCTGTCTTTAATTTTACTCAAAAGCAAATATATTGAAACCAATGGATTAGGCAAGTGCAAGTATATTATATCAGGGTCAAACTTTTTTATCAGCAAAAATAACTTAAACAAATAACTGAGTGAAATAGCCTGCGAAGCTAACTTTAATTTAAACCCTATTCTAATTATCTCTATATCATCATAAATATCTTTAACAGTATTAGATGAAGTGTTAAAACAGATTACTTTCTGCTCATATTCATCTTTCAATCCTGACACAATATCATAAGCAACCTGTTCAATTCCACCAAAATTGGGGAGATAATAATTGGGAATATGTAAGATTTTAGGCATTATTCTTCCTTTCAATTATTTGTTCAAAAACTTTCAAATATTTTTTTAAAGATACACTTTTATCAAAATTATAAATTCTCTCTTTCTCCCTTTCAAGTAGTTTTTTTCTCATATCTTGATTATTCAAAACCATTAATATTTTTTCAGATATATCAATATAATTATAAGGATCAAAAAAAATGGCAGAATCTCCAAAAATCTCTTTCAATATAGGTATGTTGGATACTATAGCTGGGGTTCCACAGCTAACAGCTTCAAGAGGTGGAAATCCAAAGCCTTCAAAAAATGACGGAAACACAAATAAGTCTGCATTGGAATACAAATTCAAAAGTTCTTTATCTGTTGGTAATATAAACTCGATAATTCTATTCTTTATTTTTAACTTTTCTATTAAATTATCCACTTCATCTCTATCTTTTTCTTTAGCTCCTGCAATAACTAGTAAATGTTCTATTTTATCTTTTATGATATCATATGCCCTAATAAGTCCCTCTATATTCTTGTGTTTCTTTCTATTTCCAACAAAGAGAATATATTTCTCTTCAATTAATCTATCATAATTTTTACAAATTGGATAAAGGAATTTTTCATCTAAAAAATTATAAATAACTTCACTTTTTTCTTTTGCCCCAGGAAACAAACTAAAAAGATCATTACGAGTTGTTTCAGATATACAGACTAATTTGCTGGCTTTTTCAACAGCTCTCTTCAAATAAAATTTGAATAAACTTTTTTTTACAATATTTCGATCCCAGAATTCGGTAAAAGGTCCTAGATCATGTATTGTTACAACACTTTTATTGGGAATATATTTAGGGAGGTTTATGTGAGGAAAGAAAAAAATATCTACTTTATTTTCAATTTTTTTCAAAATAACTGAATGCACTAAAAACCCTTTAGAAGAAAATTTTTCATAATCAACAGAAATGACATCGAGATTCTGATAAGAACCAAAATCGCGAAAAAACGATTCCACATGCTTATTAGGGATAGAAGTAATTATCTTGATTCCTTTATTCAATAATTCATTTAGCATCACCTCATAATACCTACCTATCCCAGCACATTTGTAGAAAAGACCGTCAATATAAATTTTCATACTATACTCAATAAAAAACCTTATTCCCTTTCAGTTGCCTATAAATTTTTAAAATTAGTGAATCTTCAGAAAACTTAAATTTCATTTTAATGTATGACTTCATATATTTTATATAGATATTTATAAGAAATCTTACACCAATTTTATGGGTTTTATTTATAACTAAATGTTCTTGGAGCACTTTTTTGTAATCATAAGATGCGCCTCCTATTCTGTAATTCAAAACTATGCTATTAATTTTTTTAAATTCGAATTTTTTTGAATAAACTCTCAAAAAAAAATCATAATCACCAGCTATTTTAAATGTATAATCATACAAACCTATTTCTTTATAGACCTTTCTATTAACTAAACTATCAGGGTGAAAAAAAATGAAATCTTTTTTAATTTTTTGAATATTTGCATTTGTTTCTCTTACATATAGTAATTTATTATTTTTAAATACCTTACTATTACCATATACTATCATTGCATCAACATCTTTGGAATTGATCATAAAATCATTTAAAGAATTTGGTTCATAAAAATCATCACTTCCTAATATTCCTATCCATTCGCCTGAACTCAATCTTACCCCCTTATTCATCGCATCATAAATCCCCCTATCCTTCTCGCTCACCCAGTAATCAATAGCATGCTCGTATTTGCGTATGATGTCGAGGGTTCCGTCGGTGGAACCGCCATCTATAATTATGTATTCAACATTTGGATAGGTTTGGTTGATAACACTCTGAATGGTTTGTTCTAAGTATTTTTCACCATTGAAAACGACGGTAATGACGGAAATGAGGGGGAGATCGGTGATTGGTGATTGGTTACTGGTTATTTGTGATTGGTGATTGGTCAAGCACCTGGCAGAATTACTTTTGTAATTATCAGGCGACTCAACATTCGACTTATAAGACATATTTGTTTGTTTGTGATCCAGGTGCTCGATGGGGGATTGGGGATTTGTTGTTTGTAAAAAATTATCTATTTTCTCTCGAATATCTTCTGGGACTTTGCCTCTAATCTCTCCGTAAAAATCACTAATATACCACTCACCATTAACTAATTTATAACTACTCTTCAGATACCCCTTAGTTCTTAATCCACCTTCACCTTTCCTACCTTCTCCAACAGGTAAAAAAAGAAATGTTTCAAACTTATCCTCAGGTTTTGAGGGGAATTTTGAATTTTGAATGTTGAATGTTGAATTATTAATTTGAAATTTGAATTCATCTTTAATATTACCATTGTCGTCGAGGTAGTGCTCTATCCCATCTAATTTTATCAACAATTCTGTTGTGCTATAACCCATTTTATCTTCTCTTCCCTACTAAACTGTCTTGGTACCATTTATACACCATTTTTATACCTTCTTCAAGTTCTACTTTATGTCTCCAGCCCAAAGAATGAAGTTTAGACACATCGGTTAGTTTTTGATATGTGCCATCGGGTTTTGAAGAATTGTACACTATATCACCTTCAAATCCGACTATACTTTTGATAAGTTCGGCAAGTTCTCGTATCGAAAGGTCTTTTCCGGTTCCAAGATTAATGTGGGTGTTGGTGATTTGTGGTTGGTTATTTGTTATTTGTGATTTGTTATTGGTGATTGGTGATTGGGAATTGGTCGAGCACCTGGAGTAATCGCTTTTATCTATGTCAACAAACTCATTATTGGTATGGATATTCAAATTCGTAAACTTGTAAGCCAGGTGCTCGATTGGTGATTGGTGATTGAGTTTGAGTTTCACCAAGTCTTGGAAATCTATATTTTCCATTAGAAACACACAGGCATCGGCCATGTCATCAGAGTACAAAAACTCTCTTCTCGGTCTACCTGTTCCCCATATTTCAACACCATTTTCATTTACTCCGAATCTTAAAAGGTAATCTTTTGCCTCTTCGATACCATCTACATTCAAATCTGAGATAACTTCATCATACCTTTTTTGTCTCAAAAGCTTCGCAAGGTGGAATTTCCTGATGAGAGCTGGCAATACATGGGATTTTTCTAAATCGAAATTATCATAAGGTCCGTATAAATTTGTGGGCATCACGGATATAAAATTTGTTCCATATTGCAAATTATAACTTTCACACATCTTTATCCCTGCTATCTTTGCGATAGCATACGGTTCATTTGTATATTCAAGTTCGCTTGTGAGCAGGTACTCTTCTTTAATCGGCTGAGGACAGTTTTTGGGATATATGCAGGTAGAACCCAAAAAAAGTAGTTTCTTCACACCATATTTATAGCTAAAATGAATCATATTATTCTGTATTTGTAAATTCTCATAGATAAAATCTGCTCTATATGTATTATTTGCCACAATCCCACCCACTTTTGCTGCCGCAAGAAAAACATATTCTGGTCGGTATTCTTCAAAAAATTCTCTGACTGCTCTCTGGTCTGTAAGATCGAGTTGGATCCAGGTGATGGTGGAGTGGTGATTTGTGATTGGTGATTGGTTATTGACGATTGGTAATTGGTGATTGGTTATTTTTGTCAGGTGCTCGATGGGCGGTCTGTTGTGATAATTGGCAATTATATTTGTATAACCTTTCTCAATTAATTTTCTAATAATAGCACTACCTACAAGTCCTGTACCACCGGCGACGAAAATTAATTGAGAAA
>CAZFHX010000018.1:0-47854 GCA_964519265.1 uncultured Deferribacterales bacterium
TTATAGTATAACACACTCTAATGTTGGTGTCCACTTTTTACAGCATACATCAATGTGAGTTGGGAGAAAATTTATTGAACATTTCAGAATTCCGCGAGATAGTGCAAGCAGGTGAAAATTCGAAAGTAGAGTTTAAGTCGAAGGATTTTCATGGTGATTCCCTTGCAAAAGAGATAGTTGCCTTTGCCAATATGCAGGGTGGGGATATCTTTATCGGTATCACAGATGATGGTCAGATAGAAGGGGTTGATAGTAAAGATGAGGAAAGGGTTGTAAATATTTGTAGGAGCAATGTGTATCCATCTATCATCCCTGAGATCACCACAATCAATGTAGATGGAAAAAAGATTTTAAAAGTTTCCATACCAAAAGGAGCACATAAGCCGTATAAGGTCAAAAGTAGCAATAAATTTTATATAAGAGCTGGTTCACTTTCTATTGAACCCACAAATGAAGAACTCGTTAGACTTTTTCAAGATGGAATACAATTACACTTTGAAATTTCGTCGGTATTCGGTTGTTCAGTAGAGTCTCTCGACTTGTATCTATTTAAAACCTATCTCAAAGAATACAGGCAGTTGGAATTTGAAGAGGATGAGATCGAAAGTTTGCTTTACAATCTTCAATGTATCGATGAAAACGGTGTACCAAGTGTAGTTGGGATGCTCTTTTTTGGCAAAAATACTCAGAGATACCTGCCTCAAATTGGTGTAGAGTTAAACTGTTTTGCTGGGGTAGATACCACATCAGACATTATCGATTCTAAGTGTGATGAGTCTGTTATTCCAATTTCTATTCAAAATGCGTTGCAGTTCATAAAATACCACTCTAAAGTATCGGCAACTTTTGATAAAGAAACTGGGAATAGGGTTGAGTTTCATCAATACGAACCATTTGTGATTAGAGAACTTGTTGTTAATAGTTTTATGCATAGGGATTGGTCTATATTTGGACAAAAAATAAGAATAAATATGTTTAGTGATAGAATAGAGGTATTTTCACCGGGTAAGCTTCCCAATACACTCAATTTACAAAGGGCTTTAAGTGGTATATCCTATTACAGAAACCCTATTATTGCTCAGATGCTCAAGGATTATAAATTGGCAGATAGAGTTGGAAGGGGGTTGCAAAAGATTATGCGTTTTTACAAGGAGAAAGGTGAAAGATTGCCAGAGTTTGATGTGGATGGGGAGTATGTGAGGGTGGTGGTGTATGGCAATAAGTTTATGTATGGCATGTAAGTTCGTTTAGATGCTGTGAAAATTTTTGTTGACTTTTTTAGTATTTTTATTAAATTATAAATAACAAAACCCTGCAAGCCTCTGCTTTATAGCATGCTGAAAGCGCGGGGTTATTTTTTTTACTTATTTTATGGAATACTCAGAGAACCCTTTAGATACCAAAGAACTGTCTGAGTTACTGATCTCGAGAGGATTGATTTGTGATAATATTTGTGACTTATATTTTATGTTGGAGCATATCGGGTATTATCGCTTATCGGGATATTTTAAATATTTTCAGGAAGATGATAGATTTATCAATGGTACAACTTTAAACGATGTCTGTAATATATATAAATTTGATCGTAAATTAAGGTTGTTAGTTTTAGAAGCACTCGAAAAGATAGAAATTTTCTTTAGATCACAACTCAATAATTATTATTCTCCTAAATATGGAATAGTTTGGTATTTAGATGAAAAACTATATAAGAAAGACTATTCGAGAGAAATAATAGAGAAGATTAGAATGGAAATTTTTAACAACAAAGAAAATGATGAAATAATAAAGCATTTTTATAATAAATATTCATCGCCTGAGTACCCACCAAGTTGGATGGTTTTTGAGATATTGTCGTTTGGTCAACTTTCTAAGATTTATAAGAATCTTGTGGATAGAGATTTTGTGAAAATAATCGTAAAGAGATTGTCTATACCTTATCCAGTGATAGTTTCATGGTTGCATTCTCTGACTTATCTAAGAAATTTATCCGCTCACCATCGGAGAATTTGGAATAGAATTTTTGTAGTGACCCCTAAAGTTAAAAACATAACCCTTGATGGAATTGATTCTCCGAAAGATAATAGGATGTTTTATACTTTTGCATTTATAATTATTTTTCTATTAAGAAAAATATCTGATAGATCTAACTGGGAATATAAACTTGGTAATTTGATAAAAAAATATAATCCTAAATTGGAAGATATGGGGTATCGAATTTAAAATTTCAAATTCTTGTTGAAATAAAATTCTAAATATGTTATAAAAATCTCTTACTATTTTTATGAGGTGTTTGAAATGAAAAAAGGTATTCATCCTGATGTAAAAGAAGTTGTGTTTAAGTGTGCATGTGGGAATGAGATAAAGACAGTATCTACCGCAAAAAAGACTGGTATCGCCATCTGCTCCAACTGCCATCCATTCTTTACCGGAAAGCAGAAATTTGTGGATGCTGCGGGTAGAGTAGAGAAGTTCATGAGAAAATACGAGGCATCAGCTAAGAAGAAGTAATTTCTTTCTCAATCTATGGAAACAAAACTATCTGTTAAATTACTAAGCCACACTCCTGATCCAGAGCGAGTTGTGGCTTTATCTGCCAAACTCTGCTACTCTGATGCCACAATTGATGATTTGCGAGATGCAATTTCAAAGCAGGAGCAGGCGAATTTTATAGAAAAGATCGTGAAAATCGGTCATCATTCTGTTTTAGAGCATATATCGTTCACCTTTGGCATTGAGGGTGTATCAAGGGCTCTAACCCATCAACTTGTAAGGCATAGGATTGCAAGCTATTCTCAAAAATCCCAAAGATATGTGAAACACAGGGAGGATTTTGAATTTGTGATCCCTCCCACTATCAAAAATCACGAAAGGTATTTGGAAAAATATCAAAATCTTATGTCTGAAATCTCAGATCTGTATTCGAGGATGATCTCTGAGGGGATACCTGCAGAGGATGCGAGGTATATCTTGCCTAATGCATGCGAAACGAAGATAATAGTAACAATGAATGCCCGTGAGCTTCTGCACTTTTTTAAGATTAGATGTTGTAATAGGGCTCAATGGGAGATCCGTATGATGGCTGAGGAGATGCTTAAGCTTTGCCTTGAGGTGGCTCCCTCTGTATTTAAATTTGCAGGCCCAACCTGTGTCAATGAAAAATGTCCCGAAGGGGAATTTACCTGCGGACAGATAAACGATGTTCGCAATAAATATATCGAACTTCTCAAGAAGTACAACCGTCTCAATTAAAAAATCTTTTAGGTGTAAATATGGGTGAATGTCAGATAAATATCGGTGGCCAGGCGGTCATTGAGGGTGTGATGATGAGGGCACCTTCTAAGTTTGTGATAGCCGTAAGACGCCCCGACAACCAGATAGTTGTTCAGAAAAAGGATATAAAGATAGACAACAATACCTTTTTCAAAAAGCCTTTCATAAGGGGATTGATCGGTTTATATGATGCCCTTGTGTTGGGTATTCAGGCTCTTAACTTCAGTACCCACCACGCTTTGGGGGAAGGGGAAGAGAAGTTATCTTTTAAAGAGATATTTTTCACTATGCTTATGGGGTTCGGTTTGGGGATTGGATTGTTTCTGTTTTTACCCCTTCTAATTACTGATTTATTGAAGTTGGTGTTTCCTCTTATCGAAAGATCTTTTTTTGTTTATAATCTTGTGGATGGTGTAATTAGAGTGATCTTTTTTGTTCTTTACATATACATTATCTCATTTTTCAAAGATGTCAAACGGGTGTTTCAGTATCATGGTGCCGAACATAAATCGATCTATACCTTTGAAAGTGGTAAAGAACTCACAGTGGAGAATGCAAGGCAGATGAGCAGGTTTCATCCTCGATGTGGTACGAGTTTCCTTTTGATAGTTATGATCGTATCGATATTTGTGTTTACACTTATACCAAAGGATTCCCATTTTGTGATCAAGTTTCTTGCGAGGATCGTTTTTGTGCCCGTTATTGCTGGGGTTTCCTATGAGATTTTGAAATTGAGTGCCAAATTCAAGGATAATCTGATCGTTAAAATGTTAATTGCGCCGGGGCTCTGGCTTCAAAAGCTTACCACACAGGAGCCAGATGACAGTCAATTAGAGGTGGCTTTGATTTCGATAAAAGAGGCTCTGGATAAAAATGAAAATAAGGAAGGTTTGATATATGTTTGATCGTTTGGAAGAGGTGTTGAAGAAGTACAACGAATTGACAGAAAAGCTTGCCGATCCCAATGTGATGAGTGATATCAAGCTCTATCAGCAGCTAAGTAAGGAGCATTCTGATCTCAAACCTATTGTGGAGAAATATTTGGAGTATAAAGAGGTACAGCAGTCGATCAGAGAGGCTGAATCTATTTTGAAAGATGGTAGCGATAAGGACTTGATCGAACTTGCCGAGATGGAGCTTGCGGATGGCAGGGAGAAGTTGGAGAAGATCGTCGAGGAATTGAAAATACTACTTTTACCTAAAGACCCTTATGACGAGAAGAATATCTATATCGAGATAAGAGCAGGTACTGGTGGTGAGGAGTCTGCATTATTTGCCGCTGACCTTTTGAGGATGTATTCACGGTATGCTGAAAAGTGTGGATGGAAAACGGAGATAATCGATGCAAATGAGACAGGGATGGGGGGATACAAAGAGGTGGTTTTGTTGGTCAAGGGTAAAAATGCTTACAGTAAGCTTAAATACGAGGCTGGTGGACACAGGGTTCAGAGGATCCCCGAGACAGAGTCAAGCGGTAGAATCCATACTTCTGCGTGTACCGTTGCCGTAATCCCTGAGGCGGATGATGTGGATGTGCATATCGATCCGAAGGATCTGAGGATCGACGTTTACAGATCATCGGGAGCTGGTGGACAGCATGTAAATACCACAGACTCGGCTGTTCGTATTACCCACATCCCAACGGGTGTGGTGGTATCCTGTCAGGATGAAAGAAGTCAGATAAAGAACAAAGAGAAAGCGATGAAACTTTTGAAATCCAAAATTCTTGAAATGCAGCTGGAAAAACAGAGGATGGAGCAGGCTGAGAGCAGAAAACAGCAGGTGGGTTCAGGGGATAGAAGCGAAAGGATAAGGACATACAATTTTCCACAGAATAGATTGACAGACCACAGAATAAACCTCACCGTGTACAACTTGGATATGGTTATGGAAGGGGAGCTTGATGAGATCATCGATGCTCTAATTACATACGATCAGGCTGAGAAGCTAAAAAATATAGGTCTATGAGAGTAGTTGCTTGCTAAATCTCGATGGTGAGATTTCGGTAAATGATCTCTATTTAGAGCTTAACAAAATAGTTCCACCTTATCAGGCTAAAGAATTCTTAGCCTTTCTTTTAAAAGTTGATTACAAAGATCTGTATCATTATTTAGATAGAACGATAACTTTAACGGGTTTTAAAAGATTTATTACCAGAAAGGTGTTTGAAGGGTACCCTATCCCCTATGTGACAAAGAGTAGGGAGTTTTACGGGTATGATTTCTATGTGGATGAAAGGGTTCTTATCCCAAGGCACGAAACGGAGATCCTTCTTGAGGGAGCTCTTAAAATCGAAATTGAGAATTGTAATGTTTTAGATATCTGCACTGGTTCGGGGATTTTACTTATCTCATACCTTTTATCAAAACCAGATTCAAGGGGTATTGGGGTGGATATAAGTTTGCCAGCTATTGAGGTTGCAAAGATAAACCTTACAAAATACAAATTGGAGGATAGAGGCGATCTCGTTTGTCTTGACGCTTTAAATGGGCTAAATGCTTTGAAACTTGATCAGTTTGACATCATCATCTGCAATCCTCCATATATTTCTAAAGAGGAAAAATTACCCGATTCAGTTATGTATGAACCACATCTTGCACTATTTGCCGATGATAGAGGATTTGAGTTTTATAAAAAACTGTTGAGAATATTGTCTAATTCGTGTAAAGAGAATGCAGTTATATTTTTTGAGATCGGTGCTGGTATGTCTGCTGATCTTCGAAGGATTTTTGATGGAAAGAATATAGATTTTATAAAAGATTATGCTGGTATCGAAAGGGTGCTTAAATGGATAAATTCAAGGTAATTGGTGGTAATAAACTCAACGGTAGAATAAAGGTAAGCGGTGCTAAAAACTCCTGTTTACCTATCTTGGCAGCCACTCTTCTCTCATCGGGTGATTATTTGATAGACAATGTTCCAAATCTCATGGATGTGAGAACGATGTTGAAATTGTTGAGGGGGATGGGCATTGAGGCTGAGTTCAATGACAATCGAGTTTTTTTGAAAAATTCCGACGCTAAAGATCTTTTCACCGCACCATACGACTTGGTGAAAACGATGAGGGCAAGTGTACTTGTGTTGGGTCCTCTTGTGGCTAAAAAGGGGAGGGCAAAGGTCTCGTTGCCTGGTGGGTGTGCCATTGGGGAGAGACCTGTGGATCAACATATCAAAGCACTTGTTCAGATGGGTGCAAAGGTTGAAATCGAACATGGTTATATCGTTGCCGAAGCTGAAAAGTTGAAGGGTACGGAAATATATTTTGATCTTGTTACCGTTACAGGCACGGAAAATATTATGATGGCTGCCACTTTAGCTGAAGGGGAAACTGTACTTTACAATGCCGCTCAGGAGCCTGAGGTGGTGGATTTAGCAAAGTTCCTCAAAAGGATGGGGGCAAATATCTCTGGGGAAGGTACAAATGTAATCAGGATCAAAGGGGTAAGTGAGCTTGATGCTGCTGATTACACTGTTATGACTGATAGGATAGAGGCAGGTACAATACTTTGTGCCGTTGCAGGAACTGGTGGGGATGTGGTAATTGAAGATGCCCCTGTGGAGAGTATGAAGGCAACAATAGATAAACTCCTCGAGATAGGATGTGATATCAAGATCATAAACAACAATACACTTCGGATAGTTTCCGATGGTGTGCTAAAATCTGCAGATGTGGTCACCCAGCCGTATCCAGGATTTGCTACAGATATGCAGGCTCAGTTTATGGCCATAATGACGAAGGCAAAGGGTCTTTCCGTTATCACAGAGAATATCTTTGAAAACCGTTTTATGCATGTGGCGGAGTTAAAGAGGATGGGTGCCGATATAAGGCTCAAGGATAGATCCGCAGTAATAAAGGGTGTGGAGAAACTCACAGGTGCCGATATTATGGCTTCGGATCTCAGAGCAAGTGCAGGTCTTGTGATAGCTGCTCTGATGGCGGAAGGGGAGTCCAACATTCACAGGATTTACCATCTGGATAGAGGGTATGAGGAGTTTGATAAAAAGATGAATAGCTTAGGTGCAGATATTCAGAGGTTAAAGGATGAGTGATGTGATTACTATTGCACTTCCTAAGGGGAGATTGGCGGAAGATACGATAGAACTTTTTCTTAAAAAAGGGATCTTAATAAGCAATTGTATAGATTTTAATTCGAGAAAACTCGTATTTCATGATGAAGAGAACGGTTTTAGGTTTTTACTTGTGAGGAATATGGATGTCCCTACTTATGTTGAATATGGTGCTTGCGATTTAGGGGTTGTGGGTAAGGATATTATTTGCGAGACAAAGGCGGATGTGTATGAGTTTTTAGATTTGGGGTTCGGTTTTTGCAAGATGTGTGTTGCAGCTACCACTCCAGACTTCAAATACAGGCACGATATCAAGGTGGCTACGAAGTTTGTGAATGTGACGAAAGATTTTTTTATAAAAAAAGGTTTTTTTGTGGAGACGATAAAACTATATGGTTCGATTGAGATAGCACCGATCTTGGGTTTGTCTGATATTATTGTGGATTTAGTTTCAACGGGGGAAACTCTGAAAAAGAACGGCTTACATGTCATTGACAACATAATGGATTCCACTGCAAGACTGATCGGCAATAAGAATTTAGTCAGAACGAAGTATCTAAAAATAAAACGAATATTGGAGATGTTGAGAGGATGAAAAAGATACTCCTTTTTATACTGCTGTTGATTAATCTAAACCTATATGCTTCCACGATCGATGAAGTTTTAGTACAGGGGAACAAGCGGGTATCTACTGCCAAGATACAGTCCTATTTGGTCAAGTCTGGTGAAGAACTCGATCTAAAAAAGATAGATGATTCCATCAAGAAGATGTATGATTCTGGATTATTTTTGGATATCAAGGTGGATCTGAGATTTGAAGATGAGAAGATGAAGATCGTTTATATCGTAAAAGAGAAACCTTTTATAAATAAAGTTTATTTCGAGGGGAATAAGGAAATCAAAGAGGATAAACTAAAAGAGGAATTGAAGATCAAGGAAAACACCCCTTTTGATAAATCGAAAATAGAAGAGGCAATAAAAGATATTCGTAAGAAATACGAAGATAATAACTTTTTTAATGTGAAGATCAAATACGATATAGAGGAAAGGGGAAACAACGCAGTTGATGTGGTTTTCAGTATTGAAGAAGGTGTGGAGTCTAAGATATACACGATAAACTTTTATGGGAATAAAAATTTTAAAACAAAAGAGTTGAAAAAGCTGATAGAGACAAACGAAAAAGGTTTTTTCTCCTGGCTTACGGGGAGTGGAAAGATCAAAAGGGAGAATTTGGAATACGACAGAGAAAGACTTAGACAGCATTATCTAAATAACGGATATATGAGGGTAAAGATAGCAGAACCTGAATTGATCTATTCTGAGGATAAAAAGAAGGTTACGCTCAACTTTAGAATAGAGGAAGGGGAAAAGTATAAGATCGGTGAGATAGCATTCAAAGGGAATACTCAACTTGATAACAAAACTTTGATGAATAGACTTTCGCTGAAGAGTGGAGATATATTTAGTGCCGAAAAGTTTCAGAGCGATATCAGATCGCTGACTGATGCTTTTACCGAGATAGGGTATGCTTTTGCCAATGTGGATCCACTAAACGATATCCGAGATGAAGAAAAGATCGTCAATATCACCTACAACATTGAAGAGAATATGCTTTACTATATAAACAGGATTGTTATTTCTGGAAACAACAAAACGAGGGATAGGGTAATAAGAAGGGAGTTTGAGATTGTAGAAGGGGAAAAGTATAATTCCTCTAAGATCAGGCAATCGAAACAGCATGTGGAATTTACAAACTTTTTTGAAGAGGTAAATCTCAAAGAGGAAGCGGTTTCTGATGGTTTGATGGATCTAAAGCTAAGTGTGAAAGAAAAACCGACAGGTATGTTTACATTGGGTGCTGGATATTCTAGTTTGGATGGACTCACAGGGATGGCTTCTGTGAGCCAGCAAAACCTTTTTGGGTTTGGTTATAATTTAGGGTTGAAGGCAGAGTTTTCATCAAAAAGGACTGATTACACGCTTAGTTTTACCAATCCATGGCTTTTTGATAGACCAATTACCTTCGGAGTGGATCTGTACAACTTAAAAAGAAGTTATTACGAGTATACCAAAAAATCTGAAGGGGCAGCCCTTAGGTTGGGTCATCCAATAATAAAGAGAAGATTGTATGCAAACTATAAATTGGCTTACGAAAAGATCAAAATTTACGATCTTGAGTGGGATGCGTCAGACTATGTAAAGTCGCAAGAAGGTGAAACCACAACTATAAGTTTTACCCCAAGTCTTGTATGGAATAGTTTGAATCATCCATTTGATCCTTCAAAGGGTAATAAATCATCTGTGTTTGTGAAATTAGCTGGTACAGTCTTAGGTGGGGACAACGATTTTATAAAAACTGGTATTGAGTCTGCCCAATACTTCCCATTATTCTGGTCCTTTGTGGGGATGGTTCATGGCGAGATGGGTTATTTGACTAAGGTTGGAGATAAGAGTTTGCCCATCGATGAAAGGTATAGATTGGGTGGTATGTACAGTGTAAGAGGTTATAAGTATGGCGATATATCACCTAAGGATGCAAGTGGTTATGCTTATGGTGGAGACAAGTACCTTTTATTCAATGCAGAATTAACTTTTGATATCTCGAAGGAAAATAAATTCAAAGGGGTATTCTTCTTCGATGCAGGTCAGGTGTATGATGAAAATGAAGGTTATCTTTCGAGGAATTTCAGAAAGTCTATTGGTTATGGTTTCAGATGGTTCTCACCAATTGGACCATTGAGGATAGAGTACGGACATAAATTGGATAAGGAACCTGGTGAATCTTCCGGTAGATGGGATTTCTCAATAGGTGGACTATTTTAAAAATTTGGAGGAATATATGAAGAAACTTTTTTTGATCGGTTTGACATTACTTTTCATGAGTGGTTTTGCTTTTGCCAATACCAAGATTGCAGTGTTTGATATGCAAAAGGCACTGGATGAAAGTGATGCTGGCAAATCTGCTGTAGAAAGTATGAAAAAGGAGTATCAAGAGCTTCAAAAGGAGATAGATACAAAAAGCTTAGAACTGAAGAAGATGCAGGATGAGATCAACGCTCAGAGTGCAATCCTAAGTGATGATGCAAAGCAATCTAAGATGGATGAATATCAGAAAAAACTCAAAGATCTACAGAGGATTATAAAAGATGCCAACGAGGAATTTAAAAAGAAAGAGCAGAATTTAGTTACCAAGATAGCCAACGAACTCAGAGATGTTGTGGAGAAGTTGGGGAAGGAATTGGGTTATGGTGTGATTTTTGAAAAAAGGGAATCTGGGGTACTCTATAGCTCTGATACTGTGGACATTACGAAGCTCGTAATCGAAAGGTACAACAAGCAATGGAACAGCAAAAAGAAGTAAAACTATCCTTTATTGCAGAAAAATTGGGTGGCACATTAGTTGGTGATGACATAACGGTAGAGACCTTTTCCTCTATTGATGATCCAAAAAATGCCACTCTCGTATTACTCTCCAATAAGCGATATGTAGATTTGATCAGAAACGATAAGATCAAGGCTGTTGTTGTATATGATACAATCAAGGAGGATATTGGAAAACCTCACATAATTGTCAAAGAGGACAAAAGTATCATTATAAAACTCCTCGACATATTTTACTCAGAAATACCTTTCAAACCTCATATCTCTAAGAATGCCTCAATATCTGCCGATGTAAAGTTGGGTGAAAACTGCTTCGTAGGGGATTTTGTTTTTATTGGAGAGAAATCAGAGATAGGTGCTAATACATACTTGGGGACAGGTGTAAAGATCGGCTCTAATGTTAAAATAGGAAGTGATGTAAAAATCTATCCTAATGTTGTAATATACGATGACTGTGAGATTGGAAATAATGTGATCATACATTCCGGGGCTGTTATCGGTGCTGATGGTTTTGGGTATGTAAACCTACCTGACAGACATCTTAAGATTAGGCAGGTGGGTAATGTTGTTATCGAGGATGATGTGGAGATAGGTGCCAATACCTGCATAGATAGGGGTGCTTTGGGGTCCACCGTCATAGGTAAGGGTACCAAAATAGACAATTTGGTACAGATCGGTCATAATGTGAAAATCGGCAAGAACTGTATTATCGTTTCACAGGTGGGGATTGCGGGCTCTTGCAATATCGGTAATTATGTAATATTGGCTGGTCAGGTAGGGATAGCGGATCATGTCAATATTGCAGATGGCACAATTATTATGGCTCAGGCTGGTGTGATGTCGGATATTACAGAAAAAGGTGTTTTTGTGGGATCTCCCATAATGGAAGCAAAACAGTTTATGAAAAATTTTGCAGTTTTCAAAGAACTTTACGATATAAAGAAAACAGTAAACAAATTGAAAGAGGGTAATTAGATGGATATAAAGGGTATTATAAATCTTCTTCCCCACAGATATCCTTTTTTGTTGGTTGATAAGGTCTTAGAAAAAACTGAAAACTCCATAACTGCACAGAAAAATGTCACAATAAATGAGCCTTTTTTTGTTGGGCATTTTCCAGGTGATCCGATAATGCCGGGTGTATTGCAGATAGAGGCTATGGCTCAGGCATCGGGTATCCTGTGCTACGATTTTTTAGATGATGTAAATTCTGAGAACGCCGAGATATTTTTTATGAGTATAGATAATGCAAAGTTCAGAAAACCTGTGGTGCCGGGGGATGTCTTGATCATGAAGATCGAACTCGTGAAGAAAAAAGGTAACATTTTTAAACTGAAGGGTGTTATTACTGTTGATGGGAATATTACTACTGAAGCCGAGTTTATGGCTATGGTGAGAAAAAAATAAACTCAAAGGATAATGTATGATAGATAAAAATGCTTTTATTGACAAAAGTTCAGAAGTGGCATCCACTGCAGAGATAGCTGCAAATGTTTATATTGGTAAGAATTGTAAAATAGGGGAGAATGTCAAGATCGGTTTTGGAACTGTAATAGAGTCCAACACTGAGATAGGTGATGGTACAGTGATCTCTCCAAATGTAAACTTGGGCGGGGCACCCCAAGACATAAGTTATAAAGGAGAAGATACAAAACTGATAATCGGTAAGAATTGTATTATTCGCGAGTTTGCCTTTATCCATAGAGCGAGTACCAAAGAGGAATGGGTAACCACTATTGGTGATAACTGCTTTATCATGGCATCCAGCCATGTGGCCCATGACTGTAGGATCGGGAATAATGTAATTTTGACATCCTTTGTTGCCCTTGCTGGGCATGTGCATATCGATGATGGTGCTATAATTGGTGGTGGAACTGGGGTCCATCAATTTACCCGCATAGGCAGGCAGGCGATGGTGGGTGGGTATTCCAAGATAGTCAAAGATGTACCTCCCTATGCCCTTGTGGATGGTAATCCAGCCAAGCTATACGGTTTGAACATGATCGGTTTGAAACGGAAAGGAGTTCCTGCTGAGGTAAGGAACGAGTTAAAAAAAGCGTATAGTATTTTGATCAACATGGATTACAATCTCGAAGAGGTGGCATCTGAGATCGCAAAACTTCATCAATATGATGAGGTTGCAATATTTCTGGATTTTATTAAAAAGTCAAAAAGAGGTATCATGAGGAGGGGCGAATGATACGAATGGGACTTATTGGCGTAGGTAGAATGGGGCGGTATCACCTTAACCTCTATGATGAGATTGGTGATATTCAAAAAACTGCGGTGTGTGATGCAGAACAAGATGTGTTAAACTCATTACCCCTTTCACAGGATGTGTTTACTACCACTAACTACAAGGAGTTATTGGATAAGGTGGATGCGGTAACCATTGCAGCACCCACAAAGTATCATTACGAGATAGCAAAAGAGTGTCTCAATGCTGGAAAACATGTATTGGTGGAAAAACCGATTACCACAGATTACGACCAAGCGGTAGAACTCTTCGATATAGCGGCTAAAAAGAACTTAGTGCTTCATATCGGGCATGTGGAAAGGTTTAATGCCGCTGTGCAGGAGCTAAAGAAACTGATCGATAACCCTTTTCTCATAGAATCCAGAAGGGTGGGTCCCTATGTGGAGAGGATGAAGAATGATAGCATAGTGTTGGATCTTATGATCCACGATATAGATATTATAATCAATTTGATGAATAGAAATGTCATCGATGTGGAGGCAAAGGGTAGCCTCGTATATTCAGATCTTCCCGATTTTGCATCGGTGACCCTTGTTTTCGATAACAATGCCGTGGCAAATATTCTTGTAAGCCGTGTGACTCAGAAGAAAGATAGGACCATGAGTATCAGTCAGCACGATGCCTTCATCTATTTGGATTACACCAATCAAGACATAAATATCTACAGGAAAGGTGCCTCTCAGCATGTTTTTGGGAATAAAGAATTGAAGTATATAAACGAGTATATATTGGAACGGGTTTTTGTGTACAAGGACAACCCCCTCAAGATGGAGATCAAGCATTTCATCAGTTGCATCAAAGGGGAGACGAGCAGGATTGTCACCGTCGAGCATGAACTCAATTCTTTAAAGGTTGCTTTATCAGTAGATGAGATCCTCAAAAAACGGATAGGAAGAATAAGGGTGTAGTTTGACGGCTGGTTTAATTGCGGGGTACGGAAAATTACCCCTTATCGCATATAAAAAATTAAAAGAACAATTTGATAAAGTCGTAGTTATTTCCCTTGCTGAAGAGGTTACCGTAGATTTCAACCAAGTTGCCGATAAAGTTTATCAGCTAAGTGTCGGACAGGTGGGTAAGATCATCAAGACACTGAAAGGAGAAGGGGTATCCAAGATCCTTTTTGCCGGTAAAGTAAATAAGACTCTACTGTATAAAAACTTAAAATTAGATCTCACTGCTCTTAAACTCCTATGGTCGTTGGAGAATAGAAATGATGACACAATAATGCTGAAGGTAGTAGAGGAATTTTCAAAAAATGGTATCGAGGTGTTAAAACAGAGTGATGTTCTAAAAGATCTCTTTGTTGGGGAGATGGTCATCTCCAAAAAAAAGCCAAGCAAGGCTATTCTACAGGATATCGATTTTGGCTACAGGATTGCAAAGGTTTTAGGTAGTATCGATGTTGGTCAAACAGTGGTGGTGAAAAATAAGGCAGTGATGGCTCTTGAGGCGATAGAGGGTACAGATGCTGCCATAGAGAGAGGTTGTCGTCTTGCAAAGGAAGGTGCTGTAGTAGTCAAAGTGGCAAAACCGAAACAGGATGAAAGATTTGATATCCCCACAGTAGGTATTGACACATTGAAAAAAATATTAGATAATAAAGGGGTATGCTTGGCCATTGAGGCTGATAGTACAATCGTCGTCGATATAGATGAGGTAAAGAGATTTTGTGATGAGAATGGTCTAATAATGATATCATTTAATGGAGATAGATTATGAAAGCTGAGTATATTAATCTCTTTATAGAATCAACACTATCTGTGTTTAAAACGATGATAGGTATCGAGCCAAAGAAGAACAATATCTATATCAAGCAGGGGGATGAGCCATCCTTTGATATTTCTGGGGTAATTGGTCTTGCAGGGCAAGCAACAGGTTCTGTAGTGATCAGTTTGCCCGAAGATTTAGCGCTTGAAGTTGTAAGTAAATTTTTAGGTGAAGAGAAGAAAACAGTTGATGACGATGTTGTAGATGCCGTGGGTGAGTTTATCAACATGATCGCTGGAAGTACCAAAAAGGTCTTTTCTGAGAAAGGGCTTAAGTTTAAGATCTCTATCCCCAATGTTATTGTGGGTAAGGGGCACAAAATAAATCGCCCAAGCAATGTCCCATGTTTGGGTGTAAAGTTTGATGTTGGGTCGAAGTTTTTCGTAGTGGAAGTTGCTCTCAAAGAAGAATAGTATTTAAGATGCTATTTATTGCTTTTTTGTTGGGAGCAATTTTCGGAAGTTTTATGAATGTATTGATATATAGGTTGCCTCGAGGATTTTCTATAATCACCCCTGCTTCACAATGCCCAAGTTGCAAGACACCCATTAAGTTTTACGATAATCTACCGATTGTTAGTTATATCCTCCTCAGAGGTAGATGTAGACATTGCGGAGCAACAATCCCTTTGAGGTACCTTTTAGTTGAGATTACCACCGCTGTTATTTTCTTTTTAGTGGTTTTGGAATTTGGTGTTTCCATCAAGACATTGTCAGGATTGTTTTTTGCTTTTTTTATGCTCACATCTGGATTTACAGATCTTTTTACAGCGTTTCAAAAGGATGAGTTTGAATGTGGTGTTATCCCTTCGATTATCTTATATTTAGGGATCGCTTTTGGGGTTATTTTCTCATTCTTTAATGATGTTGGTTTTATAAATAGTTTGCTGGGTGGAATTATCGGATTTTTATCCCTTTTTATACCTGGAATGATCTACAAGATTTTAAGAGGTAGGGAAGGGATGGGGGATGGTGATATGTACCTTATGGCGATGTCAGGTACATTTTTAGGTGTCAAATCTATTTTGCCAATAATGATAATCTCTTCATTTGTAGGTGCAGTGGTGGGTATTGTAATTATCAAGATCTTTAAAGATAATTCGTTTCCGATCCCTTTTGGACCTTTTATAGCTCTGGGATCGTTGTTTTATCTCTTTTATGGAGAAAGATTGGTAAATTTTTACATCGGTTTGCTAAGATAGGAGGTTAGTTTGTTGAGTGTAGAAGAACAGATAAAAGTGATCAAAAGAGGTACCGAAGAGATCATATCCGAAGAGGAATTGAAACAGAAATTGGAGTATTCCATCAGAAATAATATACCCTTAAGGGTAAAAGCTGGGTTTGATCCCACTGCTCCAGATCTGCATTTAGGTCATACAGTTTTGATTCAGAAGATGAAGCATTTTCAGGATTTAGGGCATCATGTAATCTTTCTGATCGGTGATTTTACAGGACTGATCGGTGACCCAACCGGTAAATCAGAAACGAGAAAACCTCTCACGAGGGAAGAGGTCCTAAAAAACGCTGAAACATACAAAGAGCAGGTATTTAAGATATTGGATCCGGAAAAAACAGAGATAGCCTTCAACAGCCACTGGATGGAGAAGATGACTTCCTACGACATGATCAAGTTAGCCTCATCATATACTGTTGCAAGGATGCTGGAAAGGGATGACTTTGCAAAGAGATACAATTCAGGCAGGCCCATAAGTATTCATGAGTTTTTATACCCTCTTGTTCAGGGTTATGATTCTGTTGCTTTGAGGTCAGATGTCGAGCTTGGCGGGACGGATCAGAAGTTCAATCTACTCGTGGGAAGAGATCTTCAAAGGATGCATGGGCAGTCTCCACAGATAGCTCTTACGGTTCCCATCTTGGAGGGGCTTGATGGTGTGCAAAAGATGAGCAAGTCTTTAGGAAACTATGTTGGAATCACCGAAAAACCCACAGATATGTTTGGCAAAATAATGTCTATTTCTGATCAATTGATGTTTAGATACTATCTCCTGCTAAGCGACAGGAGTCTGGATGAGATAGAGAGATTGAAAAAAGGTGTTGAAGAGGGTTCGATTCACCCAATGGAGGCAAAAAAGGATTTAGCCGAAGAGATTGTAAAGAGATTTCATGGTTATGCTGAGGCAAAGCATGCGAGGGAATGGTTTGAGCAGGTATTTTCTAAAAAAGAGCTTCCTGATAATATAAAAGATTTTGAATGTAGTGTCAACGAAAAATTGATCGAGATTATAAAGAGATTAGGTTTTGCTCCATCCAATAGTGAGGTGCGCAGGCTTGCTTCATCTGGAGCGATCACTTTGAATGGGGAAAAGGTGGAGAATGCTGATATACCGCTTATTGCAGGGGAGTACATTCTTAAGGTGGGTAAGAGAAATTTTGCTAAGCTGTATGTCAAATAGTGGAGGATATTGTTATGGTATGTGTAAAACCGTTTAGGGGCGTAAGGTACAACTTAGAAAAGACACTTTTGAAGCAGGTAATAGCACCTCCATACGATGTTATAGATTCTGCAATGAGAGAGTCGCTTTTAGGAAAGTCCCCCTACAATATAGTTCAGATAGATCTTCCTGTTGGTGGTGACGATAGATACGAAAAAGCTGGTCAGCTCTATCGCAATTGGAAAGAAAGCAAGATCTTGATAAAGGATCCCAATCCTTCCTATTACATATATGAGCAGGAGTATGAATATGAGGGTAAGACATACATTCGAACAGGTTTCGTTGGCATTTTAAAATTGGAAGAGTTCGGCAAGGGGAAGGTTTTCCCCCATGAAAAAACGCTACCTGGACCAAAGCAGGATCGTTTTGAGCTAATGAAGGCCACCAATGCCAATTTAAGTCAGATATTTGGATTGTATTTGGATAGTGAGAATAAGCTTGAAAGATTATTTTCCCAAGCAAAAAAGAATATAGCCTCTGCCTCTGCAGTGGATATTTATGGTGTTAAAAACAGCCTATGGGTTGTTGATGATCATGAGATGATCGAAAAGATCTCATCTTTTATGCAGGAAAGGTCGATTTATATCGCTGATGGTCATCATAGATATGAAACAGCAATAAACTTTAGAAATTTCATGAGGGAAAACAATCCCAATCATACCGGTGATGAAGGGTATGAGTATGTTATGATGATGTTTGTCAATTTCTATGATGAAGGGCTTAAGATCTTCCCTACCCATAGAGTTGTAGATCTTCCAAATGGATTTGATAAGAACGATTTTATGAATAGGTTAGAAGAGATTTTCACCGTATCAAAGGTTGGTGAAGATAAAAAGAAGAAATTTATGGATGTGCCAGGCGAGATAAGGATGCTTATGTTTTTAGATGGTGAGTTGTTTGGCTTGAGGGTGAAAGACTCTGTCCTTGATAGATTTGATCCTGTTTATAGAAGGATCGATCCTTACATCTTGCAGGAGGCAGTTTTAAAATCGTTGTTGGGCTTTGATGATGAAAAGCTTTTGAAGAAGCAGGGGATATACTTTGTTCAAACTGAAGAGGAGATTAGATCACTTTTGCAGGATAAATCAAGGGTTGCCTTTATGCTTAATGGTATAGATATCGATGTTGTAAGAGAGATTTCTGAAAACGGTAAGGTTATGCCTCAAAAGTCCACCTATTTTTATCCAAAATTGCAAACCGGTCTTGTAATGAATGACTTATAAGAAATAGAGGTTGTAGATCGCAAATAAGAAGATTATCGATACCTTAGAGATCATCTCTGATGGGGATTACAAAAGAGTTGATCTCTTTCTTTTTGAAAAGCTTCAAAAGTCCCGTTCCTACTTCAAGAATCTCATTGAGGATGACTTAGTTCTCATTAACGGGAAATCATGTAAACCATCTTCCAAGGTATTAAAAGGTGATATAATAGTGGTTCACATTCCTGATGAATCGATCGATCTTACGCCAAAAGAAATCCCTTTAGATGTGATCTACGATTCAAAATGGTATGCTGTAATCAACAAGCCCTCTGGTTTGGTAGTTCATCCTGCACCGGGTAATAATTCTGACACTTTGGTAAATGGATTGTTGGCTAAGTTTAACATAGATGATGATGAAATGGTGAGACCTGGAATCGTTCACCGACTTGATAAAGATACCTCAGGTCTTTTGATAGTTGCGAAAAATAGGGATGTCAGACAGAAAATTTCTGAGTTATTCCAGCAAAGAGAGGTAAAAAAGATATATATTGCCGTCTGCTTAGGTAATCCATCAAAAGATTTCTATCATGTTGATAACAATATTGGCAGGTCGCACATCGATAGAAAAAAGATGTCTGTAGTCTCAGAAGGGGGAAAAAGGGCAATTTCAGATGTAAAGGTATTGAGTAAAGGTAAAGAACTCTTTCTCGCATCTGTTAGAATCTATACAGGGAGGACACATCAGATCAGGGTACATATGGCTCATTTAGGTTATCCGATTGTAGGTGATTCTCTGTATGGTGGGAACAATGTGATGAAATTCGGCATAGATAGGCAGGCACTCCATGCCTACTATATATCTTTCTTTGACCCCTTTTTGAATAGAAATGTAAGTTTTACAGCTCCGCTACCATCTGATATTTGTGATATAATCATAAAATATGGTTTGGATTTTAGGGAATCTTTTATAGAATAGATGATTTTAGTTAGGATGCATAGATTTTATTTGTAAAGTTATAGATTATATCAATACCCACATTAAAATTCCTTTATCGGTTGTTGATACTGTTATTATGGTAAAAAGATAAAACAATGTTTATTGTTGACAGTTTTAAATTCATGTGTTAAATAAATGCATACTGTATACAAAATACAGAGGTGAGGATATGAGTGGATATTTACCAATTGCAGTAATGTTAGTATTGGCGGCGCTTATAGGAATAATTAGTATTTCTGTTGGTTTTTTGATAAGACCGAAAAAGCCTGAAAAGGTTAAGTTGAGCGTTTACGAATGCGGTATGCCGGAGTTTAGCGACGCGAGGCAGAGGTATAATGTAAGGTTCTATGTAATTGCTATGCTATTTGTAATATTTGATGTGGAAACAGTCTTTCTATTCCCATGGGCAGTAGCTTTTGATGTGCTTGGACTTTTTGGCTTAATCGAAATGATCATTTTCATCATAATCTTAGTGTTTGGCTATTTTTATGCATGGAAAAAAGGAGCGTTAGAATGGGCTTAATGGAGCATAAGTTTTCAGAAAACATTATAACTACCACCGTTGATGGTGTGATTAACTGGGCAAGGCGTTCATCTCTTTGGCCCGTTACTTTTGGTTTGGCTTGCTGTGCGATTGAAATGATGGCGGCTGGTGCGTCTAAGTATGACTTGGATAGGCTTGGGATCATATTCAGAGCTACTCCAAGACAGGCTGATCTCATGATAGTTGCAGGTACAGTTACAAGAAAGATGGCTCCAGTAGTTCGTAAGGTATATGATCAGATGCCAGAGCCTAAGTGGGTCATAGCAATGGGAAGTTGTGCTACAAGTGGTGGTATTTTTAATACATATTCTACGGTTCAAGGTGTGGATGAGATCGTTCCGGTAGATTTCTTTATCCCAGGGTGTCCACCAAGACCAGAAGCGCTGTTTGATGCGATAGTTGCCCTTCAGGAGAAGATCAAGGGCGATAAAGTACTTAGGAAGTGAGGTGGGCCATGACTTTTGCTGATCTTGTTGCTAAATTGGGAGAGAAGTTCCCTTCGAAGATAAATAGTTATGAAAAGTTTGGAGCAAGATTTATCGTTGTAGATAGATCCGTTGCTAAGGATCTTTTGAAAAGTATGAAGTATGATTTTGGGTTTACCTATCTTGTCGATATAGTGGCTACACACTGGCCAAAGAGAAAAGAGAAGTTTGATGTGGTGTACAATCTTTTTTCTGTAGATAGCAAGTTAAGGGTTTTTGTTAAGTATTCTATCGAGGATTCTAAGACATTTACTGTTACTGATATCTGGAAAGGTGCTAATTTCCTTGAGAGGGAGCAGTACGATCTCGTTGGTGTGGTATTTGAAGGGCACCCAGATTTGAGAAGAATCCTTCTGCCCGAGTTTTTCGATGGGCATCCACTCAGGAAAGAGTATCCTCTTAAAGGTAGGAAGTGGTTTAATAACGCTGACGAACAGGGCTTAGGCCTTAAGTTCACAAGATAGTTTAGGGGTGGTAGATGAGTGCAATCAGTGAAAAAGATAACCTTAGTGAAATTATAACGGTAAACATGGGTCCTCAGCACCCAAGTACCCATGGTGTTTTGAGGCTTGTAGTGGATTTGGATGGTGAGACCATCGTAGGGGTTCGTCCTGATATAGGATTTTTACATAGAGGTGTTGAAAAGTTAGCAGAGCACAGGACATATCATCAGTTCATACCTCTTACTGATAGATTGGATTACCTTTCACCTTTATCAAACAACCTTGCTTACTGCTTGGCCGTAGAGAAGTTCTTCAATGTAAAGATTCCTGAGAGAGCTGAGTACCTCAGGGTCATTTTTGCTGAGCTTGCAAGGATTGCAAGCCACCTTGTTTGGGTTGCTACGCATGCTCTCGATATCGGTGCTATGACAGTATTCCTTTATGCTTTCAGAGAAAGAGAGCTTATTTTGGACATGTTTGAAATCGCTACTGGTCAGAGGATGACAAGTTCTTGGATCAGGGTTGGTGGAATTAGAGAGGATGTACCTCCTCTATTTTTTGAGAAATTGAGGGAGTTTGTATCTATTTTTGATGAGAGGGTAGATACTTACGAAGGGCTTATTACGAAAAACAGAATATGGTTAAAGAGAACAGTTGGTGTAGGTAAAATTTCAAAAGAAGATGCCCTCGATTACGGGGTAAGTGGACCTATTATGAGGGGATCAGGTATCGATTTCGATTTGAGAAGAGACGAGCCTTACGGTATCTACGATAGATTCAAGTTTGAAGTGGCAGTTCAGGATGGTTGCGATATTTACGCAAGATACCTTGTTAGAATGAAGGAGATGAGAGAGGCAAACAAGATCCTTCAGCAGGCATTAGAGCAGATTCCAGAAGGTCCAGTGATGACTGACGACCCAAGGATACAGATCCCATCTCATGAAGATGTTTACGAGAAGATGGAGGCGTTGATCCGTAGGTTCTACATTATGACCAAAGGATTTGCCGCTCCAAAAGGTGAGGCTTATGCTTGCGTAGAGGCTCCTAAGGGTGAATTGGGATTCTATATAGTAAGCGATGGTGATACAAAGCCATACAGACTGAAGATCAGAGCTCCATCCTTTGTGAATTTAGGTGCAATTGAAGCTATGGCAAAAGGTCATATGGTTGCTGACCTTGTGGGGATTATCGGTAGTATCGATATAGTCCTTGGCGAAATAGATAGATAAGAGGGGCAAGAGATGGAAGCTGAAGTTAAAGAGAAAGAGACATTAGATTTTACTGAGCTTGATCATATATGTGAGAAATACAAAGGGAAAAAAGGTGCTACGATACCTGTCTTGCAGCAGGTTCAGGAGCATTACGGTTATCTCTCAAAGGAGATGATCGAGAGGATAGGGGAAAACCTTAATATGTCCCCACACACTCTATATGGAGTGCTTACCTTCTATGCGCAGTTTTATACAACACCCCGAGGTAAATATGTGATCCGTGTTTGCAGGGGTACTGCGTGCCATGTAAAAGGTTCTGGTAGGATTTCTGAGGTTGTCTTTGAAGAGTTTGGTATAAAGAACGGTGAAACAACACCTGATGTTAAATTCACACTGGAAGAGGTATCCTGTATCGGTGCTTGCGGAATGGCTCCAGTTATCATGATCAACGACAAAACCTATGGTAATTTAACCCCAGAGCAGTCCAGAAGCATTTTTAGAGAATATGCTCAAAAACAGGATTAGGGGAGATAAGTTATGAGTGCTCAAAATGATATGATAGAGGTTCATATATGTATGGGTACCGCCGGAGTTGCCTCTGGTGGGTACGAAGTTATGGCAGCCTTTGAAGAGGAGTTTAAAAAAGAAGGTGTGCCAGCTATCTTAAAAGAGAGAAACTGTAAGGTTAAAGCTACAGGTTGCAGAGGATTGTGCGCAAGGGATGTTCTTGTGGATATCTATCTTCCTGGGATGGATCCGATTACATACGAGCATGTCACTCCAGAGATGGTGCCATCGATAGTACAAGAGCATATTGGTAGCGGTCAAGTGGTAGAGAAGTGGGCTGCAAAAAAGGATTATTACGACTTCTACAAGTTCCAGAAAAGGTATGTTTTAAAGGATTGCGGTAAGGTGGACCCTGAAGATATAGATGACTATATCGCCTATGGTGGATACGAAGCTATCAAGAAAGTTTTAAGAGAGATGACACCAGAGCAGGTTATAGAAGAGGTTAAGAAGTCGGGGCTTAGAGGTAGAGGTGGTGGTGGTTTCCCAACGGGGATTAAATGGGGATTCTGCCGTGCATCGAAGGGTGATCTTAAATACCTTATCTGCAACGCAGACGAAGGGGACCCTGGAGCTTTCATGGACAGAAGTATCATCGAAGGTAACCCCCATGTTGTAATAGAAGGTATGCTCATTGCCGCCTATGCGATAGGTTGTAAAGAGGGTTATATTTACTGTAGAGCAGAGTATCCGTTAGCAATTAAAAGGGTTAAAAAGGCTCTCAAGATTGCAGAGGAAAGAGGCTATTTAGGAAAGAATATATTAGGAACAGATTTTGAATTTCATCTTCACCTAAAAGAGGGTGCAGGTGCCTTCGTGTGCGGTGAAGAGACTGCCCTTATTGCATCTATTGAGGGTGAAAGGGGTATGCCGAGATCTCGTCCTCCATTCCCAGCTGTTAGGGGTCTGTGGGGGAAACCTACAAATGTTAATAATGTTGAGACATTCGCAAACCTTCCTCTCATTATTTTAGATGGTGCCGACTTTTATGCCTCAATGGGTACAGAGAAGTCTAAGGGTACCAAGATATTCGCATTGAGTGGTAAGGTAAAATCTACAGGTCTCGTTGAAGTACCTATGGGGATTACAGTTAGACAGCTTATCTATGATGTAGGTGGTGGCATCCCAAAGAAGAGGAAGTTTAAAGCAGTTCAGCTTGGTGGACCATCTGGTGGTTGTTTACCTGAGTCTCTACTCGATACACCGATCGATTACGACTCTCTCATTGCTGCCGGAGCGATGATGGGTTCTGGAGGTGTGGTTGTAATGGATGAGACAAACTGCATGGTGAATGTGGCTCAGTTCTTCCTAACATTCACACAGAGGGAGTCATGTGGTAAATGTATTCCATGTAGAATTGGTACAAAAACGATGCTGGATATCTTAAATAGAATTACAAGTGGGGAAGGTAGAGAGGGTGACATCGAAAAATTGATGGATTTGGCTCAAGATATAAAGACAGCCTCTCTTTGTGGATTGGGTCAAACAGCTCCCAACCCAGTTTTAACTACAATCCAATACTTCAGACATGAGTATGAGGCACATATCAGAGACAAGAAATGTCCAGCTCGTGAGTGTGCACCATTGATAGAGTTTGTTGTGGCAGAAGACAGATGTAAGAAATGTGGTATCTGTTTCAAAGTCTGCCCTGTAGCTGCAATCACATGGGAAAAAGGTAAATTAGCGTATATCGATAAATCTAAATGTGTTAAATGTAGGGAGTGTATCGTAAACTGCCCATTTAACGCAATAGATTAACGAAGGGGAATGTCTATGGTTACAGTGAAGATAGATGGCATTGAAGTTCAGGTAGAACCAAACAAAACAATTCTTGAAGCTGCTGAAAAAGCTGGGGTGCATATCCCTATACTCTGCCATGATAAGATACTCAAGCCTTTTGGTGCATGTAGGGTATGTCTTGTTGAGGTGAAAAACAATCCAAAACTTATGACTGCATGTACAACACCTGTGGCAGATGGGATGGAGATTACCACTACGAATGAAAAATTGGCAAAGATCAGAAAAACATTGATAGAACTTCTTTTGATAAACCACCCATTGGATTGCCCTGTGTGTGATAAAGGTGGGGAATGTTTACTCCAGGATCTTACCTATGAATTTGGAGTAAGCCAGGTAAGATTCGATCCAAATCCAAACGATACTCCAGTGGATCACACCAACCCATTTATCGAAAGAGATATCGATAGATGTGTATTGTGTGGAAGGTGTGTAAGGATATGTGATGAGGTTGTAAATATTCAAGCAATCAGTTTCCAAAACAGGGGTACAGATACTGTCATCGGCACTGCGTTTAATCAGCCATGGAATTGCGAATTCTGTGGGCAGTGTATGAGTGTTTGTCCTGTGGGTTCCCTCAACAATAGGGTATATCTCTTTAAAAATAGACCATGGAATCTTGAAAGCACAGAGACTGTTTGTGGATTCTGTTCATGCGGGTGCTCAATTATAGTAGATCATGAGGACAATGAGGTATATAGGATAAAAGAGGACTACGATTTAGGTGTAAACAAAGGGCTTCTCTGTGTTAAAGGTAGGTTTGGTTTTGAAGCGTTTAACAGCATTAAGAGGGAAAAGAGCGCAAAAGTAAAATCAGGTGATGAGTACAAGAACATCAGCAATGAAGATGCTTATAAAATGGCAGCTGAAAAGCTTTCAGAGATAAAGGGTAAGTATGGTAAAGATGCGGTTGCCTTTATTGTATCCCCAAGAATAACAAATGAAGAGGCGTTTTTAATTCAGAAATTTGCAAGAGAGGTAATAGGAACAAATAATATCTTCTCTTCAGAATCTGCAGACTGTCTACCTGATGGTACCTATGCAGATGTTGAGGCTGCAGATGATATCACAGTGCTGAATGTTGACTTGACAGAGTCAAACCCAATATTAGGGCTCTTTGTCAGGATGACTGCAAGGAAGAATGAAGGTGGGCTAAGGGTATTTTATCCAAAATATACCGCACTCAAAAGGGTTGCCTCTGAGTTTTACACTGGAAAGCCATCAGAACTTGTTTCTTTGATGGAGAATTTTGTAAAGGCGATTGAGGGTGAAAATAATGCCTGCTCAGAGGTTGCAAACAGGGTTAAGAGTGCTAAAAATCCTGTGGTTATATTCAATCCTTACAGCAAGTTTGATGCTACACTTGCGAAAAGGATCAAGACAGCATTGCCAAATGTAAAACTTATTCCATGTAAGCTTAAGAACAATTCTCAAGGGATAGTGGATATGGGTTGTGCTCAGGGCGTATTGCCAGGGCTAAAACCTGTTGAAACCCAGTCTCTTGAAGAACTCATCGCTAAAGATAAAGTAAAAGCATTTGTGATTATTGGTGAAAACTTCGTTGTAAACCCAAGCTACTTTAAGTTAGTTGACTCCATTGCAAAATCTGAGTTTGTTTTAGTAACAGATCCATACTTCACAGAAACGGCCAAAGTATCCAGTTTGTATATACCAGTGGCTTCCTTTGTTGAAAAGTTTGGAAGCTTTACAAACTTGGAGGGTAGAGTACAGAAACTGAACAAGGCGGTGGACAAGTCTGTGGTATCCGATGCTACAGTAATAAAATCAATTGCTGTTCATATGGGTGCTAATCTTCCAGATGATCCAGATGCAATCTACGATTTGATCAGAAAAGAGGTAGATCTTTATAGAGATGTGGAGTTTGGCGGTGTAGTTAAATACCCATATGTAATAAAAGATTCCGTAAACGCTAAAGCAGAGTTCGTTGGAAGCGGAAGTTTTGAACTTTATCAGGGTAGCCTAAGATTCCATTCAGGTACATATACAACATGGTCACCAGATCTAACCAAAGTATACAATGAAACTTCACTTGAAATAAGTGAAGATGATGCAAAAGAACTAAATGTTGCAAATGGTGACATGATCGCTGTTGAAATAGATGGAACCCTTAAGAAGTTCAAGGTGGAAGTGGATAAATATATGCCAAGGGGTGTTGTGGCACTTCCATCCAACTATAAAGGTGCCGAAGCTATTTTATCAAAGGGTGAATATCTGAGAGTAAACATAGTAAAACATGAAAGATAACGAATTAAAAAGAGGGATAGAACTGTATTTACAAGGCGATGCAGAGATGGCGATAGAAGTTCTTGATAACTATATAAAAAGCAAAAGTGATACAACAGGTCAGGCCCATTTTTACAAGGGTCTGGCCTACTACGATATCGGTGAATTCACAGAAGCCATTGATAATCTAAAAAAAGCCATACAGTTAAATCCTTCATATTCCCAATATCACTATAGGTTGGGGATAGCATATTCAAGGATGTTTCAACATCAAGAAGGGATCAGATCCCTCGAAGAGGCAATAAGACTCAATAGAAAAAACAATAGAGCAAAGTTTCTTCTCGGTACTATGTATTTTGAGATAGGGGAGATGGAAAAGGCGATGAAGATCTTCTCTGCCATTGCAAAGTCTAACCCCTTACATTCATCTGCTAAGTACTACTATGCCTTATGTTGTTACTACATGGGAAAAAATGATGAAGCTATAGAGGTTCTTAAAGAGATCATAAAGATCAATCCACAGTTTCTCGACGCATACATGAAATTAACGGATATATTTCTGAAAAATGATGAGTTGGATAGTGCAAAAGAGGTTATTTTAGAAGGGATTGCAAATGGTATCAAAAGCGTTGAGTATGTTGTAAAATTTTACGAGTGTTTGATAAGGAGTAATAGACTATCAGATGCTGAAAAGTTTTTGGATCAGCTAAAAACAGTTTTAGAAGACAAAGCATTTCTTAACAAGATCATTGAAGTTTTAAATGATACAAAAATAATTAAAAAAGAGGTTGGTTATGCTAGTTGAACTAATTTTTGTGGTTATCAAGATTCTTGTCGTAATCACGGTTCTGCTATTGGGCGTAGCTTATATGACCTGGCTCGAAAGGAAAGTCATCGGTCATATGCAAGTGAGGCTTGGACCGACACATGTTGGTTGGAAAGGTCTGCTTCAGCCTATAGCAGATGGACTCAAGCTGGTTGCGAAAGAGGACATTGTGCCTACTATGGTGGACAAACCTGTCTACATCATAGCACCATTGCTCAGCTTGATTCCAGCACTTGGTGCCTTTGCTGTTATCCCTTTTACGAATGCTACAATTAATCTATTCGGTAAGGAGTATCCACTTTATATCACAGATGTAAATGTTGGATTGCTCTACATCCTTGCTCTGTCTTCTGTGGGCACCTATGGTATTATCATGTCTGGTTGGGCTTCTAATTCTAAATATGCCCTTTTGGGTTCATTGAGATCATCAGCCCAGGTAATCAGTTATGAAACTGCTATGGGTTTATCCCTCATAGGACCTATCCTCCTTGCAGGGACATTGAGTTTAAAAGGGATCACAGAGGCTCAAGCAAACGGCTTGTGGTTCGTAATTCCTCAATTTGTAGCTTTTGTTGTATATCTTATTTCTGCCATTGCTGAAACAAACAGAGCACCATTCGACTTACCAGAAGCTGAGACAGAGCTTGTTGCTGGTTTCCATGTTGAGTACTCAAGTATGAAGTTTGCGATGTTTTTCTTGGCTGAGTATGCAAACATGTATGTTGTATCTTCGATAGCTACAATCGTATTTTTAGGCGGATGGAATGGACCTTTTGGACCAAGTTTTGTTTGGTTTGCTGCTAAGGTACTATTTCTCATGTTCTTTTATCTCTGGCTAAGAGCTACGCTTCCAAGACTTCGTTTTGACCAGTTGATGACCCTCGGATGGAAGATCTTAATTCCTATAGCACTTGTGAATGTAGTAGTTACATCAATTGTGCTGTATGCCATTAGTTAGAGGTGGAAGATGAGAAATATAATCGATACACTATTTTTTACAGAGATACTTCAAGGTTTAGGAATCACACTGAAACACATGTTCAAAAAACCTGTTACATTGAAATACCCTTTTGAGAAACCTATCATCTTCGACAGATTTAGAGGAATACACTACATTAAGACAGACGAAAAGGGTAATCCTAAATGTGTTGGTTGCTATTTGTGTCAGAAGGTATGCCCTTCTGAGTGTATTCATATAGAAACCGATGCAGGACCAAATGGTGAGAGACTTGTGAGAAAGTTTGAGATAGAGCTTGATCGCTGTATCTACTGTGGTTTCTGCGAAGAAGCGTGCCCAAAAGATGCTATCCATATGGGTAGAAAGTATGATACTGTAGCTGCTACAAGGGATAAGTATCGTGTAAATATGGGCTACTTAGTAAAAAATTACGAGAAAGGAGAGTGATATGGAGCAGCTGGGTTTTTATATATTAGCTTTTGTGGCGATTATCTCATCCCTGTTTATGATCACGAGGGAAAACCCTGTTCATTCTGCGCTGTGGATGCTGCTCACATTCTTTGCGGTGGCTGGTATATTTGTACAACTTAATGCAGAGTTTATCGCTGCTATACAAGTTCTGGTTTATGCAGGTGCAATACTTGTACTTTACCTTTTTGTTGTTATGCTCCTTAATCCAAAGAGCAAAGGTTTTATAAAGATCCCACTTAGATATGCATTGGGGATTGTAGCATCATTTGTAGTGCTGATTCAAATTCTGATAACACTACAGAGTGCTAATGTCATCGGTAAGCAAGGGCAGTATACTGCAGATGTATATGCTAAATACGGTAATGTTAAGATCTTCGGTTACGAATTGTTTAATAACTACTTAGTGCCATTTGAGATTGTTTCTGTCATGCTGCTTGTAGCGATGATAGGGGCAATTGTGCTTGCTAAGAAGGATTAGGAGGAAATATGACTCTACAACACTATTTAGCACTAAGTGCAATAATCTTTGCGATTGGGATGACCGGGGTGTTGGTAAGAAGGAATCTGATTGTGATGTTTATGTCAGTTGAGCTTATGCTCAATGCTGTTAACATAAATCTTGCAGCATTTTCAAAATTCCTCAATGCCTTGGGTGGGCAGGTATTTATAGTATTTGTTATGGCTGTGGCGGCAGCTGAGGCAGCTGTGGGTTTGGCACTCATCATTACATTGTTTAAAAACAAACCAACAGTTAATGCTGACGAACTGAATACGATGAATGGTTAAGGAGTTGCCAATGATAGAGTTAGGTATTCTTATAGCCCCATTGGTGGCGCTTTTAATAAACGGAATCTTTGGCAGACTTTATATAAAAGACAGAGCACACTTGATAGCAGTACCTGCTGTATTGGTATCTCTTGCCATTTCCCTGATTACATTCTTCAAGGTGATGAATGGGTATAGAGTGGATACTGTAGTTTACAAATGGGTGCTTGCAGATGATATTGTAATACCCTTCGGTATTCTTATCGATCCACTTACTGCCATTATGCTTGTTGTTGTTACATTTGTAAGTTCTATGGTTCACATATACTCAATAGGGTATATGCACCATGATAAAGGGTACTGGAGATTTTTTACATACCTCTCAGTGTTTACCCTTTCAATGCTCATTCTTGTTATGGGTAACAATTTCTTGATGCTTTTCGTCGGTTGGGAGCTTGTGGGTCTTTCTTCATATCTCTTGATCGGTTTCTGGTTCCACAAAAAGAGTGCGGCAGATGCTAATAAGAAGGCATTCGTAGTAAACAGAGTGGGTGACTTCGGATTTTACATCGGTCTGTTGCTTGTAATCGTTACATTCAAGAGTTTGAATTACTCTGATGCGTTTAATCATGAGGCTATAAACGCAATTAAAAATGCAGGATTTAATCTCTTTGGTATAGATTTTAGTCTCATCGATCTTATGACATTTGGATTGTTCTGCGGTGCAATTGGTAAATCAGCGCAGTTCCCACTTCATGTGTGGTTGCCTGATGCGATGGAAGGTCCTACACCTGTATCAGCCCTCATCCATGCTGCTACGATGGTTACAGCTGGGGTTTACATGGTTGCAAGATGTAATCCACTTTTCTCACAGGCTCATATCACAAGTGAGATAGTTGTGTATGTTGGAGCTATCACTGCACTGTTGGGAGCAACGATAGGCCTTACCCAGTTTGACTTCAAAAGGGTGCTTGCTTATTCTACAGTGAGTCAGTTGGGATACATGATCATGGCTACAGGTACTGGAGCGTATGTGGCAGGTATATTCCACCTGTTTACCCACGCATTCTTCAAGGCACTTCTCTTCCTTTGCTCTGGTAGCGTAATGCACGCTATGCAGGATAATTTGGATATCAGAGTAATGGGTGGACTTAGAAAGAAGATGCCTATTACAGCTTGGACTTTCCTTATCGGTTGTATAGCGATTGCTGGTATTCCACCTCTTGCTGGCTTCTGGAGTAAGGATGAGATTTTAGCAATGGCTTTTGCTACGGATCATAAATTGGCATGGTTTATCGGAACTGTAGTAGCATTCATGACAGCATTTTATATGTTTAGATTGTGGTGGCTCGTATTCATGGGTGAGCCAAGAGATCATCATCTCTATGACCATGCTCATGAATCTCCATGGCAGATGACATTACCTTTGGTACTTCTTGCTATTCTATCTGTTGTAGTAGGTATGCTTTTCGGTTATCCACTGGAGAATGGATATATACATAAGTTCTTAGGACCAGTCTTGACGCCACATGGAGCACATCATCATGAGATGTCTCATAGCACAGCATTGATGCTTATGCTGTTATCGATAGCTGTTGCTGTAGGTGGTATACTGTTGTCATACATCTACTATATGAAGTCTCCAGATCTTCCAGAGAAGACTGTAAAAGCCTTCAGACCTATTCACAAGCTTTTCTACAACAAATGGTATTTTGATGAGATATACGATGCATTGATCGTACAACCATGCGTAACTATCTCTAAATTTTTATGGAGAGGTTTCGATGCGAATTTCATAGATTTTATCGTCAATGCATTTGGCAAGGTTTCAACATTCTTGGGTGGCATACTGAGAGTTATACAGTCTGGTAGAATACAGACATACATATTCACAATGGTTGTCGGCGTTGTGATCTTGGTTGCCATTTTTTATGTAGGTTAGGAGGCTGACAATGATGGATAATATATTATCGATACTGATTTTCTTCCCTGTTGTTGCAGCCGTATTTATACTGATTTTTGGTAAAAGCGGCAAGTTTGCTATGTGGAGTGCCTTCATAGCAAGTGTGATCGAATTTATACTTACCATTCCACTAATGACCAATTTTGATAAAGGTGAAGCTGGAATGCAGTTTGTAGAGAGATACTACTGGATCAGATCTCTCAATATCGACTACTATTTGGGTGTTGATGGGATATCGATCCTGATGGTATTTCTTACCACTTTCCTCTCAGCAATTGCGATACTTGGTTCTTTTACATACATTGAGAAGAGACAGAAAGAGTTTTATGTTTCGATGCTTGTGCTCGAAGCAGCAATGGTAGGTGTTTTCTGCGCATTGGATTTCTTCCTCTTCTATATCTTCTGGGAAGCAATGCTTATACCTATGTATCTTATAATAGGTGTATGGGGTGGACAGAGAAGGGTATATGCCGCTGTTAAGTTCTTCCTTTACACATTGGCAGGTTCGGTATTTATGATGCTTGCCATTATCGCACTGTACTTCAAGTATGGTAGCATGACTGGTGAATATACCTTCGACATATTAAAGATTTCAGCGTTGGGTGCAAAATATCCAATAGAGTTCCAGATCATAGTATTTTTGGCTTTCTTTTTCGGGTTTGCCATCAAGGTTCCGATGTTCCCATTCCATACATGGTTGCCAGATGCACACGTTGAAGCACCTACGGCTGGTTCTGTAATCCTTGCAGGGGTATTACTTAAGATGGGTACCTACGGATTCTTGAGATTCTGCTTACCTATTACTCCGATTGCATCGATAAAATTTGTACCCCTCGTAGCCATACTATCTGTCATAGCGATTATCTATGGCGGACTTGTGGCGATGGTGCAGGAAGATGTTAAAAAACTTGTTGCTTACTCATCTGTCAGCCATATGGGATTTGTTACTCTTGGTATCTATGCCTTCAACCAGTCTGGTATCGAGGGTGGGATACTTCAGATGTTTAACCATGGTATTATCACAGGTGCACTCTTCTTGCTGATAGGTTTGATCTATGAAAGAACGCACACAAGGCTTATTGCGGATTACGGTGGGATTGCTGCAAAAGTACCTGTGTATGCCACTGTATTTTTGATATTCACAATGGCTTCTGTTGCTCTTCCAAGTATGGGTGGATTTATAGGTGAATTCCTCGTGCTTGTGGGTGCATTTAAGGCATTCCCAACCTATGCTGGACTTGCAGCATTGGGGGTAATCGTGTCTGCTGTTTATATGCTTTGGATGTATCAGAGGGTATTTTTCCAGAATGTGAATCCTAATTTGCACGACCTTGAAGATATGACAGTAAGGGAAGTATTCTACATGATCCCTCTTATAATAGTGGTATTTTGGACTGGACTTTATCCAGAGACATTTACATCTTATATGCATGAATCTGTGAAAGCCCTTGTGGAACAGATCAATGCAGTAAGTGTAGCGATGAAGTAAGGAGGGCTGAAGATGATTAGTAATTTAGTATCAATTATGCCAGAACTATTGATGACGATCTTTGGGCTAATCCTTATTGCTATCGATGTAATGACGAGAAATAGCAGTAAATCAGGAGTAGGTTATTTTGGAATCTTCTTTATAATACTTGCCGTCCTTGCTTCGATACCTGTGGGTGGGTTTAAGATCTTTGGGTTTGGACAGACCCTTGTATGGGATATGTATTCGTTTGCATTTTTCTGTGTGTTTGCAATATCCTATATCTTAACTGCAATTGGGTCAGTGGATTATCTAAGGGATAGAGAGATTCTCAAAGGTGAATTCTATATTATCATCTTCTTCAGCATAGTTGGTATGATGTTTATGGTAAGTGCTACAGACTTATCAGTACTCTATGCTGGTATGGAAACGATGGCTATTTCGATGTATATCTTGGCTGGCTTCGAGAAGAGAAATCTCAAATCGAATGAGGCTGGTTTGAAATACTTTATCATTGGTGCATTTTCTTCTGCGATCTTCCTCTTTGGACTATCCTATGTTTACGGTTATACAGGATCAACTAAATATGTAGAAATCGCTCAAATGATCAAGGCAAATGGGCTCAGCAATTTCAACATCAAGTTGGGTCTTGTGATGATGCTTGCGGGATTGGCATTTAAGATATCCGCAGTGCCATTCCATATGTGGGCACCAGATGTGTATAACGGTGCACCTACACCTGCAGCAGGTTTTATGACTGTTGCACCAAAGGCAGCAGCGATGGGTGCAATAGTTAGATTTGTTTGGGTTGCATTGGAACCAGCTGCAGCACAGTGGCAGCTATTCTTCTCTATCTTAGCAGTGCTCACTATGACCTATGGTAACCTTGTGGCTCTTGCTCAAAACAATGTTAAGAGAATGCTTGCATACTCAGCAATTTCTCACGCTGGTTATATGCTTATCGGTGTTGTTTCCATGAATGAACTTGGGTATCAGGCTATAGCATTCTATACAATGGTGTATGCTTTCATGAACATCGGAGCATTCACAATTCTTTCATTGATGAAAAATAAGGGTATTATTGAAGATGAGAGGTTGGAGAGCTTTGCTGGGCTTGGTAAGAAGTATCCTGTAATATCCCTTGCAATGCTTATATTCATGTTCTCACTTGCTGGGATTCCACCTCTTGCTGGATTTATGGGTAAATTCTACATCTTCACTTCTGCAATCAAGAGCGGAGTGATCTGGCTTGCGATCGTAGGGGTAATCAATAGCGTAATTGCGTGCTATTACTATATGAGGGTTACCATCTACATGTATTTCAAAGAGGCAGAATACGATGTTACTGTGGATATGAAGGCGGCGAGTTTTATAGCATCGCTTATCGCTGTAATATTCGTGCTTGTGATCGGTGTTTTCCCATCGTTCTTCATGAATATTGTTAAATATATGATCGTATAGGGTAATTGTATGGAGATTACAATTAGAGAAGCTCTTGAAGATGCAAAACAGAAAGAGATCTTAGCATATGAGTTTTATCAGAAACTGATGACATATGTGAAGGATCTGGGTGCAAAAGCTATCATTAGAGAGCTTGCTGAAGAAGAGGTAAAGCATAAAGATCTAATCGATAAAATTATGGAAACTGGAGATATAAACATCGTTGGACTTGATACGAAATGCTACTACACTGACTTAGGGATTACAAATATAGTACTTCCAAAGGTGATCACAGAAGATATGAGTGTGCAGGATATACTCAGAATAGCAATGAAGCACGAGGACAATTCCCGAGTATTCTACGAAAAACTCGCAGAGAAATTCAAAGGACAAGAAGTGGAGGAATTGTTCCGCAGATTGGCAGTTGAGGAAGCCTGCCACAGGAATAATATTCAGAAGATCTATGATGAGGTAATTTTGACTGAGAATTAATCATTCAGTTGATAACAATGTAAGGGGGCAAATGCCCCCTTTTTTTTTATATTTTTTTGATGTATATGTTTGTAAAAAGAAACGAGGAGTGACTGATGGAGATCAACAATGAGATATACAGGTATGTAGAAGAGATAGAATCAGCGGATAGTAGCGATCTGTTGTACCAAGTTTGGGTTAAATATTTAGGTAAAAAGGGTATCATATCCCTTTTGAACAAGGAGTTGAAAAATATACCTGAAGAGAAGAGGGCGGAGTTTGGCAAAAAGATCGTGGAGATCAGAAACGATTTTGAAGATAGATACAAAAGAAGGGAGAATGAACTAAAAAAAGCTGAGATTACGAAGAAGATCGAAAGTGAAAAGATAGATATTACACTGCCGGGATTTCCTCTGAATTACGGCGGACTTCATCCGATTACGCAGGTTTATTTTGAAATTGTGGATATATTCAAATCGATGGGATATGAATTAGCAACGGGGCCTGAGATCGAGCTTGATTTTTATAATTTTGAAGCATTAAATATCCCCAAAGAGCATCCAGCAAGGGATATGCAGGATACATTTTATATTGATGATGAAGTATTACTAAGAACCCATACATCACCAGTGCAGATAAGGACAATGGAAAGAAAAGAACCACCAATAAAGATTATCGCTCCCGGAAAGGTATATAGATGCGATAGCGATGTGACCCACACGCCGATGTTTCATCAGGTGGAGGGGCTTTTGATCGATACAGACACTACATTTGGAGATCTCAAAGGTGCATTGATCACTTTCATACATAGACTTTTTGGAGAGAATATACCTGTAAGGTTTAGACCGAGCTTTTTCCCGTTTACAGAACCATCAGCAGAAGTGGATATGGGGTGTGTGATATGTGGTGGAAAAGGTTGTAGGGTATGCAAAGGTACTGGCTGGCTTGAGATCTTGGGATCAGGGATGGTACATCCAAAGGTGCTTGAATCTGTGGGATACGATTCTGAGAAATATAGAGGGTTTGCCTTTGGAATGGGGATTGAGAGGATCACGATGCTTAAATACGGTATTGATGATTTGAGGCTATTTTTTGAAAATAATATAAGATTTCTAAGACAATTCTAAGGGGTAGATATGAGAGTTAGTTTAAATTGGATAAGAGATTTTGTTGATATAAATGGGATCGATGTTGATGAGATTGCAAAGAAACTTACGATGTGTGGTCTCGAGGTAGAGGCAATTGAGAGAAGAGAAAGGATCGAAAATGTAGTTACTGCGAAAGTGATATCCAAAGATAAGCACCCCAATGCAGATAAATTGTCTGTATGTCAGGTGGATGATGGTAGTGGGGTGTATCAGGTTGTATGCGGTGCATCTAATGTTGCAGCAGGTCAGGTAGTGCCTTTTGCAAGAGTAGGTGCAAAATTGGCAAAAGGGGTAATCATAAAAGACGCGAAGCTTAGAGGTGTAGAGTCAAAAGGAATGATATGTTCTGCGGAGGAGTTGGGATTGGAAGAGGAAAGTGATGGTATCCTGGTATTGCCAGAAGATACACCCATTGGTAAGGATGTGAATGAGTTATTACAAGTAGAGGATACGATATTGGAACTGAATGTAACACCAAATAGAGCGGATTGCTTGAGTATATTGGGTGTGGCAAGGGAGATAGCGGTATTATTCGATAAAGAGTTGAATTTGAGGGATATAAAGATTGAGGAAACGGATGAGCCTGCCGAAAGATACCGTTATGTTAGAGTGGAAAATGATACCGATTGTCCAATCTATTTAGGTAGGGTAATAAAAGGTGTAAAGATTGGTGAATCCCCTCTTTGGATGCAAAATAGACTAAAATCGGCAGGTATAAGACCTATTAATAATATAGTAGATATTACAAACTATGTGATGCTGGAGTATGGTCAACCTCTACATGCCTTCGACTTGAGGATGGTAGAAGGGGGCATTATTGTGAGGAATGCAAAGGAAGGTGAAAAGATACTAAACCTAGATGGTAAAGAGAGGGTATTAAACAGCAATATGCTTGTAATAGCAGATGAGAAAAAGGTTCTTGCCATTGCGGGAGTGATGGGGGGCGAGTACTCAGGTATTCAAAATGATACAACAGATGTATTTTTGGAGTGTGCATACTTTAGACCAGAATCTATAAGGATGACTGCCCGAAGACTTGGAATGAAGACAGATTCGTCATATAGGTATGAAAGGGGGATCGATAGAGTACAGACTATTAAAATGGTGGATTATGCTGCTGATCTGATCAGGCAGCTAACAGGTGGAGTGGTCTTAAAAGGTGTGCTTAAAAATGATTATAAAGAGTTTGAACCGAAAAGGTTTAAGTTTTCTTGGAGAAAGGTTGTGGAATATGTTGGACTTGAACTACCTGAATCGGAGATTATGAGTATCTTTAATAAGATTGGTATCAAAGTTGAAAATGGTGATACAGCTGTTACTCCATCCTACAGGCAGGATATAGAAAGATGGCAGGATCTATCCGAAGAAATTGCAAGGATATATGGATACGATAGGATACCTGTGACTGTGCCGAGAATATATGCAAAATCAGACGAAGAGGATATACTTCAAAGATTGAATAGAGAGGTAAAGTATATGATGGCAGATTTGGGGTATAACGAAGTGATCAATTACTCATTTATGAGTGGGGAGTTTTTGAAGATGTTTGCCGATGAAAAAGATTTTGTTAAGGTGAAAAATCCGATTTCTGCCGATATGGATACGATGAGAAGCGTAGTTTTCCCTGGTCTTTTAAAGAGCATGTTGAGCAATTATAATTCTGGGGTAAGACAGTTAAAACTATTTGAAGTGGCAAATGTTCATAGATTAGATCTAAATAGTAGATTGCCTGAGGAACGAATGAAGTGCGCCTTTGGTGTGCTTGGTGATTTTTATAAAAAGAATTGGATTGGTAGATTAGAATCTGATCTATTCTATTATGCAAAGTCAACGGTGGATGCTGTGTTTAATAGATTTAGATTGTCATGTGAGTACAAGAGGACGAACGAACAATTCCTTCATCCTGGCAAAGGTGCCGATATATATATAGGTGATGTAAAAATTGGGTTCTTAGGAGAATTGCATCCAGAGGTTTACCAATTTTTAGATATAGATGAAAAAATTTATATTTGTGAGTTTGACCTTAATATGATGAGTGAGTTTGTGAGAAGGACAGAGAAAAGGTACAAGAAGCTATCGCAGTATCCGTATGTCTATAAGGATATTGCATTGGTAGTGGATAGGGAGATCATGTCGGATAAACTTTACAAATTCATAAAAGGTTATTCGGAACTTATAAAAGAGGTGGAGATTTTTGATAGGTATGAAGGGGAGAAGATAGGTACAGGGAAGGTTAGTTTGGCATTTAGGATATACTTTAATCATTTGGAGAAGACCCTTACAGATGAGGAGACAAACGAGATCGTTCAAGGTATAGTGAGAGGCATAGGCAAGGAATTCGGTGCTGTGCTTAGGTGAGTTGTGTATAAATATTGACAGAGTGTAAAATATATATTAAATTAATATTATGGAAGAGTTAATAACTAAGTTAAGCGAAAAGATAGATAATCTCCTAAAAGAAAGGGAGATGTTGAAAAACAAGGTTGAAGTTTTAGAGAAAGAGAAGAATGAACTATTACAGGAGAATTACAAAATAAAGGAAGAGCAAGCTAAGATTGCAGAGAGGATTGAGAAGCTTCTGGAAAGGCTTTAGAGGTGATTTTTGGCAACAAATGAAGTGTTTGTATATGGAAATAAATATAGAATTACAAGTAGTAATACAGAATTAATAAAGAATGCTGCTTCCTATGTAGAAGATACTATGAAGCAGATAGAAAAAAATGGACATATATTGACCACATCTACTTTGGCTGTTATGGCTGCTATAAAGATAGCGGCTGAATACTATGAAATGAAGAGTAAAGTAGAAGGTTGCGAATCGAAATTGCAGGAGATTTTAAATAAATTAGAATAAACCCTGCGGGATTCGTGATTGTAGGGAAAGTTTGGAGCCAACACCTCTAAAATAAGGGATGATTCGCACCGTGGTGTGCAGGCCTGCCCAGTAGCAGGAAGCCTAAAACGGTGGTGATTCCCAAAAGTACCTGGTTAGCCAGGGCTTTAAACCGACTCTGCACACGGTCTTGCGGGGTTTTTTATGTTTAGACTGACGGACAAGGTAGCACCCAAAAAGATAGATGAGATAGTTGGGCAGGATAGATTTATTAAGGATCCCAAATATAAGTTTGTTTTTAGAGGGGACTTTGATATACTGATCCTTACTGGTCCCAGCGGTACAGGCAAGAGCAGTTTTGCCAAGCTATTGGGTGATGAACTTTGTCTGCCATTTTACAGACTCCATGCCTCATCATCAGGCAGTCAGGAGATCAAGAAGATCATTGATACCACCAAGAAAACTGGTAAATCTTCGCTAATTTTTATCGATGAGATCCATCGATTTACAAAGGTACAACAGGACCTATTGTTGGATGTCGTTGATGAGAAGTATGCTAAAGTCATAGGTGCATCCACAGAAAATCCCTATTTTTCACTTACTCCTGCCATTAGGTCAAGGGGGTATTTTGTAAAGTTTTATCCCCTTGATAAAAGCTCTTTAAAGGTTATAGCTGATAGAGCTATACACACTGTTTTGGTGGAAAAAGGAGTAAATGGTGTAGAGGGGGTAGATGAACTGATTAGTAGAGGGATTGAAATAGCAGGTGGGGATGCGAGGAAGCTGATAAACTATTTAGAGATCGCCCTCGATGTTGAAGCAGATAATGGAGTATTAAAACCTTTACTTGATGCAGATGAGATGATTGCTGGTAGAGGTTATTCTGTGGATGAGCATTACGACCTTCTCTCTGCGATGATTAAAAGCATAAGGGGCAGCGATCCCGATGCATCCCTCGTGTGGTGTTTTAAACTGCTTAGATCTGGTGTTGACCCATCTGTAATATTCAGAAGGTTGGCGATAAGCTGCTCTGAAGATATTGGAAATGCGTATCCCGATGCAGTGATTTTTCTGAAAAGCTTATGGGAACTTTTCGAAAGGGTTGGGATGCCGGAAGGGGAGATTTTGATCGCCCATGCGGTAACTTTTTTAGCGTCATGCCCCAAGAGCAACAGAAGCTATGAGGCAGGTAAAAAGGTTTGTCAGTTTTTAGAAAGGCATGATGTCAAGGTGCCAGACAACATCAAGCATAATCCAAAAGGGTACAAATACCCCTTCGACTACGGAAATTTCGTAAAACAGAACTATTTTAAAGAATCGGAACTTTTCTACAATCCATCGAACTTCGGATTTGAAAAGAAGATTAGAGATCGATTGATGGAATTGTGGAATGGAATGAAGAATTATGAGTGAAAAAGAGAGTTTGAGAAAAAGGATATTGGAGATGAGGAATAGTTTAACAAAAAGGGAGGTAGAGGAAAAGAGTGAAAGGATTTGTGTTGAGTTTTTGAGGATGTTTGAAGGGATGAATAGGTTTTTGCTGTATTACAGTGTTAATAATGAAGTGAGAACTAAATTGATCATTGATACTCTAAGTAATAATGGGAAAAAAATATACTTGCCAAAGTATATTGATGGTACATTTCATGCGGGATTATACGAGGGTGAGGAACGATTGATGCGGAGTAAGTTTGGCGTGATGGAACCGATTTCAGATCTGTCGGAAACGGAATTTGATGCCATAACCATACCCGGGGTTGTATTTGGTAGAGATTTTAACAGGATCGGGATGGGGAAAGGGTATTACGATGTGATGTTGAAGAAGTTAAACGGACTTAAAGTGGGGTTGGCTTACCAATTTCAGATGGTTGATGGGATTGATGCTGATCCGTGGGATGTAAAGATGGATATGATAATTACAGAAGAAAATATTTACAGGAGGTAGACAATGACGATTGTGATATCTATTATTCTGGCTGTTGTTGGCCTTGCTGTCGGTTTTGTGGTGGGACAGCAGATTCAGAAAAAGAAACAGGCAGAAGAGAATGCAAAACAGAACAAAGCAGCAGACGAGATCATACAGAGGGCAAAAAGGGAAGCTGATGAGATCGTAAAGGATGCAAAGATCGAGGCGAAGGATATTGTGTTTAAGGCGAAGCAGGAAGCTGAAAAGGAGATGAAGGAGAGAAGAAAAGAGCTACAACTGGTTGAAAAAAGGCTTCTGACCAAAGAGGAGTCCATCGACAAAAAGATCGAGCTTATCGAGAAGAAAGAGGAATTGATCAGTAGAAAGGAGAGTGAATACGACAGAAAACTCCACGAGGTAGAAAATATGAAGCTGGAAGTGGAGAATATGAAGATCAAGATGATTGCGGAGATCGAAAAGGTTGCCAGCATGACGAAAGAGGAGGCTAAAAACTACCTCATCTCTATGATGGAGGCAGAGGCAAAGCAGGATGCCGCAAGGATCGTTAGGGAGATCGAGGAAGAGGCTAAGAAAGAGGCTGAGAAGAAGAGTAAAGAGATTGTAGCAACAGCCATTCAAAGATGTGCCCCTGAATATGTAGGTGAGATTGCGGTATCCATTGTGAATCTTCCAAGTGATGAGATGAAGGGGAGAATCATAGGTAGAGAAGGTAGAAATATTAGAACATTTGAGAGTATTACAGGGGTTGATATCATTGTGGATGACACACCAGAAGCGGTCATTTTGTCATCATACGACCCATACAGAAGAGAGATAGCAAAGATGACATTGGAGAAGTTGATCTCCGATGGTAGGATCCATCCAACGAGGATCGAAGAGGTGTATGAGAAGAGTAAAGAGGAGTTGAACAAAAGAATTCTTGAGGTAGGTGAAGAAACAGCCTTTAGACTTGGATTGCACAATATTCACCCAGAGCTTTTGAAACTTGTGGGTAGATTGCAGTACAGGACGAGCTATGGGCAGAATGTGCTTGCCCACTCTATCGAAGTTGCAAAGATAGCGGGGCTTATGGCGGCTGAGCTTGGATTGGATGAAAAGATGGCAAAAAGGATGGGGTTGTTGCATGATATAGGTAAGGCAGTGGATTATGAAAATGAAGGATCTCATACTGCAATTGGTGTTGAGATTGTCAAAAAATACAACGAGCCACCACAGATCACAAATGCAATACTATCTCACCACGGGGAAGAGGAATTTAAGTTTATCGAATCTGTTTTGATACAGGCGGCAGATGCCATCTCTGCATCGAGACCTGGTGCCCGTAGAGAGGTGCTGGAGGCTTATATTAAGAGATTGGAGAAATTGGAAGAGATCTCAAAAAGTTTTGAAGGTGTGAGCAAGACATACGCCATTCAAGCAGGTAGAGAGGTGCGTATCATTGTGGAGCCAGATGCTATCTCTGATGATGCTATGTATACCCTTGCAAAGGATATCGCAAAGAAGATAGAAGAGGAGTTGACATATCCTGGTCAGATCAAGGTTACCGTTATCAGGGAATCAAGATCTGTGGAGTATGCGAGATAAATGACTTTTAATATACTCTTTTTGGGAGATATAATAGGGAAAGCTGGAAGGGGGCTACTTAGAGAGCATCTAAGTAGCCTCATTAAAGACTTTGGTATAGATCTTGTAATTGCAAATGGTGAAAACTCTGCTGCAGGTTTTGGGATTACGAAAAAAGTGTATGATGAACTGATTGGGTATGGTGTGGATGTAATCACAAGCGGTAATCATGTATGGGATAAGAAGGAGTTTGAAAAAGAGGTAGAAAAGTGTGATAAACTGATCAGACCCCTCAATGTGAGCAGTATGCAACCTGGTAAGGGTTGGTTAACGATAGAAAAAAATGGGGTGAAAGTGGCGGTTCTCAATCTAATGGGGAGGGTATTTATGCCAAACTGTGATTGTCCGTTTTTCTGCTTCGACTCGTTTTTTCAAAATAATGCATCAGATATTCTCATTGTGGATTTTCATGCAGAGGCCACCAGCGAGAAAAACGCCTTTGGACTATATGTAGATGGAAGGGCATCAGCAGTGTTGGGGACACATACCCATGTTCAAACGAATGATGAGAGATTTCTGCCGAAAGGGACTTTTTATATTACAGATGTAGGTATGTGTGGATCCATCGATTCTGTTATTGGGATGGATGCTGAAAAGGCTATTTATAAATTTATAAGTGGAATGCCAGAACGGAATGAGGTAGAGGTAAAAGGGAGAGGGGTAATCAGTGGAGTAGTGTTGAAATTCGATATTGAGAAATCTGCTGTGGCAGAATATAATAAGATATACAAAATCATTGGAGAATGATATGGATATCAAATCTGAAATAAGAAGACTTGCAAGGGAGAGGGATGCTGTAATTCTTGCCCATAACTATCAGATTGACGATATACAGGAGATAGCTGATTTCACAGGGGACTCTTTAGGACTCAGCATCGAAGCATCAAAAGTGCCAAACAAGACGATTGTATTCTGCGGTGTCCATTTTATGGCGGAGACGGCGTATATCCTTTCTCCAGATAAAAAGGTTTTGCTACCTGAAATCGATGCTGGTTGCCCGATGGCGGATATGATTAGTGCTGAGGGGCTTAGGAAAATGAAGGAGAAGTTTCCCGGTGTGCCTGTGGTATGCTATGTGAACTCTTCTGCTGATGTAAAAGCTGAGGCTGATATCTGCTGCACCTCTGCAAATGCTGTGAATATAGTAAAATCGATTAAGTCTGACAAGATTATTTTTGCTCCCGATATGAATTTGGGACATTATGTGTCGAGGTTTGTGGATAAAGAGATCATTTTGTGGGAAGGGTTTTGCCCAATACATAGAAGACTTACTTCTAAAGAGGTTTTAGAACTGAAGAGTAAGTATCCCGATGCAATCTTTGTATGTCATCCTGAGTGTAATCCTGATGTGGTGGACTTGGCGGATCATGTCTGCTCGACATCTGGCTTTTACACCTATATTAAAAAGTCTGATAAGAAGAGATTTATAGTTGGAACGGAGAAAGGGGTGCTTTATAAACTAAAAAAGGAGAACCCCGATAAAGAGTTTATTATGGCTTACGATACATTTCAGTGCAAAAATATGAAGAAGATTACGCTGAATAGTTTGTATGAGTCTCTTTTAAAAGAGCAACATGTGATAACAGTACCTGAAGAGATCAGGATAAAAGCATTGGGATCTATACAAAGAATGCTGGAGGTCCCGAGGAATTTTTGAAAAATGGAATGAGGGGTTGAAGGGGTGAGGGAGTTAAGAAATGAGGGGGTTAAGGAATGAGGGGATGATGGGGATTGAGGGTAAGAGTAGAGGGGATAAAGGGAATAGAAGGGATAGAGGAGATATAGGGAATATAGGGGATAGGTGTTGAAAAGGACTTAAAAACCAACAAACCCAATAAACCCTATAAACGCTACAAGCCCAACAAACGCTATAAACGCTATAAACTCAATAAACGTAAACTCGGAGGTGATTATGATATACAGTGATGAGTATTTAAAAGAGGTTTTGCTAAATGCTAAAAATATCGTGATTGTTGGTGCTTCTAATAATCCTGAGCGAGCAAGCAACGGTGTTATGAAATTTCTTATGGGGAAAGGTTATAATTGCTATCCTGTAAACCCCAATGAGAGTGAAGTGCTTGGGGTAAAAGCGTATAAATCTCTATCAGAAGTGCCTGTGCAACCTGATATAGTAGATGTTTTCAGGAAAAGTGAGGCTGCTCCAGAGATAGTCAGAGAGGCGATCAAGATCGGTGCTAAATTTATCTGGCTTCAGGAAGAGGTGCATTCAGAAGAGGCTGAAAAGATAGCCAAAGAACACAATGTGCCTATTGTTATGGATAAGTGTATCTTCAAGGAGTTTCTACGGTTGAAATTGGTGGGATAGAATCTTAAGGGGTGTTCCCCCTTTTTTTTCATGAGTATGCCTTTATAAGCATATTCGAGATGATGTCTGCTTTATCTGTGAGTTGCCAATCTTTCTTGGTATAAACCCAAGTAGACACGATCTCGTCTAATGTTCCGAAAAACATCTCCCTCGCAAAGTAAACATTGAGATCTTTGGCAAAAACACCTTTATCAACGCCCTCTTGAATAATCTCTTCGATAAATTTGAAGTATTCTCTTAAGTGTTTTCTGATCCTATCTCTTATCTCTTTTGTGGGTTGTCTTAGTTCGAATTGCAAAACAAGGGCAAGATCGGGGTTTGATTGCATAGCTGCGAAGTGATAATGAATAAGGATTTTGAGCTTCTCTTTTGGGTCATCTATCTCTTCAATAGCCTTTTTTGCCTTAGAGACATATTCGTTTATCTTAATTATCATGATGGAAATGAGGATATCATCTTTGTTTGAAAAATAATTATAAACAGTTCCTGAAGCGACACCAGCCTTGTCTGCGATGTCTTTCACCTTTGTGTTGTGAAATCCATTCTTAGCAATGATCTGAATTGCGGCATTTAAAATCCTACTAAACTTGTCATCTGCTTTTTCTTTAACCATATATCCTTCCAAAATAGTTATTTATATCAAGGGTAATGTTATGTTTTTTTATCGATGATATGAGTGGTTCAGGATTTCTAAAAATATCCCTGATAAAAAAAACCTCTGAAGCTTTTAGATAAGAGGTAAAAGTATCCAACGGTTTTTGATTATTTAAATCTAATAGAATTTCGTATATCGGTTTTTCCAGAAGGCTGTTTCCAATTTTGAGACCTCTACTCAACATCTTGTCTAAATATATAGATATTCTGTCTTTCACGCTGTCGATATAGTCGCGATGTCCTGGTAGAAAGGTATAATGTTCTAAAGAGATGAGTTTATCTATTGTGTCGATATAGGCGAGATAATTGTTGTACCTTGATTCAAAATCGTCAAGATTTAGGTCTAAAAGGGGTGTTTGAAATACATCTCTGAGGATAACATCGCCAGATATTGCATAGTTTTCATAAAGGTAGATTATATCGCTCTGGGAATGACCGGGGCATCTGAGATATTTTAAATTTAGCTGTTCTAAGATGTTATTGCTTTCTTCTAAAACCTCACCTTCTGGGAAGGGGGCTAAGTTTTTCATCCCTTCTAAGTTCGATTTTATCTCATCGAGGATTTTAGGAGGGAACCCTTCTTCTAAGAGGAAATTTGATACTTTTTCGAATCTTTCTTTATAGTGTTTAAATTTTAGTAAATCGTATTTTGAGATGAAAATCTTTGCATCAGAGTTCTGTTTTATGAGATAGGTTAGTCCGTAATGGTCGATATGGCAATGGGTGATGAAAAGGTAAGCTAATTTGCTTAGATCAACATTTTTCTTTATATATGAGATAGCTTCCAGTGTGTTTGGACCTGTGTCAAACATGATTAGACCATGAGCGGTTTCAAATGTGTAAAAATGGACAGGCCCTACCATATATGGGGTATTAACTGTGTGCTTTATCATATCTAACCTTATTATATCATATTTCGGGAAAAGCAAGTGGAGAAAATTTCTCCACCTGCAAGAGATATTGTTTTATTTTAGAACTTATAACTTATATTGACTCCGAAGATGTGGGCTTTTACATCTTTGAATTCGCCAGTTACCTTAGGTATGAAAATACCATACGGAGCTGAAGAACCTACATAATTATTAAATTTTCTCCCTTCATCATCTAAGTAATTATAAGCAAAGTCAAATGTCCAATTTGTAAAATTTAATCCAAAACCTAAAGCATATAACCATCTGTTACCTGAAGGAACAAGTGGGTCAACTGTATCATCTGGGATAGGGGATTCATCCCTTATTAGACCAGCTCTTAGAGACAGAATATTGTTTACTTTGTATTGGACACCAAATCTGTAAGCCCAGACATCTTTCCAGTTTTTAGGTTTTTCTTGATATGAACCATCTTCGAAATCTACTCTCAATTTGTCATAAGAAGACCATCCAGTCCACTGTCCATCAATTTCAAAAGTAAAATTACCTAATCTATAAGATGTGCCTATATAAAATATGTCTGGAAGTTCTAATGTTGCTGCACCAGATTTTTGAATTTTCATTGCAGGTATAGAGGCATTATCAGATAATCTTATTGAGTTTGGCAATGTCATGTCAAGTGTCCCATCTTTAAACTCATGTTTGATTTTGCTCCTATATGATGCACCTATATTCCAATTGTCTGTAATTTTGTAGTGAACAGCAACATTCCAACCAACAGCCCAGTCATCCTTACCTTCTAAAGATGAACTACCATCAGCTGTTGGAAAATAAAGGTATGTGGCACCGTAAGGAACTGCTTTTAATTTATTTTCAAGTGTAATATCCATTCTTTGAACGTTTATACCTGCTGCTATACTTAAGTTTTTTGTAATTTTATATGCTATGTTAGGGTTTAAGGTAACTGAGACTATCTCCGCTTTTGTACCACCAGTAATGTATCTACCCTGCCAATCTTCTGGCCATTCTGTAGCCAATCCAAAGTTTGAAAATACGCCGAGACCGAAACTAAAAGAGTCAGTCATTTTCAATGTTGCATACATGTTGGGGATGTAGAATGTATTTTTCTTTCCATCAGTTTCTTTGCCTGTTTGATCGCTTTTAAAAGTTGCATATGGTGTGATTGGGGATACACCTGCAGAAAATTGGAATTTCTCAAGTTGTGTTATCCCTGCTGGGTTGAAATATACTGCTGATGGGTCATCGGCTTGGGCTACGAAGGCACCGCCCATACCTAATGCTTTTGCGCCTTGCTCGTTAATTTGAAAACCGTTTGAATGTGCAAGTGTTGTTGTGATTCCGATGATACTTAGTCAACCCTGAAAAACTCTAAAACAAGAAAATTACAACTCATAATCTGTTAA
>CAZFHX010000019.1:0-43777 GCA_964519265.1 uncultured Deferribacterales bacterium
AGTGGTAAATATGTTATTGACAAGTACCAAAATTGGTGAAAAATGTTAGGTTTCGTTCCCAACTTGTGAAGGATTTTCACAATTTCTGTTGTCAAAGATTACAACTTATTGTAAAGATTGATATAGATAAGAGGCATATATTTTGCTTACATCTTTTTGATAAATGTTAAACGGAGGATAGTATGAAATCTTTTTATAAAATATTCTTGATGCTTATTGTACTTGTGGGTTTGACAACAAATTCCTTTGCCCAGTGGCAGGGGTTTAAAGGTAGTGGCGGATGGGGTATGAATAGCCCGTTTAACAGGATGTTTGACCCAAACAAGATTGAGACGATCTACGGTACTGTGGAGAAGATAGATATAACGATGCCCCACAAGATGATGTCCCACGGGGTCTATATCGATCTAAAAACAGATAAAGGTGTAGTTCAGGTGCACTTAGGTCCCGTGTGGTATATCGAGAGGCTTGATTTTGAAATAAATTCTGGGGATCAGTTAGAGGTGAAAGGCAGTCCAGCAGTAATCAACGGTAAGCAGTCATTGATCGCTGCTGAAGTGAAAAAGGGTAATGATCTACTGATTTTGAGGGATATTCACGGTGTACCTGTGTGGTCAAGGTCTGGTGGTAAAAGGAAGTAATTAGATATTTATGATCTTGTCGATAGAGAATGAGAATTCATCTAACTCATTCATACTGTTTATAAAGGAAACCTTCTTAAATTGAGTCAGATCTTCAACTTTTATTTTTGCTTCGAAAATTATGCCACTTTTTAGTAAAAACTCCCTTTTTGTCCCCCATAATAGATAGGTGCTGGGGGTCCACCATTTATATCCGTCGAAGAATACTAAGTTTGTAAAGGTTGTGTCTGTGATAAAACCATTGATTACAAAAATAGGTTCTGTGTGGTCATTTTTAATGTGTTTACCAAGTGTAGTTCTATCTATGTATTTAAACCGGTAGTCGAGATTTTGAACAGGAACCAACTCTAAATATTCGATCCTTTTTCTTGAGTATGGGTAGCATAGATACTCGAGAGAATCTTTGTCGTAAATAACTTTAAATCTTATCAAACCATCTGGAAAATCGATCATTTTTACTAAATCTGTGAGATTGAAAAAGGGTTCAGATTTGTAATATTCTCTAAATGTCCATTCAACCCTTTTTTGATGATAAGGGATATTTTGGGGCATTTTATTTACAACCTTTATCGTTTCAAATACACGGTACATAGATCTTGTTTATTATCTCCATATATTCATCCTCTACATTGCTGTACACGGTGATTCCACCACCACTTCTGTAGAAGAGTTTATCACCCTTTTTTTCGATATATCGGATTATTACGCAGGAATCTAATCTTTTTCCATCAAAAATGCCAGCGATGCCTGTATAAAATCCTCTGCTATCTATTTCAGCTTTTTTTATGATCTCTAATGTCTTCCGTTTTGGAGCACCTGAAATTGATCCTGCTGGTAAGAGTTTTATAATCTTTTCTGCTATAGAGCCTTCTGTGAGGACCCCTTCAATCTGTGAGCTTGTTTGGATGATGGTTTTATTTTCTGCCCTGATGTAGGAGAGATAACGAAAATTTTTAACTCTAACATCTTTTGCCACCATAGAGAGATCATTTCTCATCAGATCCACAATGGTTATATGCTCTGCCAATTCCTTTTCGTCATTTAAAAGTTCCGATACTGAGTTTTCGGATTGAAATATCTTTGTCCCTTTCATCGGATGGGTGAAAATCTTGCCATCTTCTATCAGAATAAACCTTTCTGGAGAAAAGAAGACGAAATCATCAAAAAACTTCATTTTGAAAAGTGCCATAGAATTATAAAATATCTCTTCCAAAGATGCTTTGGTGTCTATCTCTGTTGGGAATGTGAGATTTAAAAGATAGCTATCCCCTTCGATTAGATGAAATTTTACCAAATCGAACCTTTTTTTGTAATCCATAAATAAGATAGGTTTTGGATTGAGAATGATTTTTTTATTCTCTCCAGATTTTATAACATTTGTCGTACCTGTGAAATTGTAAAGAATATTCTGATAATTAATGTTATCGAGTGGGGAAATAAAAAACTTACTTATTTCAAAATCTATTAAAAATATGAATGGTGTTGAGTTGAAATATAACTTATCGAATTCTGATATGAACTTTTCAGGTTTTTCGATAATATTATTCGACGATATTGTTTAATTCCTCTAAAATCTTTATTTTCTCTTCTTCAGAAAATCTCTTTTCCTCAAGGACCTCCCCCAAAGTTCCCCATATCGGTTCACCGCAGCGGATACACCTGATCTTTTTATCCATTAGGTATTTGACTGCCTCGGGGCTATTTCTGACTACCTCTTCTATTGTTGTATACAAAGTTATCTTCATGGAAATATAATTTAATCATTTTTGCAGTGAAAGCAAGAAAAAATTTTTCAAAAACAATAAAGTTTTAAGGTAATTTTAAAAATTTATGGTATAATATATTATCATCCATTCACACTTGATTTCCTCCCTACGAAAAAGAGTGTGGATGAAGGGAGGTTTCTATGAAAAAAAATCTTAAAATCTTTATGGCCTATTTGATATCCATAGTAGTATCACTTTTCTTATTTGGTTGTGGGGGTGGTAGTACAGGGGATAGTTCATACACACTGTCGAGCGGCAATCACGCTATGTTGGGGCCACTATCTGGAGCAAATGTGAAGATCTGTGAATTGGCTTACAACAGTGATTTTGTATGTTTGGAGACAAAGACAGACAAATTGGGAACTTTTAGTTTTTCAAACACGAAGGGATGGGGTAGCGATCAAATTGTGTTGGTAATAGTCAGCGGTGGAGAAGATGTTGACTACGATGACAATGGATTATTGGATGCAAAACCTACACCAAATAAGGGGGTTATAAGAGGGTTTGCAAAGGTTGGAGACCTTGCTGCTGGAAAGGTGAATATCACTTTCTTACCGACATTGTATATAATTATGTAAATCATTTGTGTTCTGATACCTCATGCTCGTTGTCTTACAGTGATCTGGAGAATATTTTAGACAACATCTCTGATAAATTAGTTTAGTCATCAACGGTTTCAACGGCAGCCACTACAGGTAAATATTTTGGGACAGTTGTGAAGTATAATCCATTAAAACCGAACGATACTCCGCTAAAAGTTAGTAATACTACTTTACAAAGTATATCTCAAAAATACCATTCTGGAGACAATGCATCCATACAAAATGCTTTGGAAAATACCTTCAGGGATTCTGGACTTGTAGTAGGTAATCCAACATTGGCAATGCAAAAGAATATGCTAAAACTCACAATTTTAAAGCCAACAAATGCAACTTTGGAAGTTGTATCGGGAACTCAAACGATAAGTGATAGTATAGTATGGTTGAATAAATCTGAGACTACAACCAAAAAATACACTCTGACAGTCAAAAATATCAAGGATAACTACACACTTGTGAATTGGATGGGGTGTAATTCTGTTTCATCTGATGGGACGCAGTGTACTATAGAAAATGTTTCTGACGATAGAATTATCACGCCAATTATACTACCAAAATTGAGACTGAACGACAATATTACCATTGTTGACATAACAGGTGCAATGCTAATCTTTGATAGTACGAAGGTGGATAACAGGAATATATCTGAGTATGATGTAAATTCAAACATTTTTGATAACTTCACAGTGGTGACGGATGATCAGGTTCTCATAGGTAGACTGGATGGATTGAAGAAGGATAATATAATCGTAAACAAATCTGATCCGATATTCTACAGAAAGGTTGTAAGTGTAACTAAAGAACCAAGTAGCCCTACAAATGCTTACGATAGATATCGTATCACTACTGTAAATGAACCGATTGAAAAAATAATTCCAAGTGGTCATATTTCTACTGCATTGACTGTTGAGAATACCAAACCATTTTCACCTGTGCAATTACTGAAAAGTGAATTGGTAGTCAAGAGTAGCACTGGGGTATCGAGGATACCATTTAATCCGAATCAGCAGTATTTAGAAATAAATTTTGATAAAAATCAGATCTATGCCATCAACAAGAGTGATCTTGATCAGCACTGGGAAACAAATTACCAAAAAGATTACGGTCCAATATATTTTGATAGTGATAATAAATCATCTTTAACAGGAACTTTGAGGTTGAGACCTCATGTGGATCTCCATATAGGTTGGAATGTGGATGTGGGGTGGAGCGGTGTCGATGTAAAGTTGGATGGTTTTTATTTGAATATGGGATCCGATGTTGAGTTGGTAGGTGAAGTCACTGCAGAGATCAAAAAGAAGTATAGTGAACATAAAATTTTGTATGATGGGCTTCAATTCACCCAGACATACATAGTTTTTGGCATACCTATACAGATAACTGAAAAAATCCCAATAACCTATGGTATAAAAGGTGCTGGTAAAGGTGCAGATTTTGATAAGGCTATGCTTGTTGGAAATGCTAAGATAACAGTTTCCGGTACAAGCAATCCTGTGTTTAACTTCGCCTATGATGGTGATCGGATTAATAGTTATTTGGATTGTAACTTTAACTTCAGCCAGACAACCGATATAAATATCGGAGCCAATGCTTTTGCATACATAGGTGCTGAGCCTGGTGTGTATATATATGGCATTGGTGTAAAGATGAACAACTACATTGGACCATATATAAAGATAGATTTTAAAGCCAAAGATAACGCATCAGGAACAGGTACAATATTACTTAATGACATAATCACAAACAACCTCACATTTAATTATAGTTTGGTATTGGAAGGTGTTATAGGGTTAGGTTACTACGGTAGGATCTTGGCTTCAACTATATGGGATAATAGTATAGCAAAGAAAGTGACGGATAAAATCAATGAGGCGATAAGAGGCAAATATACAGAATTTTGGAAAGAGTGGCCAGCTTACACAGTTAAAAAAGAGTGGGTAAATGACAATAAGACAGTTCTCACAAAAGTACCTGGTGAGTTGCAAGTATCTGGTGAGCGTAATATTATGATAAATGAACTATGTGGTGGAAAGATAAACAAAACATATCAGTATACTCTAAAAAATATCGGAGATTCGCCGATAGACTGGGAAGCTAAAAAGACCACTTCTGATTTGGGAATAGACTTTACATTATCCAAATCTTCTGGAACCATTAATGCACGAGATAATACTACCCTTACTCTTACAATATCTTCTAACAACATCGATTGTGGGGATACCAGATTGACATTCAGAGGTATTAATGTCGAGATAGATTTCAATCAAAAGATTGGGACGTCTGCTGTTAATGCGAACAAATCTGCACAAAGTAGTGCCCTTACTTTTGATTTGACACCTATTAATAACCTTACAATGGTAACATCGATCAACAAGTTTAAAACAAAGGTTAACATCTACGCCACCAAACCTATCAGTTGGACATCTGCTCTGAGTGTTTCAAAGAAAAGCTATACCTATAATAATCTCACGATGAATATGTTGAGATTTACTTGGAATAAGCCTTTGGACAACAGAACGGTGGATGGCTATGCAATCTTCTATGCTGAAAAGAATGGTTCATGTGGTCAGTACAGTATACTTGCAGAGGTACAGGGGTTAGATAATAAAGAATATCAAGAGCATCTTGGTGGTTTGATCAAGTCAGATAAGTCCTATTGTTTCAAAGTGCATGCTTATAAAAACTTGCCTCTGCCACTGTATATAGGTGGGTTTACAAAGCTATATTTTCCACCCAACAATGAAAATATTGCATATTACCCTATTACTCTGGATATTGTTTCACCCACATTAGGTAATTAAAGTAATATTTGGTATCTCATGCCACGGTATGGGATACCTCTTTTTCACTTTACCTTAGTAGGTAAAACGAAAAAGCCCCCAATACAACAGAGTGTTTTATCTCACCTTTTCTTACGAGTTCTTTGATTTCTGAGAGATTAAAAGTTAGCACTGTGATGTCTTCGAAGGGATCGAAGTTGTGTCTGCCGTCTATTTTGCAGTTTTTGGCAAGATAAACGAAGCATCTGTTGCTCATGATGGCGGGGTTTGGTCGCATTGTGCCGAGCAGTTCAAACTGATTACTTGTGAGGGATGTCTCCTCTTCCAATTCTCTTTTGGCTGCAGATAAAGGGGGTTCGTTGTCATGGATTGCGCCGCCGGGGAATTCGATAGTCCAATCATTTACCACAGGGCGAAATTGCTTTACTAAGGCGATCGTACCATCTTCTAATTCGGGGATGATCACCACCCAATCACTTGTATCGATGGAAGTAAAAGGGGCCTGTATCCCCTTTGCGGTAAATTCCCAGTGATGATGAGTGATGTCTAATATCTTGTCACTAAATATGTGTTCTTTTTTGAGAAACTTCCATCTATTAGACATTAAAGGATAAGACCGCCCTTTCCACCCTTATTACCTAATCCACCGAGATCGCTTAAGCTCGATGTGATCCTGATATTGCTTTTTGCTTCAAGATACTTGTTCACTATCTCTTCGGGGAATTTTTTGTATTCATACATAATGAAGGATGCATCGATACTGCCACCTATCTCATCTTCGTAGGGAAATCCAAAAGGTAGAATCGCTATCTGCATCCCAGCACTGGTGGGTATTGTTTGTATCATTGCAACATCGGTTAACTTTTTGTTTTCTTCATCCATTACACCGATAACGGTATCTCCACTTGATAATTTTACAAATTTCACATTTTCGTAAGATGACATCTGTCCTCCTTGATATTTTTGTCTAATCATAATCTTTCAATTCAACTTTTTTTTCAAGTTTTTTCTTCCATTTTATTTTTAATTATGCTACTTTTTGATATGGAAAAGCATTTTAGAGAGTTGGTAAATATCGTAAAAAAGCTAAGGGCTCCCGATGGATGCCCCTGGGATAGACAGCAGACCCTTTACTCCCTCAAAGAGTACCTTATCGAAGAGGTTTTTGAACTCGTAGATGCCATAGACAAGAAGGACATCGAAAACATAAAAGAAGAATTGGGGGATCTACTACTCCATGTAATACTTCATTCTGTAATAGCAGAGGAGGAGAATCTTTTTACCCTCAATGATGTGATGAAAAATATTTCCGAAAAACTAATCAGGAGACATCCTCATGTATTTGGGGAAACAAAGGTAAGTACCGCAGATGATGTGATGATCAATTGGGATAAGATAAAAAAAGAAGAGAAAAAGAATCGTTCCATCTTGGATGAGATCCCAAAGGGGCTGCCATCGATACAAAAAGCTTTGAAATTACAGGAGAGGGCAAAAAAGGTTGGTTTCGACTGGGAAAGTGCCGACGACTGTCTGCAAAAGGTTTTTGAAGAATTTGATGAATTTAAGGAAGCTGTTTCTTACGATAAACCTGATGAGATTGCCCATGAGATAGGGGATCTTTTCTTTGCATTGATAAATTTTTCAAGATTTGTAAAGGTCAATCCCGATGAAGCTTTAAGAAAGACAAACGAAAGGTTTTTGAAAAGATTCAATTATATTGAAAAAAAACTTAACGAAAACAACCTAAAATTCGAAGATATGTCCCTCGAAGAGCTTGATAGATATTGGGACGAAGCTAAAAAAGTGGTGGGTTAGCCTTTTAGGGCTTTTGCTTCCTTAAGCGTTTTTTCTGCATAGTATGGCAGATAAATGGTAAATTCAGTCCACTCCCCTTTAACACTGTTTACGAATATATAACCTTCATGTTCTAAAACGATCTTTTTAGCAACGGTAAGCCCTATGCCATAGCCGCTCTTTTTGGTTGTAAAGTATGGTTCGAATATCTTATGTAGATGCTCTTCATCTATCCCTTCTCCATAATCCTTGATGGAAACCATTATAAAACGCATTTTTGGAAGGTGGGTGAGTTTTTCATGGGTATTATCAAAGTTGTTGATCTTTATCTCTATCGGTTTTTTGGAATCTTTTTGAGCTTGTATGGCATTTAGTAGTATATTTTGAAATACCTGAGAAAGAGCAATTTCATCACCGTATACCATCCATAGATTCGGATCGCTTTCGATATTCACATGGGTTATTTTGTCTTCGATTTTTGATATGCTTACAATACTGTTGATCAGCTCTCTTAAGTTTATCAACTTTTTATTTTCATTCTTTGTGGTGGATAATGATAGGAGTTTTTTCGATAATCCTGTTATGTTTTGCAAGATCTCATCAAGTTCGTTTAAAAATCTTTCCCCCTCTGGATTTTTTTGGAAAAGTTTTTTAAGGAGATACACCCTTGTGTTTGCTGCCATTAGGTGATTACTTATATCGTGGAATAGTCCCCCTGCTATGAGGTTTATCGCTTCATTTTTGGCCATTTCAACCATTCTATCTTGGAAAACATTTATTTTTTCAAGCAAAGTATTGATCTTTGAAACAACAGGTTCAAGTTCTTTATATCGGTATCTGTTTTCAATAATGATGGGCTCAAAGCCTTTAAATTCTATGTTTATGCTGGAGATCTTTTGAGAGAGGTGTAGTAGAGGTTTGTGGAAGTATCTCACCATCAACATAGCACCAACTATCATTAATATAAAAAACATTGAGAAAAAAATAATTATATCGTTTTTTAGTTTTATGTATGGTGCAAGGGCATCTTCTATTGGGTAGTTTCCTCCCAGAATCCAATCTACCTTTTTGATGTGAACGAAGGTGGCCAAGTAATGAAAACCTCTCGAGTTTATGGTTTCACCGAATCCTTCAAATCCATTGATGGCAGAATCAAACAATTTATTTACACCTTTTGATACATCCTGCTTTGTAATTCTTGAGTTATCGGGATGGAAGATGAAATCCCTGTTTTTTGTATAGATAAAATAGTAGCCTTTTGAACCTATCTTGTGATATTGCAGAGCACCGATGGGGTTGTTGGTGGATTGGATATTTATACTGCCACCAATGACAAATTTAATGTTGTTTTTTTCTAAAACAGGTACAGTAAACATTATAGCGTATTGACCTGTTTTGCTTGATATGTATGGTTTTGATATGAAGGGTTTTTTAGTTGATACTGTTTGTTGGAAATATTCTCTATAAGCGAAGCTACTACCTATTCTCTTGGAATTCATAAAAGGGATCTCCGCTAAAAGTTCACCATTTGCATTGAAAATGAAAATACCGTTGTCAAATCGATTGAGGAGCATGGTAAAATTGTTGAGATAATTCTGCACTGAGGAATGTTTGTTTTCTATATTTTCAAAATTTTCAGACAACTCCCTTAGAATTTTTTGGTTGTTTGCGATGAATCTTTCTATATTGTTGGCAACAAGTTTTGCTTCTGAATACCTCAATTCACCTATATTGTTTAAGATACTTTTTTTGATGGTGGATGTAAGCAAAAAATAGGACACTCCGAAAATAACAACAAGGAAAATAATTATTGATAAGACTATATTTCTTTTTAAGGATCTATTTATCATAATCATATTTTAATTAAAAATATTAAATTTTCAAGAAATTAATCGTCTGCTTGACTTAAGGTGGTGCATATGATGGAATATTGTGTATAGGAAAACACATTATTCAGACTTGTCAGAATATCTCCTCTCCCACATCATCTATTATCTTATCCCTTAAATCGATGGTTTTATACGAGATTACTTCTACATATTTTTCTATATCATTTTTACTGATCTGTTTAGAAGGGAGTTGTAAAACTTTTATGACTTTTTCATAGTTCCACATTTTTAGTTGGATTATATCACCTATTTTTACTGTGTAAGAAGGTTTTGCTGGCTTATCGTTTACATATATGGCACCATCTGACGCCACTTCGTTTGCAACGGTTCTTCTCTTTATTACATTGGTGATTTTTAAAAACTTATCTAATCTCATTAATATGTTAGATATCTAATAAATATCGTTTCTCTGTTTTTCTCCAACCAATTTTTATAGACATCCTTGTACCTGATATCCATGAGGGCTGCGATCACCTTTTCCCTCTGATCCTTTGCTAAGTCATACTTACTTTTCATAGATTCTATGTAGAATATTTTGATGTCGTTGTCTGATTCGATCTCTACGATATCTTTCACTTTGACATCTTTCATCTTATCTCTGACATCTTTCGCTAAGTGTTCGGGGTTTATATAACCTAAATAACCACCAGTTTTGGCTGTTTTATCATCAGAAAACTCTATTGCAGCAGCGATGAAACCTTTATCTTTTATAGTTTTTTTCACATCTGAAAGTTTGGATTTATCTTTTAAGAGGATGTATCTTAATTCCAGTTCGTCGAAACTACCCAACTCTTTTTGATTTTCGTCAACATATTTTCTTATATCGTTTTCTGTAATGACTACGAGTTGATTTATGATCCTGCTTTTTAGTCTTGTGGCAAGTATATCCATCTTGATCTGCCATCTGTATTGGGCCATTGTAATCCCCTCTTTTTCGAGGGCTTCCTCTAAATCTTTTTCCTGGATATTGTTTCGCTGGAGAATGTCTTTTATAGCGTCATCAGCCTCTTTGTCTGAAACAACTACATTGTATTTTTTCCCTATCTCTTCGAGGGTGTATTGCTCCACTAAGAAATCCAACACATTTTTGTAATATGTTTTTATTGCCAGAGATCTTTTATCTTCATCAGGAATCGAGTAGATCTCTTTTACTCGGTTTGGGTTGAATGACTCCACCTCATATTGGGTAATAATTTTATCTCCAACGACAGCCAATATCCTATTGATTATTTCGCTTCTGCTCGACAGTGGTATTGTCAACAGTAAAATCAAAATTAGGGTTAATTTCGACTTTGACATTCTTCATCTTCTCCTTGAGGTAATTTTCTAAATATTGATCTTTTTTGGCGGCAATAAGTTCATCTATCAATAACTCTTTAATCTCTTCAAAAGATGGATTCTCTGCTGCGGCTACCCCTTTCAACATTATGATGTGATACCCATATTCCGAATTGAGTATTTTAGATAGCTCATTGGGCTTCATTTTTTTTACGATGTCGAAAACAGGTGGGAAGTTTTCCAAATCCACCAAACCCATATCTCCACCATTTTCAGCTTCTGGTCCTATGGAGTATTCCTTTGCGACATCTTCAAAACTTTTGCCAGATTTGAGTAGTTTGTATGCTTCTTCTATCTTTTGTTTATCTTCGTTTACAATTTGATATATATGGTAATAGGTTTTACCCTGTCTATTTTTAATGAATTCATCGTAATACGATTTTAGTTCTTCTTCACTCACCTTTATTTCAGTTTTCAACTTCTCTTCGAGGAACTTTTGAGCGAGGAGTTTTTCTTCCATAAATTTTTCAAACTTTTCGTCGATCTCCTTGGGACTGCTACTATTTAACTTTTTGTAAATGTCTTTCAAGGCTTTTTTATCTATATTGATCTTGGTGGACTTGGCTTCCATAACAAGCATCTTATGTTTTACAAACTCCTGAATGATCTCTTTTTTGAAATCTTTATCTTGTAATGTGTTTGGATCCAAATCTGGTAACTCAAAATACATGAATTCTATGATATCCTTCTGATAGTACTTCTCATTTCCAATGATCACTACAGGCTTCTCTTTACTAAAACTAAACATATTTTTCGATTTTTCGCACGATGAAAGCAGAAATATACTAAGCAAAAGAACTAAATATCTCATCATATTTTTACAATATATCAATTATTTTTTTTATTCAAGTGTATAAATTTGTTTACAGGAAGATGATTTTTTAATTTAAGGGTATTGAAAGATAAATTCTTTTAACTCAGCTAAGTGATAGCATCTTTCGCTGAATATTTTTTTAATCATCCTTACAAATATCTTTGCTGTGGCTTCTGCATCGTAGAGGGCTCGGTGCCTTTTAAATTTGGAATTTATCTGAATTCTATGTTTTTCGATGAGGTAGTCAAGGTTGTGGTATTTGAATTCTGGGTAGAGTTTTTGAGATAATTTAATGGTGTCGATTACAAATGAAAAATCTGCATCTATGAGGTATTCCCTCATCGCCGAGCGGAGGAAGGCGATATCCTTAGAAGCCTTGTGGGCCACGAGAACAGAACCGCGGGAAAAATCTATAAAATCGTAGAGAACCGTGCATATATCAGGTGCGTTTTTAAGGTCATTTGTTGTTATGCCGTGCAAGTTAGATGATGTTTCTGAAATATCTCTGTCGGTCTTCACGAGGGAGTGGAATGGTTCTCTGCTAAGTTTGAAACCTTCGTTTATCTTGAATGCACCTATTTCAATAATCTGATCCCCATGTTCGGGGTGGAGACCTGTTGTTTCCAAATCGAAAACAACGAAACTGACTTCATTAAGAGGGTGATCGAGGAGTTCAGCTATTTCTGTCATTTTTGGGTTTTAATCTGCTACTACAAAAGCTCCGGGGAATTGTTTTTCCAATGTGATCAGTTTTAGTTCTGCGCTGGTTCTTGTTTCAAATCCGATGAGTCTTACTCTATAAAATTTCTTCCCATTCACAATTGCTTCTACGATATCTGCATTGAGAAATCTATCCCTTAATTTTTCTGCATTTCTCTTTTCTATAAATGCACCGATCTGAATGGAAAAGCTACCTTTGTTTATATCCACTGGCTTACCATTTAATACATATTCGGTTGGAGATTCCGAAAGAAGAGTAACTCTTACCCTTCCGGTACCTTTCTGATCGATCCCCAATTCTTTTGCTGCCTTATAAGAAAGGTCTATTATTCTATCTTTTACAAAAGGGCCTCGATCATTGATGCGGACGATGATCTCTTTATCGTTTTCAAGGGATTTAACAAGGACGGTGCTACCAAGTGGTAGGGTTTTATGTGCAGCAGTCATGTCGTGCATATTGTAAACCTCTTTGCTGGAGGTAAGTTTCCCATGAAAATCTGCCCCGTACCATGAGGCTACCCCTTCCTCCTCATATTTATGGATATAATCCATAGGGTAGTATGTTACGCCAAAAACTGTATATGGTTTTCCGTAGATGATCTTATTTTGTACATCATCTTTACCCAAACTTTTTAAATTCTGAACAGGTTGTTTTTCTATGCTTTCGTTATCATCAAGTAAAACTATTTTAGAATGAAGTGGTGTATTAATCAGCAATAAAAGGATTATCATTAAGTATCTCATCGTAAAACTCCTTCAACTTTTTGGCACCTTCCTCTATAGAATTATAACTTAACTCCAGATCAACCTTTTTGGGGTAGGAGTGTTTATACATAGGGTCGTAATATTTGGCAAGGATAATTTCGGTAAATTTCGTAAAATCGCCTTTTTCGAGAAGGTCTAACAGTGTTTTGTACAATGCACCATCCATATACCGCTTGATCTTGTCAAGGGATGACCTTATCTCTTCAATATTGTTTTGGGGGTTGTAGTTGTTGATGGTAAACTCAGTTCTAAACTCTATGGAAGGGTTACACAATACAGAGATACCAGAGGTGAAGTTAGCAAAAAGATTATTTGGGATGACTACCTTGCCCACCTTTTTACTCTCCCCTTCCGTTATAAATAGTTTTTTATCGTATTTTATAAGGTTGTAATAGAGTCTGCTTTCAAAGTTTTTCTGATTCACAAAAGGGTACCCTTCCTCTTCTATATGACCAAAAATTGATCCTTTGTGGCAAGCATGTTTTTCTATATCAAGGACAGGGTAATCTGATTCTAACATTCTTAGAATGGCTGTTTTCCCAGATCCTGTGGGACCATAAACAGTTATAAAACTGTACTTACTTATCTCCTCCTCGAAAAATCTATTCACCCTTGTTCTATATGTTTTGTAACCCCCTGCTAATCTCGAAACGGTGAGTCCTGCGAGCCTTGCGAAGGTAACAGAAGCCTCACTCCTTAATCCACCTCTCCAGCAGTAGATTACAGTATCTTTGAATTGTTCTGTGATCTTTTTTATCTGATCAATGAAGTTTACCAATTTTGGGGATACCACTTCTACCCCTTTAAGTCTTGCCTCTTTGGGTCCTTGTTGTTTGTATATTGTGCCGATGATGGCCCTTTCTTCATTGTTTAAAATAGGTATATTTATGGCATTCGGTATGTGATCTTCAGAGTATTCTTTTTCTGATCTTACATCGATGATACCTATATTGTTGTATCGTAACGATTCTAAAAACTCAATATCGATTAAATCTTTCATAACTTTGGTTATACATTAAAAGAAAAGAATTTACAATTTCTATTTTTGAATATATAATTTCTCGATTGTTAGATATGGAGGCTTAGTGTGAACGGTATTGTAACAGAAAATGATGTAAAGCATATCGCAAAATTAGCAAAACTCACCTTTGAAGATGAGGAGATCGGTAGGTTTGTGGATGAGTTGAACAGTATTTTAGATTATATCAATAAATTAAACGAGTTAGACACATCAAATATCGAACCCACCTCTCATGTGCTGGATATCTCCAATGTCACCCGTCCAGATACTCCTGAGAGGAAGATTACCCAAGATGAGGCTTTGAAAAATGCCCCAGAAGAGGGTTACGGTCATTTCAAGGTCCCAAGAATAATTGAGTAGGTGAAGGTATGGATCTTTTGAATCTTTCTTTGAAACAGCATGCTGATGTTATAAAATCAAAAAAACTCTCTGCCAAAGAGATGGTGGAGTTTTATCTCAAAAGGATCGAAAAGTATGACAAGATTATAAATTCATTTATTACTTTAAACGAGGATGCACTGAAAGAGGCAGAGTCTTACGATAATGGTATAAATAGTAATAAGCCTTTTGCTGGTGTACCTATTGCAGTAAAGGATAATATGATCACGAAGGGGTTACGGACTACCTGTGCCTCTAATATACTCAACAATTTTATCCCTCCCTATGACGGTACCGTCATCCAGCACCTAAAAGATGCTGGTTTTATTATAATCGGCAAACTCAATATGGATGAGTTTGCTATGGGATCATCCTGCGAAACATCCTATTTCAAAAAGACGGTAAATCCTTACGACCCAAATAGGGTTCCCGGTGGGTCAAGCGGTGGCTCTGCGGCATCTGTGGCGGCAAGGCTTGTTCCAGCATCTTTGGGTAGTGATACTGGCGGATCTATCAGGCAACCTGCGGCGCTTTGTAATATTGTAGGGTTAAAACCGACTTATGGTAGGGTTTCAAGGTATGGGCTTGTAGCGTTTGCATCAAGTCTTGATCAGATCGGTCCTATGACAAAGACGGTGGAAGATAGTGCCGTACTGCTTGAGGTTATTGGTAAATACGATAAAAATGATTCCACATCTTTCAATAAAGAACCTTTTAGATTCACCGACCCATTCAAAGATTCGATCAAAGGTGTAAAGATCGGTTTACCAAAGGAGTATTTCGGTGAAGGGCTTTCTCCTGAGGTTGCTGAAACGGTGGAGAATGCTGTCGATTTTTTCAAAAAAAATGGTGCTGAGATCGTCGAGATCAGTATGCCTCACACAGATTATGCCGTTGCGGTATACTATATTATCGCTACCGCTGAGGCCTCTAGCAACTTGGCAAGGTTTGATGGGGTAAAGTATGGATTTAGAGAAAAGAGTAACGATCTAAACGAAATGTACACCCTTACCCGTTCAAAAGGGTTTGGTACAGAGGTGAAAAGAAGGATCATGCTTGGTACATATGTTCTCAGTTCAGGTTATTACGATGCTTACTATCTAAAAGCCCAGAAGGTGAGAACTCTGATCAAAAAGGACTTTGTGGAGGCATTCAACAAGGTGGATTTTATTCTTACTCCCACCTCACCTACTACTGCTTTTAGATTGGGTGAAAAGGCAAGCAACCCCCTTGAGATGTACCTGAGTGATATTTATACAATATCCCTAAACCTTTTTGGTGGGTGTGGTGTTTCCCTGCCTGCTGGATTTGATAGACAAGGGTTACCTATTGGAATTCAGCTGTTAGGCAACTATTTCGATGAAGATAGGTTGCTATCTTTGTCTGCCTTTTTTGAGAGAGAAACAGTTTACTACAAACAGTTGCCTGATAGATTTAAATAAAAATTTTTCTAAAGTTTTTTTTAGATTGGCCGATATGCGAATTGAGGTTAAAGGTGACGGCTATGGTAATCGACAGTGGTAGTATATCAAACATTTTGAGGACATACAACAAGCAGATAAAATACGGCAAGATATCTGCGATCGTTGATAAACCATCCTCAACTGACAAGTTAGAGATCTCTCCCGAAGCTAAAAAAGCTATGTTTATTAGTAGATTGGTTTCTGAGTCTGAAAAAGATATCGATCTAAATGAACTCCATAAAAAGCTCGCCAATTATAATTTTGCAAAAATGACAGATGAGGAGATCAATAATCTCAAGGATGAGATTCTAAAAAATCTGTAGAGATTTATATTCTTTCAAGAAAAGTTCTACTTAAGTTCAATTGAAATATTTAAAAAAGAGCGGGCGACGAGATTCGAACTCGCGACCCTTAGCTTGGAAGGCTAATGCTCTAGCCAGCTGAGCTACACCCGCATTTTCGTGAAAAAGAGTGGGGAGAGGAGGATTCGAACCTCCGAAGGCGAACGCCAACAGATTTACAGTCTGCCCCCTTTGGCCACTCGGGAATCTCCCCATAAAAGAAAAGCTGGCGAAGGGAATTGAACCCCCAACCTGCTGATTACAAGTCAGCTGCTCTACCGATTGAGCTACGCCAGCAACCAAAGTGGACTACAACAATATAAAAAAAATATTATTTTGTCAATATATTTTTGTAAAAAATAAAATGCCTAATTTTATCAATATGTTTTGTTGCTTTCTTGCTCTCTTTGGTTGGATATTTAAAGGAGTCTTTAAGATTTTATGACAGTTTTGTAACTTTCTATTGAATATTAGTATTTATTGTGATACTAACTTATTATGGATAATCAATTTTTGTCTCGGTATGAATTGAGGGATTATGTTGTATCGCTCCCCTCGGGTGAAGTGTATAAGGCTGTTGATACGAAATTCAAAAAGAATGTTCTTGTAAAAATAATCGATCTGTCAACATTTAAAGAGAATGTAGATATCGAGAATTTAAAGAATAGATTCAATAGGTATGTGAGTAATATTTCTAAATTGATTCATCCTAATATAGTTTCTACCATAGATTATTATATCCATGAGGATAAAAAATTTTATACTGTTACAGAGTATTTTGATATCAGAAATGGTATTTTTAACAAGGAGATGCTCTTTGATATCAGCTTAAATACGAAGTTAAAGTTGGCCATTTCCCTTTCGGAAGCGATTGAGTTTGCCCATAGTTTGAAGATTTTGCATCAAAACCTCTATTTAGATTCAATATTTTATGTGAATGATACGATAAAGGTGGATAATTTTGATCTCAAAAGGTATATTGCCAAGAATTCTCTTATAAGTGAACTGGGGATCTATAGCTCACCACCTCCTTACATCCCTCCCGAGTATATCTCAAATTATGATCCAACACCATCGGGAGACATATTTCAGATCGGTTGCATTCTCTATTTTATTTTTTGTCGCGAACACCCTTTTGGGGAAACGATAAACGATGAAGCCTTGTTGAGGATAAAAAATTTAGACTACATTGATCCTACATACTACTCCGATGTAGAGATAGATATCGCCAAGATTATAAATAAGGCTCTCATGAAGTCACCTACAGAGCGATTTGAATCGGTAAACCAACTGTATATAGAACTCAAAAAGATCGTCGAAAAGATAAAAGATAAAAAATACGACATAAGTACCTACCGATTTTTCATCCAAAATAACAAGATGTTTATTCAAACAAATCCCACTGCCCATATCGACATATCTGATCTCGAAAATAGGCTATTAAACGAAAATATCTATAATTACGATTTAGAGAAGATTAAACATGCCATCCATACCTCTAATGGTGAACCGATCGAGATAGGTGAAGTATTTAAAAAGATCGACAACAAGGTATTTAATTCATTTGATCTCATGGTTTCTGATGATCATATGGAGTGTTATGTCAAAAAGTTAAACTCTCAGATCTTTGATCCAAAAGAAGTTCTCTTCTTTCTGAAAAAAAAGAATATCAAGTTTGGTCATATCAAAGAGAGTATTGATGAACTTGCTAAAGATCCCGAAGGGTCTATCAAACTTGTGGCCAAGGGTAGCGAACCGATCAGAGGGGAGGATGCATATCTTGTATTCTTTTTCGAACCTGAGAATAAATACAAACCAAAAGAGGATGAGGATGGAAATGTTGATTTTAGAAACATCAATGTGATACAGCAGGTGGATAAGGGGGATCCCCTCCTGATCAAAGTTCCTGCTACTAAAGGTATAGATGGGTACGATGTTTTCGGCAATATAATTAAAGCTATTCCTGGAAACGATGTAAAACTTCCCACGGGTAGGAATGTATATGTATCATCTGATGGGTTAAAGATCCTTTCTACGACTGATGGTATTGTAAATTACGATAATGGCAAGGTAAATGTAATTGAAATGATCATCATAGATGGTGATGTAAACTTTTCCACGGGGAATATCAATTATAAAGGTGATGTCTTGATCAGGGGTGATGTATTACCAGATTTTAAGGTGTTTGCTGGGGGAGATATAAGAATAAGGGGAGTTGTGGAAGGGGCGTTTATCGAGTCTGAAAGAGGATCAGTTATTATAAGTTCTGGGGTATTTGGCAAAAATCAGACTAAAATAAAAGCCCTCAAAAATATCAAAGCTGATTTTGTTCAGGATGCAGAATTGATCGCAGGTGATACTGTCGAGGTATCCAACTATACGAGGAATTCAAAGATTCAGTGTAAAACATTTCTGTCATACAAAGGGATAGGTGCTGTTCAGAGTAGCTATATCGAGGCTACGAGGCTTATCGATATCAATGTGGCAGGTGCTAAAAATTATACCAAAACAACATTATTTATCAATCAGTTAAATAAAAATAATCTCAAACTACAGATCCAAGATACCATGGAGAAATTGGACACTATAGCTAAATCTATTAACATGGTAAAGACGCAGATAAAAAGGATCATCATGTCTTGTGGCTCGATGGAGAATGCTATTTTAGACACTGAATATAAAACAAATGTAGAGAAACTGAAGAAATTGGAGAACCTAAATCTTGTTTTACAGGAAAAACTTCAATCGCTACAGGATGATATGAATTTCATTTTAAATGATCAAAAAGAGATGATCATCATCCGTAGAAACCTTTTCCGAGATGTTAAGATAAGAATTGGAAACAGTTTAATGATTACCAAAGAGGAGTACGAAACAAGAGTAGTGATCACAAAAGATGAAAACGACGAACTTGTATTGGGAAGCGCATTAGCAAACTGATTATTTGATGATCAGAATCGTCTTTTCTGTTTTTTCAAAAATGCCATTTTCACCTTTATCGGGATTTAAAAAGGCATCCTCAGGCATAAGTTCGTATCTGTAGGAGATATTTAGTTTATTGAGATTTTTGTCAACTTCTATTGAGAGATTTTTAGAGTTTAGATTTTTAATATTACCAACATAGAAATATCTGTTGAGCTTTCCAGAGTCATCTGATATGTCGATGGAGAGCCCTTTGATAAACATGTTTGAGATATTTTTGATATTCAACTCTATGATCTTTTCATTGTTTGTGGGTTTGATATTGTAAAATATTGCAATATCACCAGATTTCTGAGAATAGGCATATCTTTCCTTCAATACCTTGTCTGTCTTATAGTTGAATGAACTGCTGAAGCAACCTGATAATAGAATTAAGATAATTAGTAAATATGGCATTCTCATAGTTTAAAAAGTTCCTTTTCAGATTTTATGATCTCTTCAAAATATGTATCCAACTCCTTTACTTCATCTTGAGGATATATGAAAGATTCAAACTCGATATCAAAATCTTTACAATGCCCTTTTGTGACACTGTAACCATGCATTTTTACTTTATTATTGGCTATGTATACAAGGCGAGCCATATCACTATAGATACTTTTTTTGATATCGTGGTGATTTGCCACAACATCTATGTATATTTCTGGTAAACCCCATTCATTTAGAAGATACCCACCTACCTCTGCGTGATCGAATCCCAAGTATTCTCTTTCGATGGAAATAATATCAACATCCTGACCATAGATCATCTCTTTGACAGTTGCGTACTTTTCTACATACATCGATAAAACGATCTGTCCTATGTCATGAATAAGTCCTATGATGAAGGCCTCTTCTGCAATCGTTCTGTGAAATTTAACGGCGAACAAACGAGCGTAAATGGCTGTGGCTACTGAATGCTCCCAGAGTTTGTGTTCGAAAACGCCTATTTTTGATGCTTCAAACAATCCTTTGGTCGATAAAGCGATTACAAGGTTTTTGAGATTTTTTATACCTAAAAGGGAGATCGCCTGTGTCAGGTTGCTAACGGTGACTTTTAATCCGAAAAGGGGGGAATTGGCCAACTTTAGTATAGCCGCAGTGATACTCATGTCTTTGGAAATCACCGAAACGAGGTCTGCAAAACTGAAATCAGGTTTCTCTAAGATCTGTAAAACCTGAGCAGCGACCTGGGGCATCGGTGGCAATTCTGTAATATTTGCCAATGCCTCTTTGATAGATGTTTTAGTCATTGTCGGTATGATCTAAACTACTTTTATTTTCTTTGATTGCTTTGATCTCTAACTCTAAATCTTCTATCCTCTGATTGATTTTGATGATATCGTCGTAGTCAGACACCAAATTAGCATCATCCAACAAACCATCTTCCACCATTTTAAAAGCTCTTTTACCCATAGACTTGTATCTTTCATCCTTTCTCTTTCTTAGGGTGGATATCTCCAATTTTAGCTTGCTTATCTTTGAAAACTTTACAAGCTCCTCTTTACCCTTTTCAATTTTGGTTCTCAGCCAATCCATACTCTTTTCTTTATCAAACATATATAGCCTCCGTGGAATCTATTTTTTTGTAATAATATATATCAAAATTAGCATTACAATATTTGCTGCGAAGGATAACATAAATAGATAGAACCAATTTTTAGATTTATCAACTGTTTTTTTTGAGTCTGTCACTATTGTAGGTAGAAATGTGGCAAATTCAGAATTTTTTAGTTTAATCCAAGGGGCTCCAGTGTATGTAATATAATCTACAGAGAGATACTTCCCTTTTGAGATCCCCTCTTTTATATCATCATAGGTTTGTGATGATATTCGAAGTCCATTTAAAAGCTTTATTTCGTAGGTCTCAGATTTCATATTTAAGTCGTAAGATTCTCCACAATTTGGGCATAAAAATATCTTTTTATCCTCGTCGATATCTGCATTACATTTTTTACATATCATTTTCATAATCAATACCCCACCGTTTAAAGAAGTTGTGCTCTATAGATATTATATCAAATATTTTTCCAACTACAAATAAAATTATTTCTTCAATATTTTTTGGTGTATGATAAAAACCGGGGGCAGCTGGGAGGATTTTTGCCCCTGCTCTACTTAATATTAACAGATTTTCTAAATGTATCTGATTTAACGGCATCTCTCTGAACAGAATGATGAGGTCCCTAAACTCTTTTAAAGCGACATCTGATGCTCTTTCGATAAGATTGGAACTCACGCCAGAAGCAACCCTTCCAACAAAACCCATCGAAGCAGGGCAGATGATATATTTTTCCACCTTGAATGAACCGCTGGAGACTGGGGCGGCGAAATTCTTGTAGTGATGTAAGAAGGTTTTTTGGGAATTTAGGCTTAGACTCCGGATAAAATTGCTATCTGATACATCTTTGTACTGTGTTTCTAAACTTATGTTTGTGTATGCATCGGGGGTGATGGAGAGATGGAGTTCTACATCAGGTAATTTATCAAGTTCTTGAATCAGTCTTAATCCATAAATGGCACCGCTTGCCCCTGTCATTCCTACAAAGATCTTCATTTATCTCCTCATAAAGATATCTAATGCTGTAAAAACAAATATGACTAAACTAATATATGCGTTGATGTTGAAAAATGCCATAGATAGCTTTTGAAGGTTGGATTTTTTTAAAATATAATGTTCGTAGATCATAAAAATCCCTGAACCTAAAACGCCTAAAAGATAGAAGAAACCCATCGGTTGTAAAAATTTTACGGAGAGAAATAGAGAAAAGGCGATAACATGGAATATTCTTGCAGTCCAAAGGGAACCATTTACCCCTAAAAACCGAGGTATTGAGAATAGCCCTTTTTCTCTATCGTAGTCGATATCCTGTATGGCATAGATCACATCAAACCCTGCTACCCAGAAGAGTACACCTACACCAAGTAAAACGATCGGTAGATCAACCCTTCCCAAGATTGCCACATAGGCACCAATTGGGGCAAGCCCCAAGGCAATACCCAAAACGATATGGCAAAGTGCCGTAAATCTTTTTGTATAGGAATATATAAAAAAAACTAAAAGGGGTATCGGGGAAAGTAGGAAGGATAACCAGTTTAGTTGGTATGTGGCGATTTCATAAATGAGAAATGATATAATGATATAGATGATTGCCTCTTTTTTGCTAATCTTCCCTGCCGGGATCTCTCGGTTTGCCGTTCTGGGGTTTTCTTTGTCGATCTCGGCATCGATGACTCTATTTAATCCCATGGCACCGCTTCTTGCTCCCACCATCGCTACAGCGATCCAGAAAATCTGTTTTAAAGTTGGAAGTCCATTTGCCGCTATAAGAGCCCCAGTGAAAGCAAAAGGGAGAGCAAATATGGAGTGTTCAAACTTTATCATTCTAAGAAAATTGACTATTTTTTCCATTACGAATCCATGATGTCGATGATGCTTAGGGCAAAATCATCTGAATCGTTTAAACTATCTGTACGAACTATATTTAGACCATTTCTCTTGGCATACCCTATGTACTCTTCATCTATCTCTATCAATGTTTCTATATGATCCGATACAAAGGATATGGGGCAGATGATGACATTTTTGTAATTTTCCTTGATCATCCTGTCGATCTCATCTTTTGTGGATGGTTCGAGCCATTTCATCCGCCCAGCCTTACTCTGAAAGGCGAGGGAGTAGGATTTTGGTTTTATATCCTTTAATATTAGGTCGAGTTGTTCATTTAGATGTTTTGTGTAGAGATCACCTTTTTCTACAGTATAGTATGGTAAAGAGTGAGCAGAGAATAGAATATGACATTCGTTTATGGATGCTCCTAATTTTTCAGCAGCGGAGTTTATCCTGTCGATTATGGCTTGGTTGTAGGAGTTATTTAAATGCCAGTGGGGGATCACTTTGAAATTGGATTTTGGTGGATTCATCCGTATGGCATTATAAAATCTAACGAAACAGGCTCCACTTGTTGTGTATGAATACTGGGGGTACATGGTCATGACAAAGATTTTATTGTAATTACCGTTCTGAACGAATTTTACTGTATCTTTTATGTAAGGGTGATAGTAGCACATACCGATAGTTGTATCCAGGCTTATCCCCTTTTTTTCTTGGTAAAATCTTGCAACCTTTTCAAGCAAACTTTTCATAATGGGTAATTGAGGGGAACCTCCACCCATCTTTTCGTACTCTGGGGCTACTTTTTTGCTTCTCTTTTTAGAGATGATCTTTGCTAAGAGCTTTTGGGGGAATTCTCCGATACCGAAATCTATTATATCTCTATCTGTAAAGAGGTTGTACAAAAAGGGCTCGATCGATTCTACAGAATCGGGTCCCCCCATGTACATGACATATAACAAGTCTTTGTCAGCAACCATTTTTCACCAGATCCACAAGGTATTTTACATTTTCAACGGGGGTCTCAGGTAGTATACCATGCCCCAAATTGAATATATGCCCCTTTAACTTTTTACCTTTTTCAACAATGATCTTTGTCATATTTTTTATTGTTTCCTTATCTGCGAAGAGGGATACAGGATCCAAATTCCCTTGAAGTACAAATTTACCACTACCCAGCATTGTATCAGCGTCATCTAAATCTATCTTCCAATCCACGCCTATTCCGGAGCATTTCAGTTTTGATATATGTTTGTAAAAGGTGGCACTATCCTTAGCAAAATAGATCACATGGGCATTTTTAAGATTTTCTATAAGGATGTTTACAAAGGGTAAGACTTTTTCAGTATATTCACATGGGGAGAGGATTCCTGCCCATGTATCGAAGATCTGAACTATTGGGCAGCCATTGTCTATCTGGGATTGTAGATATTTTATGGTGCTAACGGTGAGTTTTTCCATTAATATATTATAGGTTTTTGGATCTGCATGCATCATTTTTTTGATGTTTATAAAGTTTTTACTTCCACCACCCTCCACCATATAGCAGGCTAATGTGAAAGGGGCTCCTGAGAATCCTATGAGAGGGACTTTTAGATCCCTCACGAGGAGTTTGACCGTATCGATCACAAAAGGGACATCTTCGTAAGGGTTTAGTATTTTTAGTTTATCTGCATCTGTTTGGGTTCTGACGGGGTTTGATATTACCGGTGCAGGGTTGAAATCTAACTTTACACCCATAGGTTCTACTGGGATTAATATATCAGAAAAGAGGATTGCCGCATCTACCCCAAGAATGTCGATAGGTTGATGGGTAACTTTTGCTGCCAACTCTGGAGTTTTGCAGAGTTCGAGAAAACTTACCTTTCTTCTTACCTCCATGTATTCCGGCATATATCTACCTGCCTGTCTCATAAGCCATATCGGAGGTCTTTCTACCTTTTTTCCATCTAAAACATCGAGGATCAGTTTGTTCATCTTAAACTCCAGCATTTTTTATTATATCATTTGCAGCGATGATCCCTGATACGGAAGCTTGGATAATTCCCCTCGTGATACCAGCACCATCGCCGATGCAATATAGATTCTTTATACTTTTGGATCGCATATTTGGATCAACACTAATTCTAAGGGAGTAAAATTTAGCCTCTACACCGTAAAGAAGTGTGTTGGGATCAGCCATTCCGGGCATGACCTTGTCTAATTGAAGTATTGTTTCTTTGAGATTCGAAAGGTATCTATATGGTAACACGAAGGAGAGATCACCCGGCATTGCCTCTTTTAATGTGGGTTGGACAAAGTTTTTCCTTATTCTACTTTCTGTGGATCTCCTACCCCTTACGAGATCACCGAAACGCTGGATAATCACTGTACCACCGCTAAGCATATTTGCCAAGTAAGCCACATACTGCCCGTATTTTACCGGTTCTTTGAAAGGCTCTGTAAACTTTGTAGATACGAGCAATGCGAAATTTGTATTATTACTTTTTCTGTTTTTGTAGGAATGACCGTTTACCGTTAGCAGGTTGTTTTCGTTTCTCTCTATGGCAATGAATCCACCAGGGTTTACACAAAAGGTGCGTACCTCATCTTCGAATTCTGATGTGTAGTATTTTATCTTAAATTCGTAGAGATAGTCGGTAAAATGATCGGTGATAGATCTTGGTACTTCCACACGGACACCTATATCTACAGGATTTATTGCTGATTCTACATGATAGCGATTTACCATATCCTGCATCCAGGAATTACCACTGCGTCCAACTGCGAGCACCACGATGTCGTAGAACCTTTTTTCTCCATTTTCAAGCACTACACCCTTTATCTCATCGTTATCTAAAATAATATCTACGATACCGCATTCAAAAAAGAGATTTATATTGTCTGCTTTTTCGAGGTATGATTGAAGATTTTTTACTGCCAGCAGGCAGTTGTCGGTGCCGAGATGCCTAATTTTTGCCGCGTGTAGTCTTAGATTGTGTCTTGAGCAGAGGTATTCGAGATCCTTGATTTTTTCGTAATTTTGGGAACTGTCTAAATGGTTTACACCTGAAACATCCCTCCAGATGGCATCAGCTTCATCGATAAGGGTTTCGAGGGTGTTTTCATCTATAAAGTCTGTGAGCCATCCTCCGAACTCTGTGGTTAGAGTTAACTTACCATCCGAGTAAGCCCCTGCACCACCAAACCCTGACATTACCTCTTTTCTACTTCTTTTGGATATATCTTTTCCTTTTTCGTAAAGATCAACTGTGATACCTTTTAAGTTTGCTAATTTGTAAGCGGTGAATATCCCTGCACTTCCTGCACCCACTATGGCTACTTTCATTAACTCTCCTTGTTTTATATATCGTAAAAGGTTACTGTAAAGTCTTTATCATAAATATTTAAAATAGCATAGGTATTTCTATTTTTCCATCTATTTTTTGATGTGCTGCCGGGATTGAGTAACCAGATATTCTCCTCTTTTCTAAAATAGGGGGAGTGCGTGTGTCCAAATATCACAAGATCGCAATCATTGAAATTATAGACAAGTCCGTTGTATAGGTTATTGTAGATATGACCATGGGTTAATCCTATTTTTAGATAACCCAAAGAAAATTTGTTAATTTCTTCAATTTCAGTTATGTCGGTGTCCATATTCCCTTTTACTGCGAAGAGATTTTTACATACATCTTTTAGTTCGTTATAAAAGTTTTTCCCCACCATGTCCCCTGCATGAATTACTGCATCTGCATTTTTAATTTCAGATAAAACTACAGGGGGTAAATTTTTTATTGAATAGATATGAGTATCTGATATAATGACTACCTGCATATTTCCCCGGAGGTATTTAATGTATACCACATCAGAAACATATTACTTTGCTAAGGCAGGTGTTGTCAATACAGAATTAGCGATAAATTTTGCTTTAAAAAGAGCGATGGAGAGATCTATCGATACGATAATTGTTCCAACAGAAACAGGTAGGAGTGCATTTTTATTATGGGAAGAGGCTTCAAAAATTGGTTTTAAAGGGGAACTGATTGCCGTGAGGTATCATACAGGGTTTGAGAATCTAAATGAGCAGTTTATGTCTGATGATGACTATAATAAATTGGTGGAATTGGGATTTAAAATCCATACCGGTACACACCTTTTTTCATCTATATCGAGATCTTTTAGACTAAAGTGGGATGGGATCTTTATGCCGGAGATCGTTGGAGAAACATTAAAAATAGTATCCACCGGTTTTAAAACCGCTATAGAGGTAGCGGTCATGGCTGCAAATGGTGGTTTGATCAAAGATATTACCAAAGATATCATCTCTCTTGGTGGTACAAATTCGGGTTTGGACACAGCGATAATTTTGAGAGCGGCTTATCAGAACAATTTTCTCGACTATCTTAAAATTAGAGAGATCATATGCAAACCAAGAGATTATTAGAACTGCCAGATTTCCCTTTTAAAGAGATTTTTTCAAGATTTTACAGTGAAACAGGCATAAATTTCTATTTTGTGGGTGGTTTTGTGAGGGATCTACTTTTAGGGAGGGCGATAAAGGATATCGATATTGTGGCAGAAAATATCGATTATATTGAATGCGCTAAAATACTCAATAGCTATATTAAAGGTTCGTTTGTTTTATTTAAAGATAATGTGAGGATCACAAAAGGTGGCTCTACCATAGATGTGTCGAAACTGAGGGGGTTAACGCTTTACGATGATCTCAAAAAAAGGGATTTTACGATAAATAACTTGGCATACCATTTTGAGAAGGGGCTCATAGGGGATACTTTTGATATTGAAAAAAAGGTGATTAGGGCTGTGTCTGATGAGGCTTTTCTGGATGATCCTTTAAGGGTTTTGCGGGGGTATCGATTTGTGTCTCAGTTCGGTTTTACTATTGAACAGCATACGAAAAAACTTATGTTAGAGGCGAAGCCTCTCCTTGATAAGGTGGCTTCTGAGAGGGTGATCAAAGAGCTTGATGAAACTTTTTTAGGAGATTATTTCCTGACTGCTTTTGATATGATGGTTGAAGATGGCATATTTTTTGAATTATTTCCCACTTTTGAAAGCATAAAGGATCTCTACGGCGGTGTATATCATATAGAGGATGTATTGTCCCACACTTATTCTGTGGTGAGAGTACTTTATCCGATGATACGAGATTTTGAACATACGGATAAGGTGATACTTATTCTCTCTGCACTGCTTCATGATGTGGGTAAAGGGGATGACAGATTTAAAGCTACCCCTGGTAAGTTTGTGGGGCATGAGGAGATAAGTGCTAAAATAGTTGAAAGGGAGTTAAAAAGGTTGGCATATCCAAATAAGGTGATTAGAGAGGTTTGTTCCCTTGTAAAAAAGCATGGACAGATCAGAAAGTATGCCACCAATGGTGCCAAAGAGATCACGCTGCTTAAGTTTATCTACGAAAATCTCAATATCTTAGATAAGCTGATAGTTTTGTCCATTGCTGATGCCCAATCTAAGAACAGATGCGATATAAGTTTTAATGAAACAATCAAAAACATAAATCTGCTCAAAGGGAAAATAGACCTATCGAAAAAGAGTTTGGTGGGTGGAGAAGATCTTATGCAGATGGGTATCGAAAAGGGTCCAGAATTGGGGAAATTGCTAACGGATATTCATTTCCGATTGGCGGCAGGTATTTTAAATAGTAAAGATGATGTTGAAAAGTTTGTCAGGATGAAGATGAAAGAGGTTAGAACAGTTTGATTGTTTGATGAGTTTTGAAAAGTATGCCCCAATTTCTTAAAGACTGAGGCATACTATTAAGATTTATTCATTGTTGGATAATTTTTCTTTCAAGAGAGAACCTAAACTAAAGGATTCATCCCCCTGCTGCTTCTGAAGTTTTTTCATATATTCCTTTACTTCTGAACGCTCTGAGTCCAATTTGTACTTTTTTATGGATAGTATGATACTTTTATTTTTTACATCTGTTTTTATTACGGTTGCTTTTATTGTATCTCCCTGATTATACTGTTCTAAGATATTGGTTTTGTTGTCATCTACCTCTTTTACAGGTACAAACCCTTTGATCCCCTTTGTAAGGTTTACCACGATACCATCTTTGTTTACGCTATCTACTGTTGCTTCAATCACTTTCCCCACAGGGTAGAGTTTATCGATCTCTTTCCATGGATTTTTTTCCAACTGTTTTATACCCAGAGCGATTCTCTCTTTTTCGGGGTCTATAGCCAATATCTTGGCTTCGATTTCATCTCCTACTTTGAACCTCTCCTCTAAGTTTTCTATCTCCTCTGTCCAGGATATATCTGTCTTTCTGATAAGTCCATCCACCACACCACCAAAATCTACAAAGATACCGAATTCGGTAATCCCTTTGATCTTCCCTTTAACGATGGAACCTTCGGGGTGTGTTTTTTTCATTGTTTCCCAAGGGTTTTCTTGGAGTGCCTTGATGGATACTATCAACTTCTCCTTTTTATCATCGATGTCGATTACTCTACCGATTACTATGTCCCCTTTGTTTAGAGAGAGATTCGATTTTTTAATCCAACTGAGTTCTTCTGAAGGTACAAAACCTTCTACACCCTTTTCTACCTCCAACACATACCCATTTTTCAACCTTACTATCACGCTGCCTTTTACTTCGGCACCTACAGGGTATTTCGACTTGGCAGATGACCATGGGTTCTCTTTTAAGTCTTTTATGCTTAGATCGATCTTTCCATTTTCTCTATCTATCTTTATAATCTTAGCTTCAACCTTATCATCTATCTCGAAATATTTCTCTATCTTGGAAACTCTACCCCAATCGATATTCTCCCTTGCTAAAAAACCATCCACAGGTCCTAAACTGATGAATGCACCAAACTCTTTGATAGATTTTACAGTTCCTTTAACTACATCACCTTCTTTGATGGAATCGAAGAACCTCTTTTTTTCTTCCTCGTGGGACTCGATGAGATACTGTTTTCTGGAAGCAAGGGCTGTTCTGCTCTTTGAATCGAATTTTAGGATCTTGCAGTTAAACACTTTTCCTAAATAGTGTTGAGGTTCCTTAATCTTATTTTTATGATCGATCTGATGCTCTAATATATGAACCTCGACTTCACCATGTTTACCAATAAATTTCTTGTTTTTATCATCGTATTTAACTATTTTTACGGGGACAGCCTTACCTTTGCTGATCGATTTTACCACCTCATCTATATCATGCTTGAGATCGATCCCCTTCTTTGAAAGTTTTACATAGGATCCACCACCACTTACGGATACCACTTCAAGCTCAATCTCATCTCCAACTTTCACGGTCAGGTTGCCGTCTTTGATAAATTCGTGTATATCTACCACACCTTCAGTTTTGTATCCGAAGTTTACGAGGATATCGTTATCATTTATACCCACTACGGTTCCTTTTACAAGGGTACCCTTGGTTGGTGGGTTGATCGATCTGTTTAGCATCGTTTCGAAATCTTCCATCTCTGAAAAATTAGCAGTTTCTGTTTGAGCTGTCTTGTTCTCTTCCATTGTTAACCCCGTTTAAATATTCTATGACATCATCTATGATGTTTTTAGGCGTACTTGCACCAGCAGTAACACCTACCTTATTTACTCCGATTAATACCGATTTGTCAATCTCTTCTTTTGTTTCGATGTGGAATGTTTTTTCGCAAATCTCCTTGCATATCTTGTACAACCTTCTTGTGTTTGCACTGTTTTTACCACCTACCACAAACATTACATCCACCATTTCTGCGACCTTTTTAGCTGCATTCTGCCTTAGGGTTGTGGCATTGCAGATAGTGTTGGATATTTTTAGATCTCTACATTTAGTTACCAACACATCTACGATTTTATCAAATACTGCCTTTTCCTGCGTTGTTTGGGCTACGATACCTATTTTCTCTTTATATGGGATCTGTTTTGCCTCTTCTGGAGAGGAAATTATAGTGTAATCCCCTTCTATATAGCTTGCGATACCTTTTACTTCGGGGTGTTCCTTCTCTCCGAAGATCACCACAAAATACCCTTCCTGACTGAGTTTTACAGCTTCAGAATGCGCTTTGTTCACATAAGGGCAGGTGGCATCTACGAGATGGATATTTTTTCTTTCGAGGATCTCCCTCTCACTTTTTTCCACACCATGGGATCTTAGGACAACGACGGAACCCTCTTTGATCTCCTCTGTGGAGTTTGCCACATCTACACCCTTCGATTTCAATTCGTTTACGAGCTGTGGGTTGTGTATGATGGGTCCTAAAGTGTATAGATGTTTGTGTTCATCCACGGCTGATCGAACAATTTTTACTGCTCGTTCTACCCCGAAACAGAAACCAGCGTGTTGGGCTACATATATCTCCATAATTCATTTACCTTTGCTTTTAATAATCTCTTCTATTTTGGATACCACTTCTTCTATGGTGAGATCTGTTGTGTCTATCTCTATTGCATCATCAGCTTTTTTTAAAGGTGCTACTGCTCTTGAAGAATCGTTTTTATCCCTTTCGGCGATCTCTTTTATCAAGTTGTTTAGATCTACCTCTATACCTTTAGCGGTAAGCTCTCTGTATCTTCTCTTTCCCCTTTCTTCTGGAGATGCTGTGAGAAATATTTTTACCTCAGCATCAGGGATTACCACTGTACCTATATCTCTTCCATCCATCACTACGGAGTTATTTTTGGCTATACTTTTTTGTTGCTCTGTTAGTATCTTTCTTATCTCTGGGATCGATGCTATTTCGCTGGTTTTCATCGATACTTCTGGAAGTCTTATCTCATCTGTAACATCGTATCTTTCGTCATTCAGTTCTACAAAAACCTTCTCTCTGGTAAGGATGACATTAGCTTTTTCGAGGGTTCTGATGAGTTCTGGAATGTCTAAATCAAACTTTATCAAAAGCCAAGCTGCCGATCTGTAAAAGGCGCCTGTATCTATGTACAAAAGATTGAATTTCTCTGCTAATCGTTTTGCAATGGTGCTTTTGCCGCTACCTGCTGGACCATCAATGGCTATTCTAAGCAATAACAACCTCTAAACCCTTTAATCTTTCAAGGAAATCTGGGAATGATACATCAATAGCATCTATTTCGTCAATAAAAATATTTCCAAAACGCTTTGCGAGTAGAATATTTATCATGGCGATCCTGTGATCATCGAAGGATTTTAATAGAATCTGACCATTCTTGAGATTTTTTAGTGGGTAAACCTTTAATCCATCTGGATACTCTTCAACTTCGCCACCTAATGCGGTTATATTCTCTACTACAGATTTTATTCTATCAGATTCCTTCACCCTTAGTTCTTCAGCATTTCTGATTTCGATGGGTGATTCGGCAAAAAGCCCAAGTGTTGCTATCATCGGTATTTCATCGATGATATTGGGGACGATCTCACCGGCTATTTTTCCACCTTTTAATGGGGAGTTTTTAATGAAAATATTTCCGATTGGCTCAGATTTCTTGTTGGTGATCTCCACTATTGCATCTACTCCCATATTTTTGAGAACTGTTAAAAGTCCGGTTCGAGTGGGGTTTAGACCTACTGACTTTATCTCGATCTCTGAGTTTTCAAACATCAGTGCTGCTCCGATAAAAAAGGCCGCAGATGAAAAATCACCCGGTACTTCAAACTGCTGCGGGATAAGTTTTGCCTCACCTTTTACGGTTATCTTCTTCCCTTCGACGGATATATCCACACCGTAGTCTTTGAGCATTGTCTCAGTATGATTTCTTGTAGTCTCTTTTTCTGTATAACTTGTTTCCCCTTCCAACTGTAAACCTGCAATTATTACAGCACTTTTTACCTGTGCGCTACTAACCTTAGCGGTCAGATGAGCAGGATGCATCTTAGCTGGCAGGATCGTCATAGGTAGAAACTTATTACCTCTTAATCTGATATCTGCCCCCATGATGCTTAATGGGTTTTTTACTCTATCCATTGGGCGCCTTCTCAAAGAACTATCCCCTGTAAGGACAACATACTTACCCATCGGGGCAAAAACGCCGGTGATAAGTCTTGAAGTGGTACCAGAGTTTTCACAGTTTATTACATCTGTCGGTTCTTTGAAATTTTTATATCCATTTGAAATGATCTCAAAACCACCATTGATCTCTTTAAATTCTACACCAGCAGCTTTCATTGCGTTCATCGTGGCAATGGTATCCCTTGACATCAGCGGGTTTAACACTTCAGATACCCCTTCTGCCATTGATGAGAATATAAACGCCCTGTGGGTAATCGATTTATCGGAAGGAACTGTGATAGAGCCTTTCAAAGTTTTTACTTTTTCAAAAGTTATACTCATTATAACCCCCTTCGGATGCCGCTGATATGTGCTATTTTTTGGTGGAGAGTTTTTTTATCTTTCTTATCTATCAGATTTTTCCAATCTTTTAGGGTTTCGATATACTCATCAAGCATCTTAAGTAGGTTTTCTCTGTTATCGGTGAAGATACTTGTCCACATAGTTGGGTCGCTACCTGCTATTCTGGTGAAATCTTTAAACCCTCCACCGGTGAAATTGAACGCCTCAGGGTTCGTTTTTTGGACAAGATCCACAAGGGTAAAGACTGTTAGATGGGGGAAATGACTGATTAGTGCAAAGATAAAATCGTGAAAATCTGGCTCCATGTATATAACATTCATTCCGATGGAACGGTGTAGTTCTTCAAGCATGGTATAATGTTTGGCTTCTTTGTTGGTTAGGATATGAATGGCACCTTTTAAAATATCTGGATCGGAATTAATAAATCCCGACTTCTCCTTGCCTGCTATTGGATGTCCACCACAAAATGTCAGATCAAAATCGGACGCCAATTTTTCTATGGTTGCCTTTGTGCTTGATGCATCTGTTATGGGTATTTCACAGTCTATCTCTGCTAAATAGACAAGGATCTCCTTTGTGGCATCCACAGGGGTTGCAATATAGATCAGATCGAGCTTTTCTTCTAACAGATCCTCAATTCGGGAGAAAGATTTTTTGATACCTGCACTATCGGCAAGCCTTAATGTTTCTGGGTTTGAGTCTAAACAGTATATGTTGTGTCCAATGTTTTTAAAAGCCTTTGCAAGGGAACCACCTATTAATCCTATTCCTATGATACCGATGTTTAGATTTTTCATCATTCTTCGATATGTTTTTCCAGTGTGGCAGCAATGATCTTAACCCTTTTCATAAGAAGATCAAAATCATCGGGAAGAATGGATTGATCCCCGTCGCTCAATGCCTCTTCGGGGCAATGATGTACCTCTACCATCAACCCATCTGCACCAGCGGCTATGGCAGCCTGAGCCATCGGCAGTATGCAGTCTGCTCTTCCCGTGCCATGGCTTGGATCTGCTATTATAGGTAGATGCGACATACTCCTAATCACTGGGATAGCTGATAAGTCCAATATATTTCTCGTTTCCGTATCGAAACTTCTTATCCCTCTCTCGCAGAGGATAATATCGTTGTTCCCTTCGGAGGCAATGTATTCCGCTGCCATGAGAAATTCTTTTATTGTAGCAGATAACCCTCTCTTGAGTAAAACAGGTACCTTTGCTTTCCCCACCTCTTTGAGAAGTCTAAAGTTTTGCATATTTCTGGCACCTATCTGTACTATGTCGGTATATTTTAAAATGAGGTCGATATCCCTTGGATCCATTAGCTCTGTTACCACAAGCATGCCAAAATTATCCGCAGCTTCCCTCAAATACTTTAGCCCTTCTTCACCTAATCCTTGAAAGGCGTATGGTGAGGTGCGGGGTTTGAAGGCTCCTCCCCTAAGGATCCTTGCTCCAGCTTTATAAACCCTTTCTGCAAGGTAAAATAGCATATCTCTACCTTCCACAGAGCATGGGCCAGCCATTACGGCGATATGTTTGCCACCGATCTTTACACCTTTTATATTGAGTACTGTAGGCTCTTTTTTGAAGTCTTTGCTTACAAGTTTAAATGGCTTGAGGATGGGAACAACCTTTTCCACTCCAGGAAGGGTTGATAGTGGTTTATCCCTCAATGCCCTTTCATCGCCGATGGCACCTATAATTGTTCTTTCTGCGGCTTTGGAAAGGTAGGTTTTAAAACCGTATTGTTCCAACCTTTCTACGATATGCTGTATCTCAAATTCACCTGCATCAGGTTTAAGGACTATTATCATATATTAACCTTTGTTTAACACTTTTTTTAATTTTTCTATAAAGATCTCATTCTCCTCTTGAGTACCGATGGATACCCTTACATATTCCTTAAGTGTCGGACCTAAAAATCTAACGATAACACCTTCTTTTAACAAATCATCAAAAACTTTTTTGCCATCACCAACATTTACAAGGATAAAATTTGCCTGTGTTTCGATAAAGTCGAGATTGAGTTCTTTAAACTGTTTGTATAGGTATGCTTTACCTTCTCTATTTACCTTGATGGAGTTTCTTACAAAGTCTTTATCCTCAAGGGCAGCGATAGCAGCTATCTGAGCCACCATATTAACATTAAACGGCTGCCTCACCCTGTTTAACATATCTATACCATCGGGATGCCCAACAGCATAACCAATTCTGAAACCAGCCAATCCGTAAGCCTTTGAGAATGTCCTCATTGTAATGAGATTGGGGTATTTTTCAAGGAGTTTGAGGGAGTTTGGAAAATCTGGTGCATCCACATACTCGATGTATGCCTCATCTAGAACAACGATTGTTTCCTTTGGAACAAAGTTTAAAAAGTCTATTAGCTCTTCCTCAGAGAAATATACCCCTGTAGGGTTATTTGGGTTTGCCAAGAATACTATCCTTGTGGATGGTTCTACGGCTTCTTTCAATTTATTAAAGTCCACTTTGAATCTTTCTGCCGTAGGTACCCATTTACAGAAGCTACCTGCAGCCTGTGCAATTATGCCATATACTGAGAAAGATGGAGCATAGGAAAGAACATGCTCACCATCTTTTACAAAGGTTCTAATGGCAAGCTCGATTATTTCATTTGATCCTGTTCCAAAAATGATCTGATTAGGTGCAACATTTAAAAACTTGCTGAGTTCCTGTCTAAGATAGAAGGCATCACCCAATGGGTACCTATTCATTTCGTGGAGAGCCTCAGATACCGCTTTAATTACTTTTTGAGAGACCCCTAAAGGGTTTTCGTTTGATGCCAATTTAATTGCTTCTTTTATCCCTAATTCTCTTTCAAGCTCTTTTATAGGTTTCCCTGGTTGATAAGGAATCAGTGAGCTTATCTTTTCACCTGCTAACTTCTTATAATCTATCATTTTACCCCCTTTGGATAAGAACCTAATATCTTCATAAAAGATACATTTTCTGAAAATTTTTCAAGTGCTTTTTTTATCTTTTCTGTTTTACTGTGTCCATCTATATCTACATAAAAGATGTATTCCCACGCTTTTAGCTTTGATGGGCGGGATTCGATCTTCGTCATATTGATCTCTTCTTCTGCAAAAGCCCTTAGAGCTTGGAAAAGGGAACCTGATCGATGGGTGACGCTAAATAGAATGGATGTCTTGTCGTTGCCAGTGGGTTCTGGTTCAAAATTGCCGATTACGAGAAATCTGGTGAAGTTGTTGGACATATCCTCTATATTTTTGTAAATGATCCTTAAATTGTATTGTAATTCTGCCATTTCTGAGGATATTGCTGCAATGGTTTCATCGCTTGCGGCTATCTCTGCGGCTTTTGCAGTGGATTCCACCTCAACAATTGGTGTATTAGGCATATTTTCGGTGAGCCATTTTCTACACTGGGCAATGGCATGGGGATGGGAATAGATCCTTTTTACATCTTCGATCTTGCCTGTTTTATTCATCAGATGATGGGATACTTCTAAGAAGATTTCGCCACAGATCTTTAAATTCGATTGACTAAACATATCGAGGGTATGGTTTACTACCCCTTCGAGGGAGTTTTCTATCGGAACTACGCCGTAATCGCACCTTCTTTTTTCCACATCTTCAAAGACTTCGGGGATACTTCTACATGGTACAGGTTTGACTGATAGACCAAAATGCTTGATTGCCGCTAAATGTGTGAATGTCCCCTGTGGACCTAAGTATGCCACCTTTTGCACCTCTTCCAAAGAAAGGGAAGCTGAGATGATCTCCCGAAAAACATTCCTTAAAGCATCATTCGGAAAAGGTCCTGGATTTAATGCCTTTAATCTTTCATAGATAGCTTTTTCCCTCGATGGGACATACAGAGGGGCATTTTGGGACTTTTTGATATGACCGATTTCTATAACAAGCTTCGCCCTTTTATTTAAAAGGTCTAAGATGGTATTATCTATTTCGTCGATCTTTTTTCTTAGTTCTTCTAATTTGTCCATTTTTTAAATATAATCAAAAGTTAAAAAATATTCAACTGATTTTTGTAGATTTCCATACTTATGTGGATTGGATATTTTCACAATTTGTGCAATTATTTCACGGTGATTTTTTGCGTTATTGCTAATTTTATTGGTAAATAATGTTTTTCGATTTATAATAAAATTGGCACATCTTATGTAAAGTATTTGTTATCAATAATACTTTGGAGGTCAATATGAAAAAGATATTATCAGTAGCAGCAATAACAGCTTTAATGGCAAGCGCAGCTTTTGCGTGGGGTCCTTATTGGCATGGAAAAGGGTATGGCAAGGTGAAGACCTTTGGGGGTTTTTACAACAGCAATATCTCACAACCTATAACAGATGCAGATGCTGATAAAGCGGTGGAGAGTTTTTTGTCTACAAATCTTAAGGGGTTTAAGGTTGTAGAATCTCAAAAAGTTCAGGTGCCAAGAGGAACAGCATACTTTTACAAAGTGAGTGATGGTAAGATAAATTATGAAGTTCATGTAAATCCATGGGGTTATGTGGCTGGTCCTTTCCCAATAATTGAACAAAAGTAATCAAATAGGTTAAAAGAGGGTGGCGTACTGCCACCTTTTCTATTTTTTAGAACAGGAAAATCTGTCTATCCTAAATAGCATTTCTATGTCGTTTTTTAGGGTTTGACAGTCTGTTAGATTATTTCTAATTGTTTTTAAAAGTTCTCTTATTTCAACATTGTCGGTTAATTTGTATTCCACCCATCTCCCACCTTTATCATCAGTTATAATCCCAGCGTACTTAAGTGTTTTAAGATGAGCGGAAATTGTAGATAGCGCTATATTCAAAATCTCGTTTATTTCGCATACGCACATAGGTCTTTCCATGAGCATCATTGCAATTCTCAATCTGTTTTCATCGGAGAGAGCCTTTAATATTGTAGCAGTTTTTTTTAAGCTGTTCACGGATACCTCATTTTTATATTTCTACATTTATAAAAATATGCTTGACATAATAACTAATCTATTTATATTCATTTTTGTAAAACAATCAAGGGGTGTTTCGTGAGAGAGATAAACAAGTTTTTACTTTTGATTGGTATTTTTAGCTATATCTATTTTGTGCCGTTCGATAATCCTAAGGTTTCTGGGGCGATCTTGGAAGGGTTTCATATGCTTCAAGATTATGTAAGGCAACATACCCTCACATGTCTTATACCAGCTCTTTTTATTGCTGGTGCCATAAGTGTAAAAGTTTCACAGGCTTCGGTGATAAAGTATTTTGGCGCTGGGGCAAAAAGAATTGTTTCTTATGGTGTAGCTTCTGTTTCGGGAACTATACTTGCCGTTTGTTCATGCACAATATTGCCACTATTTTCAGGGATTTATGCAAGGGGTGCTGGGCTTGGACCTGCCATAGCATTTGTGTATTCGGGTCCAGCGATAAATATACTTGCAATAGTTCTTACTGCAAGAGTGTTGGGAGCAGAAATGGGGATAGCAAGAGCAATAGGTGCTATATCTTTCTCTGTGATCATAGGTGTATTAATGGCAATTATATTCAGAAAGGATGAACAGTCAAGGCAGGTAGATGTAGCAAAGAGATCTTCAAAAGTGATGCAAAATGTTGTCAGTTCACCTTTTAAAACGATTCTATTTTTTATTTCTCTTATAGGGGTTCTCATATTTGCAACATGGGCAAAACCTATTAATGAAGATACCATTTTTGCCACAATATATCATTATAAATGGGTATTAACAGCGATTTCTATTATGGCAGTGATTTTTATATCTTTTACTACGATGAGTAAAGATGATAATTTTTTATGGATGGAGGAGACATGGAGCTATGCAAAGCAGATAGTGCCTTTACTGTTTATTGGTGTTTTGGTGGCAGGATTCCTACTTGGTAGACCAGGACATGAAGGGATTATACCATCAAGATATGTCGAAGGCCTTGTTGGTGGTAATTCATTATTTTCGAATCTATTTGCATCTGTCGTAGGGGCTTTTATGTATTTTGCCACCCTTACAGAAATTCCCATAATACAGGGGCTCATGGGTGCTGGAATGGGGAAAGGGCCAGCTTTGGCTCTCCTGTTGTCTGGACCAGCGTTGAGCTTACCAAATATGCTTGTAATTAGAAGCGTGATTGGTACCAAAAAAACTGTTGTGTATGTTTTACTTGTGATTATAATGTCCACATTGGCGGGATTCATATATGGACAAATTTCATAAGGAGTAAAAATGAAAAAATTTGAGGTAATTTGGCAGAGGTTAGTTGACGAAAAAGGGGAAACCTGTGATAGATGTGATAAAACCTATCTAAATTTAGAATATGTAATTAAAAAATTAGAACCTTTATTTAATGGTATGGGTATAGAACTTGATTTTCAAAAAAGAGTACTTTCTTTGGATGAATTTAAAAGAAATCCTCTTTCTTCAAATGAGATAATTATTAATGGAAAAAAGATTGAAGATATTTTGAACTTGAAAGTAGGTCAGAGTTGCTGTTGTGGACCATGTGGGGACAGTGAATGTAGAACTGTGATCGATGAAACTGGCGAAAAGGAGGTTATAGATAAAAAGCTAATTATCAAAGCAATTTTAAGAGAGATTATCAAAATTCTGTAAAGTTACTGAGATTTCTAAAATAAATTTTTTTAGGGGAAGTTATGAATTTAAAAGTATTAGGAACAGGTTGTAGAAATTGTGAGACTGTTTACAAAATGATTTGTGAATCGGTGGAGCAACTCAATGCTACTGATGTTGTTATTGAATATGTCAAAGATATCAGAGAGATAACCAAATATGTTATGGCTACTCCTGGTATTGTAATTGATGAAGTGGTGGTTCATGAGGGGAAGCCTCTTCCCAGTGTTGAGCAGATAAAGAAGATGATCCTGGAGATGAGAAAATGAATAAGAAAAAGAACCTACTTTTTCTTTGCACTGGGAACTCCTGTCGCAGCCAGATGGCTGAGGGGTATGGAAAGATATTTTTAGGAGAAAAATACAATGTGTATTCCGCTGGTATAGAGAAGCATGGACTAAATCCCTATATGCTAAGGGTAATGGAGGAAGATGGGGTTGATATGACAGGGCATTACTCCAAAACTGTGAATGAAATGAGTGGTATCAATTTCGATGTTGTAATTACTGTGTGTGGTCATGCAAACGAAACCTGCCCTATCTATCTCAAAAAGGCTCTCATTATCAACAAAGGTTTTGAAGATCCTGCTAAATTTGTTGGCTCTGAGAGTGAGAAATTGAATGTTTTTAGAATGGTCAGGGATCAGATAAAGGGGTATATTAGGGATGAATTGGTGAGGGTTTTGAACATATAAGTAATAGTTAGGATGTGAATATTTTTTATTGTTTTTTTAAAAAGTGGACACCTAAGTTTAAGTATGGTATAATAAATCAAGAGGTGTAATGATGGGGCTAACTTTGAAAGATATATTATGGATAAATTAGGACGATTAGTATTTGTTTTTTTATTTTTAGTTCCGTTCATTTTGATTGCTTCTGAAATTCAGTCTGATCCACTATTGAGGATAGAAACTGGGATGCATATCTCTGGTGTAAAGAGAGTAGGTATAGATAAAAATGAAAGATATGTTGTTACATGTTCTATTGATAAAACTATAAGGGTTTGGGATTTCAAAAATGGAAATCTTCTCAAGACATTGAGACCACCTATAGGTGAAGAAAATGAAGGTAAGATCTATGCAGTAGCGATTTCTCCTGATGGTCGATATGTTGCTGGAGGTGGGGATACCGGATTTTTATGGGATAGAGATAATTCGGTGTATATATTCGATCTGAATACAGGTAATTTAATAAAAAGAATAAAAGGGATTCCCAATGTTATAAATCAGATATCATACTCTAAGGATGGAAGATATTTGGCTGTTGGAGTATGGGGGAATATAGGAATAAAAGTTTATGATACCAATAGTTATAAGCTTGTTTTTGAAGACAAAAATTACGGGGATAGTATCTATGGAATAGATTTCAGTAATAGTGGCTTGATGGTAGTAAGCTCATTTGATGGGTATTTGAGACTCTACAGTAAAGATTTTAAACTTATTAAAAAGAGAAAAATAATTGGTGGAGAAAGGCCATTTCAAGTTAGTTTTTCGCCAGATGGGACGAAGATTGTTGTTGGTTTTGATGATACAAAAAATGTATATGTTATTTCATCTAAAGATTTAAAAGATCTATACAGGTTAGATACAAGGGATATAGAAGGTTGCAATTTTTTCAGTGTTGCTTTTTCTGGTGACTATATCTATGCGGCTGGAAACTGTCAAAAACTTGTAGATAATGAATGGAAAATATTCATAAGAAAATGGGATAAAGATGGTAATATTCAGTTAGATATGCCAGTCACAGATAACTCCATAACCCATCTTGTTCCGTTGAAGGATGGGGGTATTGCATTCGGTTCATTTGAACCATCTTTTGGTTTAATTGATGCTGATGGAAATGTATTAGTTTATAAACAGTCTGAAATTATAGATTTTCGAAATATGTTTGATAAATTTCGAGTATCTTACGATGGTTCTCAAGTGGAATTTATTTATGAATTAGGAGGGGAATCGTATCTTTTTGATGCAATATCAGGCAATTTGGGTATCGAACTAAATAAAGAAAATAGGTTAACTTCACCTGTAGTAGAGTCAGATATAATAAAGATAACGAACTGGAAAGATACGCAAGCACCGATGATCAATGGTAAAAATATATCAATTGATACTCATGATTTCTCGAGTAATCGCAATTTTGCCAGATCAAAGGGGATTTGTAATTGGTACTGATTGGTTTTTAACATTTTTCGACAAAAACAACAAACAGATTTGGAAAATACCTACACCGGCAAGTTGTTGGGCGTTGAACATATCTGGTAATGGAAAAGTTGCAGTAGCTGGTTTTGGAGATGGTACAATAAGATGGTTCCGTATTGAAGGTGGCAGAGAACTTTTATCTTTTTTTCCACACAAAGACAAAAAACGCTGGGTCTTATGGACATCAAAAGGTTATTATAACGCTAGTGCAGGTGGAGAAGATCTCATAGGTTGGCATATAAACAATGGTAAAGATAAGTCAGCGGATTTTTATCCAGCAGGTAGGTTTAGGCATAGATTTTATAGGTCGGATATAATTGCAAATATTTTTAAGACTTTCGATGAAGATAAGTCTATTACTCTTGCTAATGAAGAATCAGGTAAAAAAAGAGTTGAAAAATCTATTAAGGAGATACTTCCTCCTGTTGTAACTATTCTTTCGCCAGTTGATGGGTCAAAAACTTCAAATAAAGAAATTTCGGTAAAGTATTTTGTCAAGAATCCTTCAGGAGAACCTATAACAAACATAAAAGTTCTCTTAGATGGGAGATCTATAGCTCAGGAAAGAGGGATAAGAATTTTAAATTTAAAAAGCAATGGAGAATCTGATATTCAGGAATTAAAAGTTAATGTACCCGAGAGGGATTTTGAATTAAGTCTTGTTGCTGAAAACAGATATTCAGCAAGTGTGCCAGCAACTATAAAAATTTTCTGGGAAGGTAAAAAAGAAGAATATGTTGTTAAACCAAATCTTTACATACTTGCTATTGGTGTTAGTAATTATAAGGAACCATCTTTAAAACTAAATTTTGCTCACAAAGACGCAGAGGATTTTGTAAAAGAGATGTCCAAACAAAAAGGGAAACTTTATGGAGATGTGAGATTTAAATTACTTCTCAATGAAAATGCCACAAAGGATGAAATCCTTGATGGACTTGAGTGGCTTCAAAAAGAGACGACTCACAAAGACTTAGCTATGGTTTTTATTGCAGGACATGGATTGAATGATACTTCAGGAATATATTACTTTTTACCTTATAATGTAGATCTCGAAAAATTGAAAAGAACGGGTCTTCCCTTTACTGACATAAAAAATACAGTAGCAAGTATTGCAGGTAAGGTTACTATGTTTGTTGATACTTGTCATTCAGGTGGTGTTATGGGGAAAAGAACTTTAACTGACATAACAGGGATAATAAATGAACTAACAAGTGCTGAAAATGGTGTCGTAGTGTTTGCATCTTCTACGGGTAGGCAGTATTCTCTTGAAGATCCAGTATGGGGTAATGGAGCTTTCACTAAAGCTTTGATTGAGGGTATTAATGGGAAAGCCGACCTTCTTGGTAAAGGTGAAATAACTGTAAACATGCTTGATACTTATATCGCTGAAAGGGTAAAAGAACTAACAAAAGGTAAACAGACGCCAGTAACAACAAAACCCAATACAGTGCCAGATTTCCCTATAGCTGTTAAATAACTTAGTATTATCAGTTATGATTATTCATTAAAGATCATGATCTAATAGTTTAAGAATTTTTTAAAGAAAAGAAAAATAGTGTTCAAATTTCTCGTAATTTTATTGAAAAATTATTAAATTCAATTAAGCTTTAAGTGAGGATATTTTTTCCAGACTTTGACAGTTTAATTTTGTAACTTACTCATAAAAATATATTATCATTTTTAAGTCTGCGCATTTTGCCACTACGAGTTGTTTTTTGGATTATTTGTTAGATTTTATAGAGATATTTCTTCTGGTTTGGATAAATTCTTTGGTGGGGAGATCCTCATAGCCCTTAGAATCTTACTACCAAGACTATCAACCTTAGTCTTTAACAAAAATGTTTGTCCTTCTGATTCAAATTTTGCAAAGTTCATATTGTTTATAGATTCTCTAATCTTTGCTGGCGTTGCTTCTACTTTGTTTCTTTTTAATCTATATTCAAGCGTTCTCTCAAGCAAAAAAGCTAAAAAGCAGATTACAAAATGACCCTT
>CAZFHX010000020.1:0-43123 GCA_964519265.1 uncultured Deferribacterales bacterium
ACTTCACCTTTGTTAACTTTTTTCTGGTAAGTATGTCTATAGCAATCTACGTTTTTCACCAATTTTTTGGTTGACTAAATGTAGGTATGTCAAATAAAATAGGAAAAAACTTAAGAGGGTGCAAATGTTAAACGAAATTTTATCAAATATCAAACCAACCTCAAAAGAGATCTTGCTAAAAGCAAAAGAACGCACTGACAATCTTCTCATGCCCCACAAAGCTATGGGGAGACTACACGACTTTTCAGAGCAGTTGTGCAGTATTTACGGCACTCTGACACCAAAAATCGAAAGAGCGGCGGTATTTGTAATGGCTGGGGATCATGGTGTTGTGGAAGAAGGGGTTTCATCTTTCCCACAAGAGGTTACAGGGTTGATGTTCAACTGTTTTCTCAACGACATGGCAACGGTAAGCGTGCTTGCCAAACAGGAAAATGTTTTAATAGTCCTTGCCGATATAGGGTCAAAATTCGATTCTTCCCAGATAAAAGATTATAAAAACGAATTTGTCATCAAAAAGATTGTAAACGGTACAAAAAATTTCACCAAAGAGCCAGCAATGACAAGGGATGAAGCGATAAAATGTATCGAGGCTGGATTCGAGATAACAGATAGATACATAAAAGAGAAAAAACTCGACGCCGTAATCACAGGGGAAATGGGTATCGGCAATACCACCCCATCGGCGGCAATAGGTGCCGTAATTACCGGCAATTCTGTGGAAACGATGACGGGCAAAGGTGCAGGATTAACATCAGAAGGAGTACTAAAAAAGATAGAAGTCATAAAAAAAGGTATTTCTCTACACAACCCCGATCCAAATGACCCCATAGATACCCTTGCAAAGGTGGGTGGGGCAGAGATCGGTGCAATCGCTGGAACTATCCTTGCAGCAGCTTACAACAGAGTACCTCTTATCCTCGATGGGTTTATCTCAACCGCTGGGGCTTTGATCGCATACAAGTTAAATCCAACGGTAAAAGAGTATATCTTCGCAGGACATTGCTCAGAAGAACCGGGGCATATCAAGATGCTGGAATACTTGGGATTACAACCTATCTTGAATCTAAAAATGCGTTTGGGTGAAGGTACTGGTGCTGTATTAGCTTTGCCGCTTCTAAAGCAGGCGGCAAATATGTTTGTAAATGTATCCACATTTGAGGAAGCTGGTATCCCTAAATGAGAGGTTTTCTCACTGCACTAACTTTTTTAACTATCTTTAAAATTAATTTAAAAGAATACGATAACAGAAATGCAATATTTTTCTTTCCTCTGGTGGGGGTACTGATTTCAATCCCCGCCTATTTCTTATTAAATAGTAGCTTGCAATTTAAATACATTTTCACACTCATATATCTGATTGTAATTACAGGTGCCCTTCATATCGATGGTCTTGCAGACACCTCCGATGCCTTTTTCTCCCACAAAACTAAAGAAAGGAAATTGGAGATTATGAAAGATAGCCGCATAGGCACTATGGGAACTGTGGCAGTTGTAATTGTTTTACTCTTCAAATACGAACTTCTAAAAGTAATCGAACCTTTACACATAATTTTAGCACTATCCTACTCCCGATTGGGAGCATTGACGATCATCTATCTCCTTCCCTATGCCCGAGAGCAAGGCACAGGTGCTTTTTTTCAATCGATTACACTAAAAAATATTTTCACTCCGTTTTTGCTGATACCCATTGCCCTATCTTTTCTTCTTCTAAATCTTACCAATTTTCTTATTTTAAATCTGTCGTTTGTATCAATATGCTTTATTTTTATATCGATTTATAAAAAGGTGATCGGTGGGTGGACAGGGGATATGGTGGGGGCATTTATTGAGATCTCGGAAGTGATCATTTTATACCTCTTAACCCTTGCTTTTTCTGTAAATTGGCAATAATCTATCCCTAAGAAATCAAGGAGGCAGCACTTGAAAAAGGTAATTGTAGCGATGAGTGGTGGTGTGGATTCGTCTGTGGCAGCTTATCTTCTTAAAAATCAGGGATTTGATGTCATCGGTGTAACCATTAAGATGTTTGATAATCAAGAAAAATATTTAGCAGATGCTGAAAAGATCGCATCCCAGCTTGGTATAAAGTGGGAGATGGTGGATAAGACATTGGAATTCAAAGAAACCGTCATATCATACTTTATCAATAGCTACCGAAAAGGGCTCACTCCAAACCCTTGTGCTCACTGTAATAGGAATGCAAAGTTTTATCACCTCTTCAATGAGTTGCTAAAATACAGCGCAGACTACATCGCAACAGGGCATTACGCTCAAATAACCGATCTGAACGGAACGAAATATATAAAAAAGGCTTCATCAAGTCAAAAGGATCAATCGTATTATCTATGTTTAATAAGAAACGAACTCGTGGAAAAACTTATCTTCCCACTCGGAGAAATTGAAAAATCTCAAGTTAGAGAGATCGCATCATCTCTCGGTATGACTGTGGCAGAAAAAAAGGACAGTCAGGAGGTCTGCTTTCTCGAGGGTACCGATTATCGTGACTACCTTAAAAAGATGATAGACCCCAAGAAGATAAAAAAAGGCAATTTCATATACAAGAGTGAGCCAATCGCCCAACACGAAGGTATCGAGTTCTACACCGTTGGTCAGAGAAAAGGTCTGGGTATCGGTTATCATTTGCCCCTTTATATAGAAAGAATTGACGCTGACAGTGGTGATATATTTTTGACAGATGATAATAGGGCTGGATATAGAGGGGTGAAACTCAAAGACTGCAATTGGTTTGGAAATCCTAAAAAGATCTTCAGGGCAGAGGCAAGATTAAGATACCGTATGAAAGATGCCAAAGCACTTGTGGAGATTCTCCCCGATGGCAAAGCTCATCTATTATTTGACGAACCTCAACCATTCCCTGCACCAGGTCAGGTTGCCGCCGTCTATATCAACGATATCCTTTTGGGTGGAGGATATATTGAAGGGGTATTTTGATAGATTCAAAAATGCCGTAGTTGCTTTAAGTGGTGGTGCCGACAGCAGTTATCTTCTCTATTTAGCATCGAATTATTTAGGAAAGAAAAATGTTGTAGCAGTTACCGCTATAAATGAGCATGTTTTCAGGTATGAGATTGAAAATGCTAAAAAGGTAGCGAAACTTTTAGATGTAAAATGGATCGGATTTAATGCCGATATGGATGAAAATTTCTTTAAAAACGATTCGCTTAGATGCTACTATTGCAAGAAAAGCTTTCTAAAAAAGATCGATGAGATAAGAATATCTCTGGGCTATTCCCACATCTTCGATGGTAGCAACTTAGACGACCTTTCAGAAGAAAGACCAGGCAGAAAAGCTCTAAAAGAATTTAGTGTAGTATCCCCTTTTATAGACCTATTGATGGATAAAAACGCCATATCAGCAGGGTTGAAGAATTCACCTTTAAAAAATATATCTTTTATCCGAGAATCCTGCAAGGCAACGAGACTTGTAAACATACCCATTGATTACTCAATTATAAATAAAATCGAAACTTTAGAAGATGCACTTAGAGATAAGATAAAAGGGCTAAGGGTAAGATTTGATGGAGAAAAATTTTTTTATGAAATAAAACCACCACATACTATAACAGATGAACAAAAAATTCTTTTGGAAGAAACAATTAGCAACTTCAATCTCAAAATAAATAGATAAATTTTAACTGATAATAACCCCATCTGCTATTTTTATAAGTCTTTTGGAATATGATGCAATAGTGGGGTCGTGGGTTACAATGATCACCGTTTTACCCTGATCATTCAATTTTGTGATATATTCCATGATACTTTTGGCAGTTTCACTGTCCAACTGGCCTGTGGGTTCATCGGCCAGAATCATCTCAGGATCATTTATCAACGCCCTTGCTATTGCCACCCTCTGCTGCTGACCACCGGACAACTGGTTTGGTTTGTTGTTCCTTTTATCATAAAGCCCCAACTGATTGAGTAGATCTTTTGCTTTTTCTGTATATCTATTGAGATCTTTGCCTGAATAATAGATCGGCAGCAAAACATTTTCTAAAACAGTGGAATAGGGGATAAGGTAAAAACTCTGAAATATAAACCCCACAAACTGATTTCTAAGCTTGGAAAGGGTATCATCGCTCTCTTTGGATATCTCTTTACCATCCAAAATGTATTTGCCAGAGGTAGGGGTATCGAGCATACCGATGATATTCATAAGCGTAGTTTTCCCAGAACCAGACTGCCCCATTAGAGCCACAAATTCACCCTTCTCGATGGATAAACTGATCCCCCTTAAAACCTTAGATACATTACCACCTACTGTGTATTCTTTATGAATATCCTCGAGTATTACAAGAGACATCTTAGCTTCTACCTACTCTCTTGGGGTTAGTCTGTTTCTTTTTAGAAAAATCAGGTGGTAGAATGATCTTCACAGCCACTTCATCGCCCTCTTTAAGTCCAGAAAGGATCTCTGATCGATTCTCACCCCTGATACCAACCTTGACTGGGATCCTTTCCACTTTATTTTTTGCTTTATCGATCACTTTGTACACAACCTGCTCACCAGATTCAAACTTTATCGCACCATTTTTTACGGTAAGTATATTTTTCTTTTCGGATATCTTAATCTTCACATGGGTTGTCATCTCGGGACGCAAAAGCTTTGCATCCTCTATCTTAATTGGAACAATACCCAAGTAATACACAATACTATCCTTTACAACAGGCTCATAATAGATCTTGGAAAGAGATCCTTCAAATTTTTTATCTCCGTAAGTATCCACAGTGTATTCCACGGTATCACCGATCTTTACCTTGCCGATATCTGTCTCATCTATGTAGATCCACATCTCAAGCATATTGGGGTTAAATACTGTGATGAGGTTTGCCACCTGTAATCCAGCAACAATCGTTTCCCCTTCATCAGCATTCACCTGAGAAACTATACCATCGATGGGGGAGTAAATCTTCGTATAGCTCAGTCTTACCTCTGCTTCCCTTAGATTATTCTTTGCATTATCAAGCTTGATCTTTAGGCTATCCAAGGCAAGCTTATGCTCCCTGTTTAGTTTATCAAGAGCAATTTCGGAGCTTTTTAAGTTGTTATAAGCCACTTCCATGTCTGTTTTTGTTTTATCGAGCTGTTCGATAGTGGAAAACCCTCTATCAAATAACATCTTCTCCCGTTCGTAGGTACTTTTTGCCAAGTTGTATTTTGCTCTATTAGTTTCGATATCCTTTTCGATACTGCTCTTTTTTACTGGGTAAAGTTCGTTCTCCTGACGAATATCCTGCTCAATGGCTTTAATACTATCCTTTATTGAGGCAATCTGAGTGAGAATCTCCCTATCATCTATATCAGCCACCAATTGACCTTTCTTGACAGTATCCCCAACCTTTACTTTAAGCATCTTTATCACACCTGTTGCCCTTGCTCCGATGCTGATCTGGGCACCCACCTGTGCTTTTATTATACCTGTTTCCTGCAAGAAACCGCTTACATTTCCGATCTTTGCAACATCAGTGTCGATGATCTCCACATCCTTTTTCTTACCCTTATAAATGTATATCCCTATTCCAATTCCGATAATCAGTAAAATGATCAAGAATACGATGATCTTTTTCATAATTTACCACCTGTATAGTATTCTAAAGTTAGATAATTTTGAGTTATAGAATTTTGAAGATTTATGAGATCTATCTTCGATGAGATAAGTTCATCCTTAGCCTTCAAAAGTTCTATGAGGGTTGCTCTACCCAATTCGTAGGCTTCTGAGGTGAGTTTGAAATTCTCCTCCGTCACCTTTACAAGTTCTCTTTGATAGGTAAGCGTCTCACCAGCAGACAATAGTTTGTTGTATGTCAGTAGAATATCTTTCTTCATATCCTTTACAAACTTTCTTTTCTGTTCGATGGTATTGTAATAGTTCAACTTCTGCTTTTCATAATCATTTTTGTCTTTAAATCCATTAAAAAGATTCCAATTAAGGGAAATACCCACCGAAGAGCTATTAGTATCACTTTCCAAACTACCCCTTTTCGTATCACTTCTTGCAATTGATCCATAAAGGTCGACAGAAGGCATAAACGATGATTTACTCTGGGAGATCTGTTTGTTTGCTGATTGGATCTTTGACTCGTAAGCGAGAAGATCTGGATTACCTTCTTCAAACTTAGATAGATAATGTTCAAAATTTTTTAGATCGATGGCAGAAAAATCGGAAGAAAACTCCAGATCAAGATCGTATTTCTCATCGGTGTAGTATCCTAATACAGTTAGGGCATTTATAAGATTATTCTTAACTTCCGTTTTCTTAGTTTCATACTTTTTTACCTCTGTGAGGCTTTTTAATACATCAAGGGACAAAGCCCTACCTGCCTCAAATTTCGACTTTGTAAACTCGTAAGTTTTAAGGGAGTTTTTGTATAATTCATCGTAAAATTGATAGATCTTTTTATACATCAAGGCATCGTAATAGGCAGATTTCACATTTTTTACTATGAGATTTGTCGTGGAAAGAGTGGCGAGTTCCTTTGTCTTTAGGGTGTATCTTGAAATATCGAGTTTATTCGAATGAGAAAATCCTGAAAAAAGATTGTAGTTTAGCCTTAGTTCATTGTAAAATGATCTTGTTTCTGGTGCATCATCGGGATCGGTATAACTTAAGGAAGAGGAAAAGACCAATTTCGGTAAAAAATCCCCCTTTGAACTTTCTAAATCGTATTGCTGGATTTTCACTTCTCTTTGGGATATGGCAATATCTGGAAAGCTCTTTAATGCCTTTTCCACAGCTTCATCCACTGTCAAAGCAAAAGATAATTTACCTACAAACAAAAGTGCCAAAAAAATATATCTTTTCATACATCACCACTAAATTTCGATTTATTGCAAATTAAAAAGTTCATTAATGAACCTTGAAACTGTATGCTGTTTTCTGCTTAAGATAAATTGTTTCAACTTTAAATGTTTTTTCACAATATCTACAGTATTTCTCCATCAAATCGTAAGAGTTGTTCTCTTCGCTTATATGGGAGAAACATACCCTCTCAAGTGAACTGTCGTATATTTCGTGAAGCGTATTAATCGCATCCCTATTGGATAGATGCCCTCTACGGGATAAAATCCTCTTTTTGAGGTGTGCAGGATACCGCCCTTTTATCAGCATCTCATCCTCATAGTTGGACTCAAGAAACAGTATATTTGTCTTTGCGATTGCACCTAAAATATCTTTATTTACCTCACCTGTATCAGTGACAAAAGATATTTTGTATCCCCCAATATCAAAACGAAACCCAAAGATATCGGCACTATCATGACTCAAACCGAAGGTATAAACCTGCCATTCATCAAAAGTATATGTATGATGATGCTCTATAACCTTGATATTATCTGTATCGTACCCCATCTGATGAAGATACTTTGCTGTGGCAAACCCACAAAAAACTTCACCATCATATAGAGATTGGAAATATTTAAACCCTTTAATGTGATCGATATGCTCGTGGGTCAAAAAAAGAGAAACCTTTTTACCCTCTAACTTCTTTTTAAATCTGGTCAGATCCCTTTTGCATACACCGATATCTACAAATACGGCACTATTGTTCAAAGTTAAAAGATAAGAATTCCCCGAACTACCAGATGACAAAACATCGATTTCAAGCATTTTTTTATAATATATTCTAATTTGAAAAAGGTAAAGTGGAAATTCATTTTCCCCTTGTTAATTTTGTATTTTGCAATAAAATATCTCTATGAAAAAGCTGATTAATACCGTAAATTTCCTGATCATACTCTCGATCCTCGCCCTTCTTTTCTTGGGTTATTACGAAATTCAAAAATATAAACTCAATATTAAAACACAAAAGAATAGCCTCATTGCTCAAGGTGAACTCACACTAAAAGCCCTCGAAGGTGCCCCAAAATATTTTGGAAGCATAAAAAGTATCAGCGTAATACAATTGGCAGAGGAGCTATCAAAAAATGAGAATATAAATGGAATCTTGATCTTCACAGAGGATGAACTGATCTATAAAACTAAAAATATTCAGAATAAAACTGCCAATACCGAACCCAAAGAGGGTCTCTCTGAAACTGAAGATGAAATCTTTCTAACAAAAATCCTCAATCCAGAAGATGCCATCGACACTACTATAAAATCGAAACTTTCCACAAACTTTTTCCCACTATATTATGTAACGGTGTTGGTATCCAAAAAGAGTCTGAATCAATTTATCGACTCATCAAAGAAAGATATATACCTCATTTTCATATCGATCATCTTCGTGATTGCTTTACTTATCCTGCTAAAACTAATGATCAAAAAGTATGACACCCTCTCGTTGGAACTTGCAAAAGCAAAACAGATGGAGGAGATAGCAAACTTGGCAAATATCCTTGCCCATGAGATAAAAAATCCATTGAGTTCCATAAAAGGTTTTTCAAACTATATCTACAATAAACTCGACAACGAAGAACTGATGGATTATATGGACAAACTCCTCGATGAGATAGACCGACTCAAACAGATAGTGGATGACTTCAACGCATTTGGCAAACAATTCCAATTGGAAAGAACCGAATTTTCCATAAAAACTCTTATCGATAGGGCAATCTTACTTTTAAAACACGATGCAGACAGAAAAAATCTAAAGTTTAACATTATAGGAGATGACTTCACGATATTTGCCGATGAAAATAAGATTTTACAGGTACTAATAAATCTAATCGTCAATGCGATAAATGCCTCTTTAGAAAACAGCAATATAACCATAGATCTATCGGGTAAAACAATGAAGATAATCAACCAACACAACAACAAAAATATCGACATCGAAAAGCTTTTTACCCCATTTTACACCACAAATACAAAAGGATCGGGGCTCGGCCTTGCGATATGTAAAAAGATCATGTCCGCCCATAATTTCGGCATATATGTGGAAAGAATCGACCCCTTCGTGATCGTACTCGACTTCGATTAGCCACTAAAACCAACCGAACACAAAACTATTGACAACAAACACCATCTAATCTATTCTTGATTATGGAAAAAATCGATGTACGGCAGAAGATAACACAATTTCTAAAAAAGTACTCTAATGGAATCAGCCTAACCCCCCTTGAAGCTGTATCCCTACTCCTAATCAAGATAAACTCATCCGAAAATTTTGAAAAAAACTATATAGATAAAGATACCGTGATAAATGCCATCATACTTGCAAAAAATATGCTCGGAGAGCTCGACCTATATACCATAAACGAAGATGCAGCTCTCGACAGCTTGTTAAAGAAAAATCTTTTGATCTTTTCATCCTCCGATCAGAATGTTTACTTTTTATCCGAGCTTGGAAATAGCCTCGTAGATGCACTATTTAAAAAAGAGATCGAAAATCAATCGGATGTGGAAAGCAACCTTTACACAATATATCAAACGATCAAGTCATTTGAAAATGCTACAAATGAAGAGATAAGAAACTTTTTTAGGCATTCCTTTTATGACCTTCTACTAAAATTAGATATGAAGATAAGGACCCTCAAAGAGTCCATCAATGAATCGAAATTAGATGTAAAAACTGCTCTAAAGGCTGGAGATGAAAACTCTTTAAGGAACTTTTTGGATCATCTCAATAAAATCAAAGATATCATAAAAGACCTCTCTTCTGCGCTATCGAGATACTCATCATACAACCAGATCTTGCATCTACTAAATCAATTGGATAAAAAAACAGAAAATGATCCCGAAACTTCGGAAGTAATTTATAGAGCATCCCGAAAACTATTCAGTATCAAAAACGAACTTGAAATAATGCTTGTGGATATCACAGAATTTATCCACAGACACATCTCACTTTTCACCTTGAAAATCAATATAAGTGCTCTTGATAAGATACTGCAATTCCAACAGAAACTGCTTCAATATTTTGGGAAAAATGGTATATACCTTATTAAACCTACGAGAAGTAGACCTCCAGAATTTAGGTATAATTGGCAATCGAATAAGAAAAAAGAGGTATTCATCGATTTAGAAAACAAGGTCTTCACCGAGCAGATAGATAAATTTGAACAGGAAGAGATTGAAAAAATCGTTGATGATATTCGAACTGAATTAAACACTGTTAATGAATTGGATTATATCAGATTTATAAAAAAATACCCTCTTGTTTTTGGAAATATGCCAAAATATTACAACCTTATTTTAGCCAAAGTATCCGATTTCTGCAGAATAGATGTTTCTGATGACGAGATTGAGTATGAAAATGTTTTTTACTCGTACATAAAATTGTATAAAAAAGAGTTTACCCATCATGAGCGAAAAGAATCTATTGAAAATACTTAGAGAAGAGTCAAGCAACTTTAGAAAAGTAAATTATCTTTTAATGAATGGTGTAAATATCTTAGGCGATAATATGCTGAGTGAATATGTTTTTATTGAAGAGTATTTCGAACAACTTGCTGAATATTACAGTATATTAGGATACAATTTGGAAAAACAGGAAAACTATTTTTATCTAAGGGTAAAGATCAAAGATAGATACAGTTCGATATCATACTTTTCAAAATCGGAAACCTTCACAGGGATGTATTTAGCCCTAAAATTTTTCTCAAATTTAGAGAACCCTACCCACAGCTCTGAAACGATATTTGAAGAGCTTAAAACTATCTTTACCTTAGAAAACCTTTACGAGATTTATGTAAGAAAAACTACAAATTTTATTGAATCGGATCGAAGAATAGATACTATTATGGAGAATTTTCATAAAACATTAAAGCAACTTTCATCTTACAATTTCATCGAAGTAAAAAAAGGGTCTTTTCTCAAAGGGGACTCAACCGTGTTTGAAATAAAAAAGCCAATAAAAAGATTTTTCGATTTGGCGTTGGAATTGTATGATAAAGATACTGGTGAGCCCGATATTTCAGATATTTTGGGAGTCTTCATAAAAGAAACAGATTTTACAATATCAGAGGAAGAGATCGAATGATCCCAAAACCTTCAAAAGCATACATCGATAGTCTGATAGTTATTGGGTTTAAGTTGTACCCGAAATCGACTTTTAAGTTTGATAAAACCTTCACATCGATATTTGGCAAAAATGGTGTGGGAAAAACTACACTTCTTGATGCAATTCAGGTGGGAATCATCGCAAATCAGCAGTACACAAAATTTAATGTAACTACACACAAGGATGATCGCACTTTAGCAGATTATATGTATTCCACACTCGGATATATCATATTCAACATAGGTGGTATGACAAAGCAATATGCCTTTGGAGTAAGACTATACAAACAGCCCGATGGCAAGGTGGAGATAAAGCCTTTTGCTGCAGAAAATACTCATCTTATCATTGAAGACTTTTTTGAAGGAAACTTACTGCTTGACGATTTTCGCAATATCAAACTTAAATTATTGAATAGATCACCCAGTTCCACACTTTTTCCGTTTGATACCATCTCAGAATACCACAACTACCTTTTTGAAAAGGGGATTTTAGGGCTAAATATCTCTTCCCGTATTTCAGACTTTTCTCTTTTATACCGTTCTATCTCCACTGGAATACTCCACCATAGCAGCAGGATCATAAAAGATGTATTAGCCACAGCAGATAATCGACCGAGAAACCTAATAACAACCCTTTCCAATAATATAAAACAGAGAAACATCATTCAACAAAAAATTCGCGAGATAAAAAACATCAAGGAAAATGTGGAACATCTTTTCGAACTAAAAAATAGATATACCGACATTTCATACAAATATTTTTGCACTCAATATGGGAACCTAAACAGTCAACTGAATCTTCTCTTCAACAAAAATAGCAACATTGAAAAGCAGCTAAATATAATCGATGATGACCTAAAAAAAATTTTGTTGGATATAACTAAAAAAGACTCAGAATACAAAGAATTGGAAAAAGAGATTCAACTTCTTCTCGAAAATATAAGCGACATGGAAAAAAACTTCAGGGCTTTTGAAGAGTATTCCGAGACGAAAGTGAAAATAACAAAACTAACTGAAGAGTTAAACAATCTAAAACATGAGTTAGAACAACACACCTATAAAAGGGATGAATATATAAAAAGAGCAGATGAACTCATAGAGGCTGAGTTAAATTTATCTGATAAAAAATCTGCTCTTTATTACGAATTGCAAGGCATAAAAGAACATTTATCCAAATATCAACAATTAGTAAAACATATTCAAAACTTCGAAAAAGCAACCCTAAAAAAGCTTACTCAAAAGAATATCACAGATGAATTGGAATTTTGGAACGATATGTCAGATAAAATAAAAAATCTCTCTCTATACCAAAATAGATTTCACAATATTCATACCCAATACAAGCAGTACCTAAAAGCTAAAGAGTTATACGAAAACCTTATCGGAAAAGGAATATCGTTTTCGGACATTTTTAACCTTGAGGGAAAAATATCCGAATTCGAGCAAAAAATCTACAATTACAAAAAGGAGATAGAAAGATCATCCAACCAGAAGATAGATTTGCAAAAAGAGATTGAAACCCTCATCACAGGTAAAATAGAACTACCAGATACCTTAAAAAATTATCATGGCAAACTGCTATATAAATTCTACGACAATATCCCCCTTGAAGAGAGTAAAGAGTTAGAGGCAATTTTAGGTGAATTAAAAACAGCCGCCGTTTTTGATGATGAAGAAGAGATTGAAAGATACTTAAAGGGGAGTAAAAGATTGCATTTCATAAAAAACAGCATGATAGATCATCTAAAAAGAGACTGCATAAAAAAGGGTGAAGGGTATCTAATAAAAGAATCTGAAGGGCTACTGAGATATGAACCTGAATCGAAATATCCCGTACTTGGCGAATCTTCCCGTAAAGAGCGTATAAAAATGCTAAAAAATGAAATAGAATTAATAGATCAGCAGATAGCCAACTTTCAGAATGAGTTGTCTAATTCCGAATCTTTAAAATCAACAATGCTGGAATTAAAAAATCTCTACGAATTTTTAGAAAAAAAAGATTTAGAGGAGCAGTATCACACGGCACAACAGGAGGTTGAATTCATAGAGTCGCATATCCCTATTTTTAATAAAATAAAAAACGATATCCCAAATATCTCAAAATTGATGCAGTATTTTGGCAGAGAAGACTATGAAATAAGATACAAAGAAGTTGATGAAGAACACAAAAAAGTCATTGATGAACTAAAAGCAATAACAAACAAAAAATCGCAAATCAAAAAAGATATAGAAAATATGGAAGCAGAGATAGGATCCATAAATCAGAAAATTTCTCAAGTAAGCAATGAACTAAACAGATCTTCAGGTAAAAAAGAGCATTTAGAACAGAACTACCCATCGGCAATTCTTAATGGTGAGATCGATTTTACCGAGATCGAACAATTGCAGAAAAAGAAACATCAGATGTACCTACAAAAAGATGAACTTCAAAAATATATAGACCACCTCAAGGATAAAAAAAGGGAATTGGAGTCAGAGCAGATCCACCTATCGAGGGAATTAAATAGAAATTTAGATCAGATTAAACACCTTGAGCAATCCCTTGAAGAAACGAAATCGATTTTTACAAGCCTCTTTAAACATAAAGAGATAGAACCATTCAACTACGGCACAACAAATGAGGAGTATTTCAAGTCCAAAGCCCTTTTTGAAGAAGCTCTCAAGGCATTTTTAGCCAAAAACAATAAATCAGAACCGATTACAACAGATATTGAAGAGAAATACCAAGAGTCTATCACAAAGGTTTGTCCGAATTTTAATTCCCTAACAAAACTTAGCGATGAACTCACCGAATTAGAGAGAAAGTTAAACGAAATAGAGTCCGACATAAAAGAAGCAATCGCAGGTTTTACCACTAACATAGAGCAAAGAATATCAGATATTAGAGGTAAACTTAAATCGATTAACACCGATTTAAAAGTGATAAAATTCGGAAGGATTAGGCAGATCAGAATTGTAATAAGAGAGCGAGATGCCTACTTTAAACTACAACATATCCATCAAACCAACTCTATACTAAACTTTTTAGAGTCTGAAAATGTCGATTTTGAATCCTTTATAAAAGAATTGGCAAAAAACTTAGGTTATACAAAGGGTAATGTTTCCGACGAGGATATACTCGACTATCGAAACTATTTCGATATCGATATAGAACTTTACGATGAAAAGATGGAAAAAAGGACGAAAGGTCTATCCAACGGAGAGAATTTAGGAACTAACATACTGATAGTATTAGCAATACTTACAAGATTTACAGAAGGAAGCATAAGCAACAAGGCCTTACCCATTCTCCTTGATGAAGCGGATCGCCTCGATTCCGACTCTATAAACACATTATACGATATTGCTGAGCAGTGGGGTTTGCAGATGATAGTGGCACTTCCAAATATCCCAAACTTCAATAAAGGGCTTCATTATCAATTAATCGCCCAAGAAAATGGTATCGTTGCAATACACACAAGATTTGCTTCATGATAGTAAAAAGAGCCATACTCATAAGAAGAATACTACAAAATGGAAATTCTCCTTATGATGAAGCACTAAGGGATTTTGTTGACATCGGAGCCATCAAAGTCAAGGGGAAGTATGCTTACGTAAATAATATCAATCTATTGGAAGAATTTTACAAAAAACACTGCACAGAAATAGAAGATCAACTTAACACCCTTGAAATCTACGGTATTAAGATTAAAGATTTAGAAACTCTCAATAATGCAATGAAATTACACAAATATTTCACCAATGGTGGAGAAATTAAAGATATCAGACACTTAGCATCGGAACTTTTCGGTGATTCAAAAACAATCCAAAGATCCTCCACACTTACCAAAATATACAAATATCATAGTGATACCGAATTTACAATTAGTTATCTTAAAACCGACAGATATGTTAACATACATGGAATAGACATCACATCGCTTTTGCAAAAAACAGGCTTCTTCGCTTTTTTCATAAAAGATATCTCAAATATATCATTTAACTCCACCAAAATAGTCATTTTTGAAAACCTTTACCCCTTTTTCAAGCTTTTTCCCAACGATTCAATTTTTATTTACTCCTCTGGCTTTCAAAATACCAAAAACTTGTCTAACTGGCTTAGAGGAAAAAGCAAAGAGGTAGTACATTTTGGAGATGTTGATCCCTCTGGACTTGATATTGCAGATCTGATTTTGGAAGACTCTGGAAGTTTTTATCCCGATTTAGACACAATCAAAATCGTTGTAAATGATGACCTCCCCTTTGCAGAAAAAGAATACACTGTTAAATATAAGAATTTCCAATTAAACGAAATCGCACAATTTATGAAAATAAATAATTCTAAAAGGATAGAACAGGAGTTAATTACCAATATGATAATCAACGCTAAATTACCAAAACCAGATTGGTGTAAAGATGTATAGCAAATTTATCATTTACCTCCTCCCAGTACTATCCACCATTCTTCTCACCTTCTCTGGACCAGGATACAATTACTCCTTTTTACTTTTTTTTGCTATAGTACCTCTTTTTTTTGCAATAAAAAAATACCCCGAAAAATGGTTAACAATCTCCGTTATCTATGCCTTTACCTATAATTTTATAAATTTTTATTGGGTAACTGAAACGGTAAACTATTTTGGTGATGTACATTTCATTATTAGGATTGTCTTACTACTTTTGCTCGTATGCTATCTGAGCATATACAACATCTCTTTCCTATATTTCGTTAAAAAATCGGATAATATTGCCATAATTTCGATAGTTTATGTAATAATAGAATACCTAAAAAGTACTCTTTTTACAGGGTTTCCATGGCTTAATTTGGGGTTAAATAGCTTGGGGTACAAGCCTTTGGCAATTAATGCGGCTATTGTTGGGGAGTTGGGGATCAGTTTTATTGCCATTTTCTTAAACTACGCATTGACCAACCTAATTTTAGGTAGAAAAAAGTATATGTGGCATTTTTTAGGGATGCTTATTTTATCACACATTTCATACTTTTATTACCCTCAACAGGATCTCAAAAAAAATGAAGCCTTAAGTTTTGCCCTTGTTCAACCATCTTATAACTACCTAAAAAAATGGGAACCAGAACAGAGAAATTATGTCGTGAAAGAGGTGATGAAATATACAGAGGAAGCGATCAATACGGGCAAAGATATCGTAGTTTTGCCAGAATCGGCTTTCCCTTTCTTCTTACAAGAGGATAGGTCCCTTTTCAACTATTTTGTTTCAAATTCATTCTTCAAGCCCTTTATTGTAGGAAACATTAGATATGAAAAATCTGAATCAAAAATCGATGTTTTTAACAGTAATCTCTACTTTTACAACGAACAGGTGGAGTTTTACGACAAGATCCATTTAGTCCCCTTCGGGGAATATTTCCCCCTGAAATTTATAACTGCCCCCATCCAGCGATATTTCTTCGGTACAGATAGCGATTTCACCGCTGGAAAAGATGTGAAACTATTCAATTACAAGGGGAAGAAGATCGGCAACCTCATCTGCTATGAAGACGCATTTTACGAACTAATGCTGAAAAATGTTAAAAATGGTGCAGAGATCATCGTTGTCACCACAAACGATAGCTGGTTTGGAAACTCGATGGGCAGATACCAGCATTTTGCCATGAGTGTTATGAGAAGTATTGAGACGGGAAGAGGAATAATAAGGAGTTCCCAATCTGGAATATCAGCCTGTATAAACCCTTTTGGTGAGATAACTGCTAAAAAAATGATCAACGAAAAAGGGGTCCTCACCTGTCAGGGGATCTTATACAACAAAAATACTATCTTCACCATCATCGGCTATTGGTGGATATTTGTATATTTAATTGTTGCAATAATTATCGAAATATTATATAGATACAGGAGGAGGCATACATGAAATTAGCAATTATCTTTCTAATTGTATTCATTCTAAGTACTACCCTCTTTGCGGCATCAAATAGCAGTAATTATGAGATATATGTTCAGAAATGTAGCAGTTGTCATGGGCTTGAAATCATAGAAAAAAAGCAGAAAACAAGAGAGCAGTGGAAGGAAACGATCAAAAGAATGGAAAAGTATGGTGCAAAATTTGAAGGTAAACAGAATCAGATCCTTGAGTATCTCGTAAATAAGAAGTAAGTTATAAAAAACTTATAGACAAATGAAAATTTCTTGATATAATAGCAATCCCTTTTTGGAGAGGTGTCCGAGCCCGGTTTAAGGAGCACGCCTGGAGAGCGTGTGTAGGGTAATCCCCTACCGCGGGTTCAAATCCCGCCCTCTCCGTTTCGTCCACTAATTCGTTAGTGGATATTAATAGCTCGATGGGGACTTTGCAATGGGGCGGCTATGAACCCCGCCAGGTCCGGAAGGAAGCAACGGTAGTAGCTAACCCATGTGCCGAAGCAACCCTGTCGGGCTTTTATTAAGAAAAAATTATAGAGGAAGTATATGCTTAGACATTTTCGAAATCAGAGAAAGATTCTTTCCATATTCCTTTGGATTGTAATAGCATCCTTTATCGGTACGATCTTTTTAGTATGGGGTGTTGGTGAAAAAGGCACTCAGAAAACATACGCATTAAAAATAAACGATCATGTAATCAGTTATAATGAATATAAAACCGTTTATGAAAATATATCCAACACTTACAAGCAGATATTCGGCACCACTGTAGATCAAAAGATATTGTCAAAACAGGTATTGGACGAGATCATAGCAAAATATTTATTGATGGATGAGGCAATAAAACTCAAGGTGCCAATTACAGATGCAGAAGTTCTTGCAGAACTGCAGAAAGTGCCAGCATTTCAAAACAATGGTAAATTTGACAAAAATCGTTATTTAGAGGTTTTAAGGCTAAACAATCTGACCCCCGAAGCATTCGAAAACGATTTGAGGGCAAATCTTCTCCTCAATAAAATGAAGGGTATCATAGCTTCATCTGTATATGTAAGCGATGCCGAAATTCTGAAAGAGTACAGAATGAGAAATAAAACTGCGGAAGTTTCCTATATTAAGATTTCTCCAGAACTTTACGAAAAAGAGGTAAAAGTAGACGACAAATCTCTCGAAAAATTCTATCTCGATCATAAAAATGACTTTTTAGAACCAGCAAAAGTCAAACTCAAATATGTGGTTTTTTCACCCGAACATATCAAGGTGGACGATAATATTTCAGAACAAGAACTTCAGAGTTATTATCTCAAGAATAAAGAGAAATACAAACAAGAAGAGCAGATAAAAGCAAGACATATTCTGATAAAAATCGATAACTTCCAAGACAATGCCACAGTTGAAAAAGCTCTTAAAAAAGCCGAAGAGGTCTACAAAAAAGCTAAATCTGGTACAAAGTTTGAAGATTTAGCTAAAGAGTACTCCGATGACATCTCCAAAAATAATGGTGGTGATTTAGGATTTGTAAAAAGAGGGATGATGATAAAAGAGTTTGAGGATGCACTATTTGCTCTCAAAGAAGGTGAAATAAGCAAACCTGTAAAAACCTCCTTTGGATATCATATTATAAAAAATGAAAAATACTTGCCTAAAAAGGAGTACACCTTCGCAGAGGTAAAAGATCAGATCAAAGACACAATTTTAAGAGAGAAAATCTCAAGTGAATTTAGGCAAAAGGCACAGGCAAAATACAAAGAGATTCAGAATTTTGGAAACATTTCGGGATACTTAGCCAAAAATCCAAACACCCTTGAGGTGAAGGAAACTGATTATATCTTCGATGGTGATAGCCAAAATATGATCCCCCAAGATATCAAGACAGAACTTCTCAAGATGGAAAAATCTGAACTCAGTTCACTTTATCAGCTAAATGGTAAATATTACCTATTTGAAATAGCAGATAAGATAAACCCAACCGTTCCACCATTACAAAAAATTGTAGAAAAGGTTACAAAAGCTTACATTTCCCAACAATCTGTGATAATAGCAAAACAGAAAGCAGAAGAGGCAGTCAAAAAGGGTGATATCCAGCAGGCAGCAAAGTTTTTAAATCTATCTGTACAAGATATACCAGCCTTCAAAAGGATCGATCCGATACCCAATATCGGTATAAATAGCACAATAACAGAAGAGATATTCTCCGCAAAACCGCAATCGTTGATCCAAAAGCCCCTTCAACACGGCAATAATCTCTTTATCTTCCATGTGAAAAACTTCATTCCTGCCTCAGACGACAAACTTGCAGAACAGAAAAGTGCTATTTCACAATATCTTATAAATTTGAAACAAACCGAAGCTTACAACAGTTATATAGAAAAACTCAAAAAAGATTCAAAGATAGATATCTCTCCAAATCTTCTCAATTAGACTTTAAGGGTGGGTTGATCCCACCCATCCTTTTTAATCAGAATAGCAAACTAAAATTAAAATTGTTCATCAACAAGTTTTGTTTTAACAATTGACATGTTTGAATTTTTCGTTATACACAAAAAAATATAACGGTATAAAGGAGAGAATCTATGATTTACCTAACAGAAAGTGAATTAGATTACATAATCAGTGAAGACTTGCCAATTTACGATCTCACAACATTGACTTTGAATCTAAAAGGAGATGCAACTATCTCTTTCATTACAAGAGAGGATGGAGTTGTATGCGGTACCGAAGAGGTACAAAGAGTATTCGAAAAATTTGGAATAAACACTTCATACATTAGAAGCAGTGGAGAGAAGATTCAAAAAGGGGACACACTGATATCTGGAAAAGGATCTGCATTAAAAGTCCATCAGGTTTGGAAGATATCCGCAAATATTCTGGAGTATATGAGTGGTATTGCCACTCTTACCCACAAATTCGTAACCAAAGCAAAAAGTATAAATCCCAATATTTCTATTGTTACAACGAGAAAGATTGCTCCAGGCACAAAAAAATTAGCTTTAAAATCAATAATGGTAGGTGGAGCTATGCCCCATAGACTCTCATTGTCCGATAGTATTTTAATTTTTCAAGAGCATCTGAAATTTTACGGTGGCGCAGAAAGATTATTCAAAAACATAAATGAATTAAAATTAAAAAACAAAGAGAAGAAGATAGGCTTAGAAGTTTCCAATTTAGACGAGGCAATTACTGCGATGAAAGCAGGGTTGGATGTCATACAATTCGATAAAGCGTCATTGGAAATACTCTCTCAAGCAGTATCATATAGAAATTGTAATAATTTTAACACTTTGATAGCTGCTGCTGGTGGCATTAATTTTGATAATGTAGATGAGTATGCAAAGACTGGTGTGGACATCATCGTAACCACCTCTTTGTATTGGGCAAAGCCGATGGACTTAAAGGCAGTGTTCGAACCAGCGGAGGAATAATGAATATCCTAAAAGGTACAATTGCCGATATCGATTCTTACGAATACACTTCCCTTGTAGTCGTAGAAACTGAAATCGGTAATCTGCACAGTATTGTGTTTGAAAGTCCTCAGCATTCTGATCATCTAAAAGTCGGCAATGAGCTTTTTGTATTATTCAAAGAATTTTCCGTAGGAATAGTCAAAAAAGAATGTAAGTTTGAAGGAAGTTTCAACAATACATTCACAGGAATAATAAAAGAGATAAAGAGAGGAAAGATACTCTCAGAAATAACACTTTTGTGTTCTGGAGTGGAGATAAGAGCCATCATAACTCTCAAATCACTAATAAGACTAAAATTAGTTGAGGGTGATGAGGTGTATTTCGTTATCAAAAGTAATGAAATTGCTGTTTCCATGTGAATTATCTGTGAGGTGATATATGTTAAAGAAAATTTTAATCCTTATACTATTTGCAGTCAACCTATTCGCATCGGAGAAAAATAATCTAAACTTTGCCGTTGAGTACACCAGCCACGCCACATCTTTTTACTATGCAGAAGGAAAAGGGCTTTTTAAAAAGGAGAATATCAATATGAACGATACAAAGGTGTATGTAAGTGGTGCAGCAGTAGCGACCGCATTTGTAAAAGAACACTTTGATGTGGCATACATGTGCCTTGTCCCAGCTATAATTACATATGCTAATGGTGGAGTACCGATAAAGATCGTTGCTGGCACCCACAATGAAGGTTTTGGTGTGGTTGTAAATCCTAAAAAGATTCAATCTCTAAAAGACTTAGAAAAAGATGGTGTCAAGATCGGTGTAGGACCTAAAGGCACAGTAGTAAGTTTCATCCAAGAGGTTATCATCGAAAGAGGCAAACTAAACCCTGAAAAAGCAAGAAAAAACTTCGTAACGATGAATTCTTCAAAACAGATTTTAGCCCTAAAAGCAGGGTTAGTGGATGCAATAGTTGTCCCTGAGCATTTTGTTGCCTTAGCTAGCAATATGTCAGGGATGAAAGTACTGCTCAGATCACAAGAACTATGGAAAGGTATGCCCGGTAGTGTGCTTGTTGTATCTGATAAGTTGTTGAGGGAAAATCCAAGAACTGTTGAAAAGATCAAAAAGATCAACAAATTATCGATAGAAATGATCAACAAAAACTTAGATGAAGCATCAACAATAGTTGCGAAAAATCTCAATGTATATCAGGATGGAATAAAAAATGAAACCAATACACCGGATATCGATCTAACAGTAACACCACAAATCGTAAAAGAGTCTCTCGAAAATATGGAGTTTACCACCGAATTAAACCCTAAGGCAGTCCAAGAGGTAATAGACAAAATGTATCAGTATGGATTTATTCAGAAAAGGTTTGATGCAAAAGAGATATTGGTGATAAACTGATATGTTCAAAAAAGGGCTAAAATCTTTACTCATAGAAAAAAGTCCGATTCTGATAGTCATAGTAGCATGGGAGATATTGGGGTGGATCAATAACACCCCACTACTTCCACCATTTTCCAAAGTGGCAAAGGAATTTTATTACATGCTGATAAATGGAGTACTTCTGAAAAACCTTCTCTACTCCTTTTATAGGGTGATCATAGGGTATATCTTGGGTGCAATTACAGGGATAATTATCGGTATACTGATGGGTATAAGTAAAACTATAGAGAGATCCCTTAGCCCCATCATTTCCCTTTTACTCCCTATACCAACCTTAGGCTGGCTCCCACTTATGATGCTATGGATTGGTATTAACGAGATGCTCCCCATTACTCTGATTTTCATATGTGCCTTTTTCCCCGTTGCCTATGCCACCTTACACGGTATCAAACAGATCCCAAAAGAGTACATCTATACTGCCAAAACCTTGGGGGCATCAAACACGAGAATACTTTCTAAGATACTAATACCGATGGCTCTTCCATCTATATTTACAGGTCTCAGATTGGAAGCAGGTATGGTATGGAAAACGGTTTTAGCATCGGAAATGTTTGCCATATCCACAGGTATCGGTGCCATTATGATCAGTGCTGAATCGCTGATACGAGTGGACATCATCATGGTTTCCCTCGTTGTCATCGGTATAATGAGCTTCAGTTTTGAAAAATTCGTACTATTAATAGAAAAGTTCACAGTAGGAAGATGGAGGTAAAGCTTTGAGCTTTCTCGAGTTAAGAAATATTTCTACAGATTTCTGCCTCAAAGATGTAAATTTGGATGTTGAAAAGGGAGAACTTTTAGCTATCTTTGGTCATTCCGGTGCAGGCAAAAGCACCCTTTTGAATATTTTAGCGGGTTTTATTGAACATAGAGGTGATGTTTACTTAGATGGCAAACTTATCAATAAATTGCCTACAGAGAAAAGAGGGGTCGGCTATCTCCATCAGGAGATATTCCTTTTTCCAAATATGACTGTCTTTGATAATATCGCTTTTGGACTAAAGTCTCAAAAAATGATTTCCAACATAAAAGACAAGGTGCACGAGATAGCAAAACTTGTAAAGGTAGATCACCTTTTGGATAGATATCCCAAAAACCTCAGTGGAGGAGAGAAACAGAGGGTGGGGCTTGCCCGCACATTGGTCACCAATCCAAAAGTTTTACTGCTTGATGAACCATTATCCTCATTGGATGTAAATGTACGAAGTATCCTTCAATACGAAATAAGACAGATCCATGAAAAATTAGGATTAACAACTATCATTGTATCCCACGATATCGATGAAGTATTAAAATTGGCGGATAGAGTTGCCCTTTTGTCTTCTGGTGAGATCATAAATATCGGAAACCCAAAAGAGATACTCTTCAGAGAAGATATGCTTTCAAATTTCCAATTCAATGGATACATTGTCGATATCGTAAGATCAGATATAGTCTATCTTGTATTTGTGAATATAGGAAATAGTATCGTGCAAGTGGTCGCATCTGAAAACGATATAAAGAGGTACAACATAGGAGACAAAGTATTCGTAGGTACCAGATCAAATAACCCAATTATAACAAATTTCTCATTCTAATCTGTCATATAAATTACAATACATCAACTCAATTAATCTTGACAATCTAAAAACATCCATTAAAATTAATATATGAATATTAGAGTTAAGAAGTGGAGTATCATTCTATTGCTATTCTTCGCATTTATCCTTTTTGAAAATGAATCTGTATCCAAAAACCACCTGCCTTATAAAGTAGGTGTAATTATATTTTCTGAGGAATTTAGAGATAGTTTCAATGGGTTGAAAGCTGGAATAAAACAGTATGGATATAAAAACATAGAATTCTACGAAGAAAATATAAATGGGGACCTCTCAAAAGTTGACGCAATATTGAAATCTTTCAAGGATAAAGAGATAAAGATAATTTTTACCACAACCACACCTTTAAACCAAAAAATAAAAGAACTAAACGATAAATACAATTTCTATGTAATCTTTACCCAGGTTGCTTCCCCAAAAGAAAGTGGATTGATCAAAGATGATAAAAATAGTGGAACAAATTTTGTAGGGGTATCAAGGGCAGCTTTTATAACTGTAAAAAAAAGACTTAAGATATTCAAAGATGCCTTCCCAGACTTAAATACGATAGTAATTTTTTATAATCCAACTGAAAAATTCTTAGAAAAACATACCCTTGAGTATAAGCCTTTTTTAGATAAAGAAGAAATAAATTTAATAATGGCTCCTATAAAAAATGAGATAGAGATAGATAACTACAAAATAGAAAACCCCAAAAATACCGGTATCTTCATGGCACCTTCCGCTTTTTCTGTAAAATACTTCAAAAATATAAAAAAGTTGGCAGAAAGAAATAGGATCCCCATCATGGCTATAGATACCTATCTTGTGGAAAAAGGTGCGGCATTGGCATATTCCCAGTCTTTCTTCAACGATGGATTCCAGTCTTCATATTACTTAAACCTATTATTCAAAGGTATAGAGCCTAAACACCTCCCCATACAACTACCCGAAAAGATGGAACTTGTTTTGAACAAAAAAGTTATCGACAATGTCACAATGCGTTTTAACAAAGTTTATTACGGCTATACCGATAGGATCTTAGAATGAGAAAGTTCACCACAGACCTATTTATAAAACTGTTTTTGTACAGTGTCTTACCATTTATCATTATGAACTCGATCTTCGGTTTGATAATGAAAAATTACGAGTATGAAAAAATTAACAATATAGCAAAAAAACAGATAGAGATGATGAATGAAGAGTTATTAGATGAGGTCGATTTCCTCTCATATAGGATCCCCCAAAGGATGAATCATACAATTCATATGTATGGAAAAGTTCAAGATGACTTAAAATTTTTCATATATAGAGTTAAAGAGATCTATGATATATACCTATTAGACAAAAATGGCATCATTATCGATGGAGAATCCAAATTTTACACTATAGAAAAAGGTGTCCCGCTAAAAATAGATAACAGCAAATTTCAAATTGAAAACAACGACATTTTCATCAAATTAGAAAAGGAGCTCGTAAATGGACAAAAAGTCTTATACAGAGTCTCAATAAGAAAGATATTAAATCTATTTACTTTGGGAATAGAGGAGATGGATTTTTTTGTCACTGACAAAGATGGAAACCTTATTTATCACTCAAACCCTTCTATCTACATCAAGAGACCAAATCTTAAAGGATTAGGTTTTTTAGAAAGTTCTGCCCCACAAATATCTGGGTATTACAATTTTCCAACGGAAACAGAAACAATGAAGAAAACCTACCTATATATCCTAAAAGATATAAATGATGAGTTGGTTTACGGCGTTTCGATAAAAGATGACATTCTAAAGCATCTGTTTGGTAAGCTTTTTCTACAAATAGTATTAATCTGTGCCGTATATGTATCGATACTCTACCTTATAGCAAAATATCTATCCAACTATATCTCAAAACCGATTATAGAACTCACAAATTACTCAATAAAAGCCACAATCGATGAAAACACAACCCTAAATACAGAAAAATTCCCTAATAACGAATTAAAAATTTTAGCAGATAACATTTACAACTCATTCCAAACTATAAGATCTCTCAAAGATGAATTGTTGATCACAATCATGAGTATTGGCGATGGTGTAATCGTCACCGATGAATCAGCCAAGATCGTATTGATGAACCCCGTAGCAGAAAGTATTACAGGATATAAATCCGAAGAGGTGAAAGGTAAACATATAAATGAAGTATTTAAAATATCCAATGAGATGACTGGAAATCCCATAGAAAATCCTCTACTTTTAGCAATAGAAGAAAAAAAGATATGTGGTCTGGCAAATCATACAACCTTGCTCGACAAAAATATGGATAAAAAGATCATCTCCGACTCAGCAGCACCTATAATTATAAACGGTAAGATCAAGGGTGGTGTTCTTATTTTTAGAGATGATACAGAAAAAGAGAGATTTAAACAGGAGATGATAAGAAAACAGCAGATAGAAACAATCTGTTTGGTTGCAGGTGGTATCGCCCATGATTTCAACAATATCCTATCAGCCATAAATAACTATATGCTCGTTGCAAAAATGAGTTTTGAGGATAATCCAAAGATAGTAGAGTTTGCTAATAATGTTCTAAATCTGTGTAGCGCAGGTAAGTTCCTCTCAAACAAACTACTCGTACTGTCCAAAGGAGGAGAACATATCTCGCTGGTAGAAACAGATCTGTACAGCCTCATCTCTGAAACTGCACGATTCGTTTTAAGCGGATCGAGTGTCAAATACCATATCACCAAAGGCAAAGAATACTGTTTTGCAATGGTAGATCAGAATCTAATAGCACAGGTTTTTCATAACCTAATATTAAATTCAAAGCAAGCAATGCCAGAAGGCGGAGAGATCTTCATAGATATTTCGATGGATCATAGTGTTTTGGTTAATAAAAAACCATCCTTAAAAATAGTTGTCCAAGATACAGGCAAAGGTATCCCGAAAGAGAATTTAGAAAAGATCTTTCAGCCATTTTTCACCACTAAAAAGGCAGGTAGCGGTTTGGGATTATACATCGTAAAATCGATTATTGACAAACACGAAGGGAAGATTTATGTAGAAAGTGAGGAGGGTAAGGGAGCAAAGTTCACCATTTACCTTCCAGCAAGCGACAGGTGTCCTGTGATTTTACCAAAATCTGATGAGTCTTTGGATAAGTTGGAGTTTAAAATGAAAGTTTTAATAATGGATGATGAGTTTTTTGTAAGAGATTCTTTGGGGATGCTTTTCGAGAGTATGGGTAGCGAAGTATCTTTAGCAGAAAATGGGGATGAAGCCGTATCCCTCTATAAAGAGCATCTGGAAAAAGGTGATAAATTTGATCTTGTTTTCCTCGATATAACAGTTCCATTGGGTAAAGGTGCACAATATGCCATAGAGAAATTAAGATCGATAGATCCTGATGTCAAAGCAGTAGTTATGAGCGGGTATACAGATAGTGATATTATGGAAAATTATAGATCTTACGGATTTGTGGATATATTAGGCAAACCTTATGAAAGAAAAAGGATCGTGGAGATCCTATCAAAATTAAGGGGGAGTTGATATGTTTATACCAAAAAGGGGAAATTCAGGTTTACTTATTATTGATGTGCAAGAAAATCTTGTGAAGGCTATGGACTCAGATGTGTATAGAGAAAAGTTAACCAATATGATAAAACTTGCAAAGTTTGCCAAACTTATTAATTTACCATACTTTATAACACAACATTATACAAAAGGTCTTGGGAACACCGTAAAAGAGTTGAGGGAAGTTTTGGGGGATGAATACTTCGAAAAGATACATTTTTCCGCCTATAGAGAACCTGGATTTCTCGATTATCTATGTGAATGCTCAAATATTTTTATTACAGGGATGGAATCCCATGTTTGCGTATTGCAAACAGCCCTTGATCTTCTCGATGCCGAATACAATGTTTACATCGTTGAAGATGCAGTGTTGTCAATTAAAAAAAGTAATTGGAAAAATGCCATCGAATATCTAAAATCTGCTGGCGCCATCATCACTAATACAGAAACAGTGATATTCCAGTTATTAGAAAAAGGTGGTACCGAAGAATTCAAAGAGGCACTAAAAATCATCAAAAATCAATAAAATGTCTTACACAGAAGCATTGGAAAATAGATTTTTAGAATTAAAAAGGTTGTGCATCGACTTATTTCAGATCGACATCTCCGACATAAAATTATCCATCAATCTCAAGGGGAAAGCGGCAGGTAAATACTATCCGAGTAAAAGGGAGATCCAACTTAATAGATACCTTCTTGCAACCCACCCTTCTGATATGCTGGGCAAGATCCTGCCCCACGAAGTAGCTCATCATATTGCATACATAGTTCATGGTAAAACGATAAAACCTCATGGTGACGAATGGAAAAGTATCTGTAAAAAGCTTGGATACGAACCGGAGGTTTACCACAATTTGCCAGTTCAAAAAAGTAAAGAGTTTAAAAGGTTTAGATACAGATGTGGGTGTAGCACTCATCTAATTACCTCCATAAGACACAACAGAATTCAAAAAGGTGTTGCATATTTCTGTAAAAAATGTAAGAAGATGTTGAGGATTAGTGATTAGTAATTGGTGATTGGTAATTAGTAAATTGGAGATTTGTAAACAAATGATAAATAGAGTAAATTTTCTTTTAGTATTGTTAGTATTACCAATTCTTTTTTCTTGCGGAAAAAAGTTGGACCCAAAGCCTAAGGATTCTATAATCATCCCTGCACCACAGAGTATAGTTTTGGAAAATAGAAATAACGGCGTTTATATAAAAAACAATGAGGAGTATACCTTATTCGTAGAAAAATCCTCCATCGATGATAAGAGATGCGCAAGCGAGTTTAGATTTCTCACAAAATTGAAAAATGGTGAGGAATTTATCGACGAAAATGTCGAAGAATCTCTAAGTTATGTTTATAGATTTACAAGTATAGATGAATCCATCGGTGTAGAATCCATTTTCCGAACGAAAAGTATTCTCTATTCCAAACCTATCAGCATTACAAATCTGATCATCACCCCAAAACCTACCGGAGAAGCTCATATAAGCTTACAATTTGATCATAAACCAAGAGGCTTCACCATTAAAATAAACAATAAAGATTTGGGGAGGTACCAAGGGGATAATATCACAATACTACTCGAAGATAGAGAACAGAACGAGATTATCATTACACCATACGATCAGTATAACAATATAGGCATACCAAAAAAGGTGATCTATCAAAATCCAAGGGTATATTTTATCACCCCACCTTCCAACATAAAGCATATCTTAGATGAGAAAATGGTTTTACTAAACTGGGATGATGTCCCCTATGCAAAAGGTTATAAAATCTATGACACAAACAACAACCTTCTCATCGACACAAAGGTAAACTATACTAAACTTGAGATAAATAGATGCATAGAGTTTTATATTTCATCTTACAACGATTATGTCGAATCTGAAAAAAGATATACTAAAATTTGTGAATACTAAAAAAATCTGTTATAATTTATTCAAGGAGGTGTAAAATGAGACTTAAACTATCTGTTATTATTTTTTCTCTATTTTTTATTATAGACTTATCGTCAGCTGAATGCAATTTGAGAATGGGTGTTTTCCCATACACAAACCCCCAAAAGATAGCAAACGACTACTCCCAGATAGCTGATAAACTCACAAAAGATACCGATTGCCGTGTGACGATTTTAACTGCTAAGGATTATGATGAATTTATGCGAAAAGCAAGTAACTTAGAGTACGATATATTTGTACCATGTGCCACATGTATTGTAAAACTCATAAAAGAAAAAGTTCCTGTGGAAGTTATCGCCATGGGTCATCCACCCTTCAAAGGAGCAGTGTTGGTAAGGGTAGATTCTCCAATAAAAAGTTTAGATCAACTAAAAGGCAAAAAGATAGCCGCTGTTGGCAAGCATTCGTTTGGTGGATACCTTTTCCTAAAATTTAAACTTGCCTCTATGGGAATTGATATGGATAAAGAAAATACCGTTCTCTTCTTAGGAAATACAGATAACATAATCTTATCAGTATTAAATGGAAAAGCAGATGTAGGTGTCACAAGGACAGATGTGTTAGATGAGGAGATCTATGTTGATGCCAAAAAACAGTTGAAAGTTTTATACGAGAGTCAACCTATTCTCCACTTCCCTTTTGTTGTTTCCACAAAGATGAATAAAGAACTGAAAAATAAGATCAAAAACTCACTTCTAAGCTATACACCTCCTACGGAAAAAGCTCCCCTTCAGTTTATAAAAATAATACCAGGTAATAATGATGATTATCTAAGGTTTGCCAAGGAACATAATCTGAAATGAGCTTTTTCATCAAATTAAGAATAAAAACTCAATTCAACCTTTATTTCACTATCTTCTCACTTTTAATTATCATTTCTACCTCCTACTTTTATGTTAATAAATACAAGCACGATATCCACTCGATGTTTGATAAATATGGTTCAAACATACTCGAAAATATCTCTCCACTTATACTTTCAAATCTGATCCTCGAGGATTACTTTAGAATTCAGGAAACAATAAAAAAGGTGGCCAAAAACAATGAAGATATAGAAAGAATAGTAGTAGTTGACAACGAAAATATAATTATCTCCGATACAGAAATAACAAACCTCAGCAAAAAATTCTCCTGGACTCCACATGAAAAGTTTTCTTTATACGCCCACGATTTAAAGGTAAACAATGTACAATATGGCTATATTTACCTCGTTTTAAATAAAACAACTATTTCAAATGAAATAAATAATCTCTACGCAAATGTAGTCATAGCAATTTTGGTGTTTTTTATATTAAGTTTACTTCTCGGTGATCAAATAGCAAAATATTTTTCAAAGCCACTCAACAAATTTTTAGATTCCATAGAGATGTTTAAAAATAAAAAGATAGCTCCATCATCAGAAAGTATCATCGCTCCAAAGGAGATCTCTATCCTATATGTAAACTTTTATGAAATGATCAAGACAATCCAAGATAGAGAGTTAAAATTAGAATCAACTCTGAACGAACTTAAAAATATGAAAGAGTTCATCCAAAAGATCCTTGACTCAATCCCCACAGGTATTTTAACCATCGACAGCGGATTTAAAGCAACCTTTTGCAACAAAAAGTTCTACGAGATGTTTAACTTTAATAAGTCGATCATCGGAGAAAATATCACAGATCTATTCTCGTCATCAGACATTAATGATATCTTATCACTCATAAAAAATAGTAAGGAAGGTAATTTTAGAAGGTATCAAATCAAGAGTAAACCTAAAAACTTTTACGACATATCCATATTTCGCATAGATACAGACTCAGGAACAAATATGGGGATACTTATAGAAGATGTCACAGAAGATGTGGAAAAAGATAACTTGATCTTCCATGCCCAAAAAATGGATGCTCTTGGTATTTTAGCTGGAGGGATTGCCCACGATATAAATAATGTGCTTGCTGCTATGAAGAATTCTCTGACTGTTATCTCTATGATGGAATGCCCCGAAGAGATGAAACCGATGCTTGGAATATTAGAAAAATCGATCTATAGAGCATCAAATATAGTAAATCAGATCCTCTCATTTAGCAGAAAACAGGATATACAGTATCAAAAATTGAAACTTTCCAAACTTATAGATGATGTTGTAAATATCTTGAGAAATACCGCTGATAAATCGATAGAAATCGAAACGATTATTGAGAATGACAATTTAGAAATCTTAGGAGATGAAAACCAGATCGAACAAGCTATCTTGAACATATGCATAAATTCTTGTCATGCTATGACATTGATGAGAAGTGATGGCAAAAAAGGTGGAAAACTCTCCATAAGACTCACTGAATCAAACCCAAAATTCTTGGGTTTATCAGAACTCTCCAACAAAAGCTATGCGATGATATCTATCTCCGATACAGGCGTTGGTATACCAAAGGATATCATTCCTAAGATATTCGATCCCTTCTTTACTACGAAAAAATCTGGTGAAGGAACAGGACTTGGTTTATCAATTGTCCACAGGATCATAAAAGAGCATAATGGAGGGATTTCCGTTTACTCTGAAGAATGTTTCGGTACAACAATGAACATCTTTCTTCCAATAGAAGTAGGTAGCGAAACTAAAATGGATGAAAATGACATAACCAATATCAGATACTCCCTAACAGCCTTTGTAGTAGATGACGATAAACTTGTTCTCGAGTCTAATTGCACATTGCTGAGATCCGTAGGTATCGATGTTATTCCTCTGGATGACCCCATTAAAGCTATTGATACCTATCAATCAAACAAGGATAAGATAGATATCTGCATTTTAGATATCATGATGCCAAAGGTATCAGGTCTCGAATTGGCAAAACAGATCCTTAATATTTCACCATCACAAAAGATTATTTTAACATCAGGATTTTTCAATGACGCAAATGTAGATTCATTCATCAATGAAAATAAGTTAGCCTTCCTTCCAAAACCATTTTCCATAAAACAATTGAAAGAATGTCTCAATACCTTAGGAATTAAACCACAATAGAAAAAGTTATCTAATCCTCGAGGTAGTATTTCAGTTCAGAAAATGATTTATTTCCAGGGAATGTATCCTCCATGTGCCCATCTTTATCAAATATAACAGTGACCGGTATGTAGTATGCATTGTACTTTTGCCTTAAATCCCCCTTATCTATGAAGACATTAAAAGGGTATTTCGTCTTATCCAAGTATTCATTTACGAGACTCTGCTTTTTATCTATTGAAACAGCAATCACATTGATCCTATTCTTCTGAAAATACTGATAATTATCACTCACAGTTTTCAAAAGAGCTTTGCAATACGGGCAATACACCCCCCAGAAGATAACAACCGTCTTATTATACCCTTGCCGTAGAAGCTTATTAAGCCCCTCATTATCAAGCACTTTCACATCAGCATAAGCAAAGTTTAGAAACAAAAGAAAAATAGAAATAATCAATTTCTTCATCATTAAGCTCCTTATAAAAATGAATAATTTAAAAATTATTTCATAAATTCTTCGATATCTTCCAAATCCACAACCTTGTATTCAAATTTATAATCTTTATAATATTCAAATAGCTTTTTCGACTTCTCTTTTAAAACCTCTAAGTTGTAATCCCTTTTGTGAAGTTTCACCTCACAACACAATACCTTTCTATTAAAATCATCAACGGCAACAACATCGATCTCATTCTCCCCTTTTCTATCCCAAAAACTCCCTATATCCGTAAATTGCTCTTGCTCCTTGAATATTTCGATGTACAATTTTTCAAGAAATTTACCTCTAAGAATATCTATATCTCTAAGTATGATGTATTTTAGCGCCTTGAAGTTTTCTGCCTCAATTAACGATCTATATTTATAAATAAACCTAAACCAAAAATATAGAAAATTGTCATCTATCTCATATTTTTGTACCTTTGAACCTCTTCTGCCATTTATAGGTTTGATCGATTTTATAATGTTATAATCATGCTCCAATCTAAACAGATACCCCGAAATATTCTTCTCAATAATCGATTCTATCTCACTTTTAGATGTTTTTGAGTTTGCAATCAAAGACATTATAGAAAAATAAGTGGTATAGTCTTTACCAAACTCCTCTATGAGACGATTCTTACCTTCATCAAGAAAAATAGAATTCTCATTGCAAACTACATCGATAATTCTGTTTAAATCGTATGCTTCATTCAATATTAATAACTCAATGTATTTTGCTACACCACCACTTACTATATACCAGTCGAGTAGATTCAATTTACTATAGCTATTATGTTCATAAAGTATCTCTCTTATTGTGGAAATTTTAAAAGGCTTGAGATTTATTTTAAAATCTGCTCTACCAAATAAAGGCTCTTTGGAGTCCTCATATATTCTTTTCATAAGGCTATATGTAGAGCCACATACAACCAAATGGATCTTAGATCTGTCTCTATACCTATCCCATAATTTCTGTATTGATGAATAGATCGATTCATTGATCCTGAAAAACTCCTGAAATTCATCTATTATTAATGTAAAAGGGATCTTAATTGATAGATTCAACAAATACTCAAAAAGTATCTCAAACTTTGTGATTGTGCCAACAGGTTTCTCTCCTAATTTTTCATGGATTTCGCCTATGAACTCCTCGCACAACAACGGCTCACTCTTCCTCGAAATAAAAAAATATAGCACTTTATCTTTAGTGTAATTCTGCAACGCTAAAGTTGTCTTACCGATCCTGCGTCTTCCTATCAAAACTGTCATTATGGATCTTTGATATTTGAGACTTTCCGCTTTCGATAATATCTTTAACTCTTCTTCTCTGTCATAAAATTTCATAAATAATCTCCGTTATTACAACCACGGTTGTCATAACAGTTATAATAATGAAAATCCATTAAAAATCAATAAATTTATCATTTTTTGAGAGTAAATTATTCTAACCACCACCCACAAAATGCACTATCTCAATCGTATCACCATCTTTTATTTGCTTGGAGGAAAAATCTTTCGGTTCGATGATCTCTCTGTTTAACTCTATCACCACTTTCTTGCTGTTTAGTTTGAGCTCTTCGAGCAGTTCTGATATTGTGTTTACGCCGTTTATCTCTTTAAATTGACCATTAATTTTTATCTTCATATATCCCCCATAAGTATCCTGATTGCCAAATTTGCCTGAATATTCGCAGCAACTGCCACTCTTGGAGCCATTAGCCCCATACCCGGCATCGCCTCAGATTCCATATCCCCGACTATAAAAAATTTCTCCTTCACCCTTGTAATCTTGATCTTTTCTGTATCCCCATAACCTGCCATACCTGAAGCGGCAATATAAAATGTATCTTTTTTGTTTGTAAGCATGTATTTCGTTATTTTAGCCTTCTCTTCTGCTTTGTCAACAGCTTCTACCACCACATCAAAATCCGATAGAAGTTCCCCAATATTATTTTCATCGATATAGGCATCGATAGGTTCATAGTTCAAATACGGATTAATCCTTTTAACCGTATCAAGTAGTGCATACACCTTTTTTTGACCTATCTGATCCAAAAAATACTGTTGTCTGTTTATATTTGATGGATCCACTATATCAAAATCGATAAACCTTATCCTACCCACCCCCATTCTTGCCAACGAGATCACGATATTTGACCCCAATCCACCAACGCCAACAACCACAACGGAACTCTTTTTAAGATTCTCGAAAACACCGGGAGTATGCCTTGAAACTAAAAGATACTCAATCTCAGACTCAGAAGGGATCTCACCCTTTTTTATAAAAAAAAGGTGATCGCTGTCTTTTATTTCAATATCCTCTTCCACAGGAAAGCCGTTTAAGATTATCAAGTCTGCATCTGGTCGAAACCAGCTTTTTAGTATCGAAATCGATACAGAAGGTTCTAATAAGTTTTCTTTTCCATTTATAAATACTTTAATCAAATTATACCCTTTTCAAATGAATTAAGAGCGGGATTGCTCCCGCCCGTATATTTTACAATCTACCTGCCGCTAAGGCCTGTAATCTCTCTATCCTCTTCTCAATGGGTGGGTGAGTAGAAAATAGATGCAATATGCTACTACCGCTAAGGGGGCTCATTATAAACATGTGGGCTGTAGCAGGTTTTGCATCCATAGGCATCATCTCATTACCATATGCGATCTTTTTTAGAGCCGATGCCAATGCTAACGGTTTACCGCAATATTTCGCACCTGTCTCATCTGCCAAATACTCCCTCGATCTGGAGATTGCCATCTGTATGAGTGTAGCAGCCAAAGGAGCCACAATCATTGCCACAACCGCACCGATAGCAGAAAGTGGATTTCCACCCTCTTCCTCATCATTCTTAGAACCACCAAATATCATTGCCCATCTTGCCATATCTGCAAGGAACATAATTGCAGCGGCAAATGTAGCAGCAATTGTACCGATCAGGATGTCTCTATTACTTATATGAGCTATCTCGTGGGCTATCACACCTTCCAACTCCTCAGAGTCCAACAGTTGCAAAATCCCTGTAGTCACAGCCACAGCTGCATGTTCTGGGTTTCTACCTGTGGCAAAGGCATTAGGTGTGGGGTTTTCCATGATGTAAACCTTAGGCATAGGTATACCCGCCCTTGTAGCAACTCTTCTAACCATACTGTAAAGATTTGGGGCTTCGGCTTCTGTTACCTCTTTAGCACCATACATAGACAACACAATTTTATCACTAAACCAGTATGAGAAAAAGTTCATACCCAACGCAATTACAAGAGCAATAATCATCCCCTGTTGCCCACCAATCATCTTGCCCAAGAATAGAAATAGAATTGTGAGCAATGTCATCAAAAGTGCTGTTTTAAGTCCGTTCATCTTGCCTCCTTGTAATCTATCATCTCCAAAGTTTTTTCTATAAGGGACACACTCACCTTTGTATTGATACATGGACCGTAAGGTCTTTCGTTTATCAATCCTATCACTGGTAAAGGGTATGTATCCTGAATACCACTAAGCATATCCCTCTCACAAGCTACTGCTAAAATCAGGTCAGGCCTCGTATCTTTCACTATCCTTCTCGCTATCGTACCACCTGTGGCAACTTTGATATTTAAATTATACCTTTCCGCCAATTTTGCAAGATCACCTATATCACATCTTCCACATTTTTTACAATTTAGGATATTATGGGATACTTTTAGTTCACAATTCTCAAGCTGAATACAATGAGGCAACAAAACCAACAGATTATGTACACCTCTCGACTTTACAGACTCCAATACAAGCTCATTGTTAACGGCAATGAATGAACGGATAACCTTATCCTTATCAATTTTGAATAATTTAGCAATCCACAGCACTATGGGAAAGAGTAATTTAGTTACGATCCCCCTCAATTTTATGCTCAATCTCGACTGCTTCCCCGAAATCATCGCAAAAACAAGTATAATTGTTGATAAAAACAGAAAAATTCCAACAATAGCAACCAAAACAGTAAAAGCGACACCCAAAAAGGAGGAGATCTCACCGATCCCCTTGTATGAAATATACCAGACTAACCCTATGAAAGAAATAACAACAAGAGATGTGCAAAAAAGAAAGAATATGAAGATCCTCTTCTTTTCAGGAGACAAAAAGTTATTCAAACATCTCTCCGATATTAATGGGGTTTCCTGCTAAAAAACTCTTCGTATCTACTCTATTTTTCCCTTCTAATTGCAACTCTAAAACCTTTAGCCCCGTTTCCTCCCCACAGGCAATCGTAAAGGAAGATTTATCCACATTTATCACCTTACCCGCTTCCCCCTTGCCACTAACCACCTCAGCCTTGAAAAATTTCACCATCTTACCCTTGAAGGAACAGTATGCCGTAGGCCAAGGCTGAAACCCTCTAATCATCCTTTCTATGACAATAGCAGATTTATTGAAATCTATTTTGCCATCCTCCTTTTTGATGATTGGAGCGTAGGTATGTGCAGAGTGATCCTGCTTTATCGGTGTAATTTTGTCGTAATTTTTAAGTGTCTCAATAAGGAGTTCTGCACCAATGATGGACAATTTTTCAGATAATGTGATTGTAGTATCATCCTTTTCTATCGGAATAGATCTTACCAAAAGCATATCTCCGGTATCAAGACCTTCATCCATCTTCATGGTGGTGACACCGGTCTCAGTTTCTCCATTTATAATTGCCCAATTTACAGGTGCGGCACCACGATACTTTGGCAAAAGGGAGAAATGGACATTGATAGGTGCATACTTCGGCACTTCCAATAATTCCTTTGGAAGTATCTTACCGTAGGCAACCACCACTAAGAAATCGGGATTACATGATGCGATTTTAGATATGGCATCTGGGTTATTCTTTACCTTCTCAGGTTGAAAAACCTCTAAATTGTGCTGTATAGCATACTCTTTTACAGGAGGAGGTTGTAGTTTATTACCTCTCCCCTTAGGTTTGTCGGGCTGACAAACCACAAGCGGCACTTCAAACCCCTCTTTTATCAATTTATCAAGTGTGGGGACAGCCATCTCTGGTGTCCCCATAAATACTATTCTCATCTATCCTCCGATTTAGAAGATATACTCTTCGCTGGACAATCTCTTTTCTATTTCATTCAAGATCCTCTCTTCATCCTGAAGATCCTTTGCCTCAAAAGTAACAGTAAATCTCAGGAAATGCCCAGCATCATCCCATGGCACGGATGATATGAGTTTCTCTCTGATCAAAAAGTCGCAGAATTCCTCAGCATTTGCAAAGGTCCTGCCGCTTTTTGTCCCCTTTGGTACTTCAAAGTAGAGATAGAATGTACCCTTCGGTTCATTTACAAAGAAACCGTTTTTTCTCAATATCTCTGCAACTCTTTTTAATCTTCTCTGATACTTAGTCGTTATACCGGAGATGATCTGTGGATTTCTAAGGGCATAGGCAGCTGCTTTTTGTATCGGGATAAATTGACCTGAATCATTGTTATCTTTAACAGTGGCAAATGCCTTTACAAGCACCTCGTTACCACACACAAAAGCCATCCTCCACCCTGTCATGTTGAATGACTTTGAAAGGGAGTGGATCTCAATACCAACCTCTTTGGCTCCGGGCACTGACAGGAAAGATTCCTGCTTTTCACCGTAAGTAAGCTCTATATAAGCCGCATCGTGAATAACTGCAATATTGTATTTTTTTGCAAAGGCAACTACTTTTTCAAAAAAGCTCTTTGGAGCTATCGCCCCTGTGGGGTTGTTTGGGTAGTTTAGATAAAGTATCTTAGCCTTTTTGGCGATCTCCTCTGGCACAGCATCAAGATCAGGCAAGAAATTATTTTCTTTCAATAGAGGCATATTGTAAACTTCGCCACCGATGTACTTCGTAATGGTACCTGTTACAGGGTAGCCAGGAACAGTCATAAGAGCATAATCACCAGGATTGATAAGGCAGAAAGGGATCATTGCAAGGGCTGGCTTTGAACCGATACTATGATTCACTTCTGTAATAGGGTCTATTTCAACACCGAATCTATTTTTCATATACTCTGCTGCGGCATCCTTAAACTCCTGAATACCGTTGTCTGAATAAAACCTATTCTCCTTCTTTTCAGCCTCAGTCTTTAATACATTTACGATAGAGGCATCAGCCATATCATCAGGTTCTCCCACCCCCATATCGATCAATTCTGCACCGGGATTTGCCTCAAGAGCTGCTCTTTTCGCCCTTTTTATCTTTTCAAACTTATAGATTTTGGTATCTTTACCAAACATTTTACCGCCGAGTCTTTCGGCTATGATATTCTGGATAAATTCACTCATTGTTCCTCCATCTAATTTTTTGGATATTATACATTTTTGATAATATTTTTCAAGATAAAGATAATTATTGTAATTTTAGTATAAACATCAAAACTGCAGTAATCTTTTCTCCCACTCAAGGGCAGTTTTACAAATAAGTTCGAGATCGTTGTATTTAGGGGACCATTTCATCACATCTTTTATCTTCGTATTATCTGCAATAAGGGTTGCGGGATCTCCTGCTCTTCTACCCGCCTTTTCAACCTTGAAATCGATACCTGAGACCTTTTTCATCGTATCGATCACCTCTTTTACGGAATACCCATAACCATAGCCGCAGTTGAATATATCGCTACTATTCTTTTCCAAATACTCGAGAGCCTTAAGGTGTGCATCGGCTAAGTCATCCACATGGATATAATCCCTAATACAGGTACCATCTTTCGTCGGGTAATCCTCGCCAAAGATATACATCTTATCCCTTTTACCAACGGCAGTTTCAGCTGCTACCTTTATTAGATGGGTGGCATTTGGAAATGATTGCCCAATCCTTATCTTTGTATCGGCACCCGCCACATTGAAATACCTAAGTATAATGTATGTAAAATCTTTATAAGCTGCTGCAGAATCTTGTAGGACAGTTTCACTCATAAGTTTGCTCATGCCATAAGGGTTTATCGGCTTTGTAGGTGTGGTCTCCCTAACAGGGATCTCTTCAGGTTCACCGTACACAGCTGCCGTAGATGAAAAAATAAACCTATTTATTCCATACTTAACTGCCAAATTTATAAGATTGGTTGTATTAACGGTATTGTTTAAGTAGTATTTGAGAGGGTTTTCCACGCTTTCTGGCACCACGATACTCGCGGCAAAATGAATAATTGCATCAAATTTATGAGACTTTATGATCCCTTCTATTTCAGAAAAATTTTTTAAATCGGAGTGAAGAAACTTCAACCTATCTGCAGAAATTGTTTTTAGTGTATCCACAGTCCTAATAAGACCTGTAGAAAGGTTGTCTATTATTGTAACATTGTGTTCTGTATTTTCGAGCAACTGCTTTACGACATGGCTACCGATATACCCAGCCCCACCTGTGACAAGGATCTCCATAATTTACCCCTTATACATTTTTAAAACAGTATAGATCAATTTCGTTTTTTTGTAAACTTTTGTATTGCTATTTTTTTTGAGATGGATAAGAATGGAATGAAGTAATGAAGGATTGAGGGATTGAGGGGATGAAGAGATGATGGGGTGAGGGAATGAAGGGAGTAAGGGGTAGAGGTTATAGAGGTTGTAGAAGGAATAGAGGGAATAGAGGGAATAGAGGTGATAAAAGCAGTAAAGGTTGTGTAATGAGAGGTGGTTTTGAAGATAGTTTATAGATTGTGGGGTTATTTTAAGGAATACAAGGTTGCAATTTTTTGGTCTGTGGTGGCATCGCTTCTTGTGTCTATCAGTAATGGTGCATCTGCATATATCGTAAAACCAGCTCTGGATGAGATATTCATAAAAAAAGACCCAACAAAACTATACATCATTGTTGCCATGATTATAGGGATCTATACGATGAAAGGGTTGGGTAGATTTTTTCAAAACTATCTAATGAGTATCACTTCCCAAAAAGTTATTAAAAAGCTAAGAGATGAGTTATACGAAAAGATCATCGGCTTTCCCGTCACCTTTTTCAACGAAAGCTCCACTGGCATGCTGATGTCGAGGATTACATACGATGTAGGATTAATTCAATCATCTGTACCAGCCTTTATCTCCATGATTAGAGAGGTGTTTAGCATTATAGGACTTGCTTTTGTAGTGTTATACCAGGATTGGAAATTGGGACTTATTGCCATCGTAGTATTACCGATCTTCGTCACACCTGTGGTTAAATTGGGGAAAAAGATAAAGAAATACAGCAAAAAGAGTCAGGAGACCATTGGAGATATATCCTCAATGCTCAAAGAAACCATCACAGGAATAAAGGTGATAAAGAGCTTTACAAACGAGGAGAAAGAGAAAGAGAGGTTCAAAAGCAACAACCAAATCTTTTTAAATCAACAGATAAAAGCCACATTCTACAACGAGTTAGGCTCACCTATAATGGAGTTTATCGGTTCTATCATCATCGCAGTAGTCATATTATATGGCGGTTCACAGGTAATCGCAGGGAAATCGACACCGGGAACATTTTTCTCATTTTTAGCAGCAATAGCCCTTATGTATGACCCCTTCAAACGGATAAATAGTTCAAACAGCACCATTCAAGCAGCAATAGGAGCATCGGAAAGGGTATTCGAAATACTTGACCAATATGAGCAGAAAAAGTGCCCTGAGGGTGACCTAATATGCGATGCAAAAGGTAAAAAAATTCAGTTTCACAATGTGTTTTTTAGATACAACAGCAATGATCCTTATGTATTAAAAGGGGTTAGTTTCGATATAAATCCTGGGGAAACGATAGCCCTTGTGGGACCAAGTGGTTCGGGTAAAACCACCATCGCAAACCTTTTACCGAGATTTTATGATGTATCAGAAGGTTCAATCACAATCGGTGGTGTCGATATAAGAAATTTCACCTTGAAGTCCCTGAGGGAAAATATTGCAATGGTAAGTCAGGATGTATTTCTCTTTAATGATTCGATAATTTACAACATTTGCTACGGTTCTGATGATATAGATATGAAAAAGGTTGAAGAAGCGGCAAAGGCAGCCTACGCCCACGATTTCATCGTCGAACTACCAAACGGATACGATACCCACATTGGAGAGATGGGAGTAAGGCTATCCGGAGGACAAAGACAAAGGCTCGCCATAGCAAGGGCTATATACAAAAATCCTCCCATCCTCATTTTAGATGAAGCAACAAGCGCCCTTGACACAGAGTCGGAAAAGATCGTTCAGGCAGCTTTGGACAACTTGATGAAGGGTAAAACAAGCTTGGTAATAGCCCACAGACTCTCCACAATATTGAATGCTGATAAGATTATCGTAATGAACAACGGTGAAATTGAGGCTATAGCACCACACAGAGAACTCCTCGACATCTCCCCGCTCTACAGAAAACTCTATTCTATGCAGTTTAATGGGTGATTGCGAGTAAAACCTCCATTCGATAGAACTTTTGTTATTGCATCAACTACAATCTTAACATATAATTATTAATAAATCTCCGAGGTAGAACAAAACATGAAAAAACTACCAATAGGTATAGCAACTTTCAAAGAGATAATTACTGAAAATTATGTATATGTTGATAAAACAAAAGAAGCATTTGAACTAATTAATAATGGAAAATACTACTTCCTATCCCGCCCTCGCAGATTTGGTAAATCGCTTTTTTTAGATACTCTGAGAAATATCTTTGAAGGGAAAAAGGAACTCTTTGAAGGACTCTATATTTACGACAAATGGGATTGGAACAAAAAATACCCTGTAATAAGGATAAGCTTTAACGATGGAAACTTTAAAAGTGTAGAAGGTCTAAATAAAACAATCTATCAGATCTTGGATTTCAACCAAAGATATCTTCAGGTAGAGTGTCCAAAAGACTTTGATATGCCTGGATGTTTCAAAAGACTTATCGAAGAAGCATACTATAAATACAACCAAAAAGTAGTTATCCTTATAGACGAATACGACAAACCGATACTCGATAACATTGAAAACCCTGAATTAGCAAAAGAGATGAGAGATGAATTAAAGACTTTCTATGCTGTCATCAAGGGTGCGGATGAGTATGTAAGATTCGCCTTCATGACAGGTGTATCTAAGTTTTCAAAAGTATCACTCTTCAGCGGACTTAATAATTTGGATGATATAACTATCAACCCCAACTATGCCACGATCTGCGGTTATACCCATAAGGATTTAGAGACTGTATTTGCCGAACATCTGAAAGGACAAGATTACGAAAAGATAAGAAGATGGTATAATGGTTATAAGTGGCTTGGTGAACCGGTGTATAATCCTTTTGATATACTTTTATTTATAAATAACAAATACATTTACCAAGATTACTGGTTTTCCACAGGAACACCTACTTTTTTATTAAAACTAATAGAAAAGTACAATTATTTTTTACCTAACTTCGAAAATATAGTAAAAGACAAACGAATGCTTGATAGTTTCGATGTAAACTACATAGAAATAGAAACTCTGATGTGGCAGACAGGGTATCTAACGATAAAAGACTACGAACAGACACCTTTTGGGGTTTTGTATTACTTGGGTATCCCTAATCTTGAAGTGCAGATATCTCTATTAAGTAGCATATCGGATCATATCTCCAAATCCAATGAAACACCAGCAATCAAGCAGAGCATATATCTTACATTAAGTAGACAAAATTTAAATAATTTTAAGAAAAACCTCACATCTTTATACGCTTCAATCCCTTATAATCATTTCACAAATAACCCGATGTATGAGAAAGAGGGGTACTATGTATCGATATTCTATGCTTATATGAAGGGATTGGGGGTTGATGTAATCGGTGAGGATGTGACGAATAAAGGTAGAATCGACCTTACTCTTATCTTCCCAGAGGCGATTTACATTATGGAGTTTAAGGTTGACGGTGGTGACGGATTGAAGCAACTGAAGGAGAAGAGAT
>CAZFHX010000021.1:0-40442 GCA_964519265.1 uncultured Deferribacterales bacterium
TAAATTAAGTGATGGCAGTAAATCAACACTTACGAGGGTAGGGATCTTCAGTGTGGATAAAAATGGGGATCTCGTAGATGTATCTGGGAGAAAACTGGGGGTAAATGTAGGTACATCTGTAGATAAGGTTGAGATAGACAACAAGGGTAATGTATATGCAGATGGGGAGATAAAGGGGAAGATTCAGCTTTTCGATGAGCAGGGTAGGGCGATCTCAGAAAATAAATATGAAATCTTGTCAGGATTCTTGGAAGCATCCAATGTAGATATGGCAAGGGAGATGGTGGATAGTATCACTAATCTAAGATACATTCAGGCAAATGTCAAAACAGCTAAAACCGTGGATGAGATGCTCGGGAATATTGTGAATATTGTTGGATAACTCATCAGTTTTTAATTTTTTTATTTGGATTGCTTCACTTCGTTTGCAATGACGAGTTGGTGTGATATATTTTAAAAAAGAGGGGGTGAACCCCTCATTCAAGTTATTGTTTCTTTAAATTTTTGATCAGATACACAAGTCCACTTGCTATTCCAATAGATGAATAGGTACCGATGATAATACCTACTACTAATGTGAAGGCAAATGGGTTTATTACCTCACCACCGAAGAGCATCAGGGATAAAACTGTAAGGAAAGTAAGTAATGATGTTATGATGGTTCTACTGAGAGTCTCATTGATACTTTTGTTCATGATATCTTTTAAACTAATTTTACTGTCAGCGGAGTTTTTGATCCTTTCTCTAATTCTATCATACACAACGATGGTGTCATTTAAAGAATAACCGATCAATGCTAAAAGAGCAGCGATAACGGTCAGATTGAATTCTTTTGCCGTGAGGCTTAAAAATCCCAGAGTAATAATTACATCGTGGACAAGGGCAAGTGTTGCACCCAAAGCAAAGATCAACTCAAATCTGATCGCAACATAGATGAGGACACCGATATTGGCATAAATGAGTGCCATCATCGCCTTGTATTTAAGTTCTGAACCTACCTGGGGACCTACTTGCTCAATCCTTTCTACAATAAATTTGTTGTTTGGCTCGATCTGGGCCACTTGGGCTTGAATAGTTTTTGAAAGCTCTTCAAGGGGGATATCTTTAGTTTTACCTAATCTTATTAAGATCTCATTGGGATTACCAAAGTTTTGTATAGATACATCTCCCAACTTTAAGTCAGCAACACCTTTTCTAAGCTTATTTAGATCGGGTGCTTTTTCGTATTTGAGCTGTATCAGTGTTCCACCGGAAAAGTCTATTCCAAAGTTTAAGCCTTTTGTGGTAAGCAGAAAAATAGATATGATGATCAGTATTCCTGATATCAGAAAGAAGAGCTTGGCTTTGCCCAAGAAATCTATCTTTGCATTATTTTTTATCAACTCTAAAAATTCAGCCATTACAATCTCCTTATACACTGAGTTTTTTGATCTCTTTGTTGCCGTAGAGTGTCAAAAAGATCGTTTTTGAAAGCGTAACTGCTGTGAAGATCGATGAAAGAATACCTATTGTAAGAGTCACGGCAAAGCCTTTTACAGGACCTGTTCCAAACTGGAATAGCACAAGTCCCGCTATAAGGGTTGTAATGTTTGCATCGATGATCGTGGACATAGCCTTTTCAAAGCCTGCTTCAAGGGCGTTCATCGGGGTTCTCCCTAATCTGAGCTCTTCTCTTACCCTTTCAAAGATCAAAACATTGGCATCGATCGCCATACCCATCGTAAGAATCAAACCAGCTATACCCGGTAGGGTTAGGGTAGCTTTAAACATCCCCATAGCACCCAATATGATAATGGCATTTGATAAAAGAGCTATGCTTGCTATAAGCCCAGAGAATCTATAGTATATAACCATGAATGCGATAACTGCAAATACACCTATTATACCTGCTATAAGACCTTTCTGAATAGAATCTTTACCCAATGATGGTCCGATTGTTCTATTTTCTAAGATCTTGACAGGTGCTGGAAGGCTACCAGCCCTTAATACAATTGCGAGATCTTTAGCCTCTTCTAATGAGAAATTACCTGAAATCTGCGCTTCACCACCTGCTATCTTTTCTCTGATTACCGGTGCGGAATACACATTATCATCGAGGACTATCGCCATTCTTTTATTTACATTTTCTGCAGTTATTTCTTCAAAAATCTTGCTGCCTGCCGGATCGAATTTCAACGATACATAGGGTTCATTAAACTGAGATGATATCCTTACCTCAGCCTCTACGAGATAATCTCCAGTTAAAACTGCTTCTTTTTTAAGAACATACGGTGTGGTGGAAACAACCTGTCCTGAAACCTTATCTATCTTTTTGCTGTAAAGTATTATTGTATCGGGTGGTATATTACCTGATTTTATTGTTTCTTCGTTGTTGGCATTTTCATCCACGAGGTAGAATTTTAGTTGAGCGGTTTTACCTATCAGTTTCACTGCTCTTTCGGGATCAGTGATCCCTGCCAACTGAACGAGGATGTGATCCTGCCCCTGTCTTTGAATGACAGGCTCATTTACACCAAATTGGTCAACCCTGTTTCTGATGACTTGGACAGCTTGCTCCACAGCATAGTCCTTGATCCTTTTTACCTCATCGGTATCAAGACTCAGTTCTAAAACCTTATCGTCGTTTGTGAGCCCACTCTCTTTTAGGATAGGGTAGTTTTTGCTGATCAGTTCTTTAACCTTACTCCTCTCCGCACTATCCGCTAAACCTATGGAGATCTTCCCTGAGTCGTTTTTCTGCACAAAGGCAAAGTTGATCTTGGCGTTTCTCAGCTCTTTCCTCAACTGTGTGGTGAGAGTGTCGATTTTGGCTTGGACCGCTTTGTCTGTTTCCACTCCCAATACTACATGCATACCACCTTTTAGATCCAAACCTAAATTGATCCTTTTATCGAGAGGGAACATAAAAAATAGAGCAACTACAAAAACAATCAATATTGTGATCCATCTAAGTTTTAGCTGCATTATCTATTTCTCCTCAGAAATTAATTATTTGTTGCACCTGGTGTTAGTTTTGCTGCAACAGCATTCTTTGCCATCCTAACTATTACACCTTTTGCTATTTCTACATCGAAGGTGTTTTGATCTATTACTTTGTCGATTCTACCATAAATACCACCTGTAGTAAGTATCTCATCCCCAGCCTTAAGGGAATCTAAAAGCTTCATGTGCTCTTTTTGTCTTTTTTGCTGAGGTCTTATTAAAAGAAAATAAAATACCCCAAATATGAGTATCAGAGGTATTAATCCTGCTAAAGGGCTACCGGCCTGTGGTGCTCCATTCGATGCGTAAGCTAATGATTCAAACATTGTTTCCTCCTTGGTTGAGTTTTATCAACATATCTTTTTTAAATTCTTCATAATTGCCTGCGATTATAGCATTTCTGGCAGATTTTACAAGAGAAATATAAAAGTGAAGATTGTGGATGGTATTAAGCCTCATTGCCAATATCTCACCTGCCTTGTATAGGTGTCTGAGGTACCCTCTACTGAAATTTTTGCATGTATAGCAATCACAATTTTTGTCAACGGGGTCATCAGATTTGGCTAAATCTGCCCTTTTTATGGATAATCTCCCTTCAGAGGTAAAGAGAAGGGCATTTCTTGCATTTCTTGTGGGCATTACGCAGTCAAACATATCTATACCGTACCCTATGCAGTTTAAAATATCCTCTGGCGTTCCCACACCCATGAGATAACGGGGTTTATTTTCTGGCAATAGTTGTGCCGTGTGTTCTGCAATTTCGTACATAAGAGGGATCTCTTCCCCTACACTCAAGCCCCCGATGGCATAGCCGGGAAAATCGAGATCTATAAGTTGATTTGCACTTATCTCTCTCAGATCTTTGAATACTCCACCTTGCACTATACCGAAAAGTGATTGGTGTTCCTTGAGACGATATTCTTTGCAACGCCTTGCCCATCTTGTAGTTCGCTCTAAAGATTTTGCCACATAACTCTTTTCGGAAGGGTAGGGGACGCATTCATCGAAGGCCATTACGATATCTGAACCCAATTTTTTCTGTATCTCCATCGATACCTCTGGGGAGAAGAAATGTCTGCTACCATCGATATGGGATTTGAATTCTACGCCATCCTCAGTTATTTTATTTAAATCGGCAAGACTGAAAACCTGAAATCCACCGCTATCGGTGAGGATATTTCTCTTCCAATTGATAAATTTATGTAGTCCCCCAAAATGCTCCACTATATCTTCACCGGGTCTTAGGTGTAGATGATATGTGTTTCCCAGAATGATTGTTGCACCTATATCGTATAGCTCCTCTGGGGTGAGGGTTTTTACCGAACCCACCGTTCCCACTGGCATAAAAATCGGGGTCTCTATAGTGCCGTGGGTTGTTTTAATAATACCTGCCCTTGCTGAAGTTGTTTTGTCCTTTGTTTCAAGTGTGAATGAAAAAATATCAACCTCCACTTATAATATTAACATGGCATCGCCATAACTGAAAAACCTCAATTTATTATCTATGGCGTATCTGTAAGCTTTTTTCATGAGGTCTAATCCTGCGAATGTGGATACTAAAATGAACAGTGTTGACTTCGGTAGATGAAAATTTGTGATCAGATGGTCAACTATTCTAAAATTGTGTCCAGGTTTAATGAATATATCGGTAGAGGACTGACCATGGAACTTCAATCTACCATTTTCTGCCACAGATTCCAAGCATCTCGTAGTTGTAGTCCCCACTGAGATGAGTTTGTAGTATTGGGATTTTAATGAGTTTATCCTGTTGAATGATTCTTCTGAGATATAGAAATTCTCTGAATGCATTTTATGGTCATTAATGTTCTCAGTTTTTACGGGTTTGAATGTGCCGATGCCTACATTTAGTGTTATTTCGACGATTTCATGTTTGAGTTTGATTTTATTTAGCAATTGTTCACTGAAATGTAGCCCTGCGGTGGGGGCAGCTACTGAACCTGAATGTTTGGCGTATACCGTCTGATACCTTTGTTCATCGATCTTATCATCGGATCTTTTGATATAAGGTGGTAGGGGTATATGACCAAACTTTTCCAGAACCGTAAAGATATCCGCACCCGATACTTCGATGATCTTCATGTTGTCTTCACAGTTTGAAAGGATTTTTATTTTTGTATTGTTGTCCAGATAAAATTCTTCCCCTAGACGGATCTTCCCCTTTGTCATCCCTTTGAATGTTGAATCGTTGATCTTTTCCACGAAGAAGATCTCTATTTTGCCTCCGGTAGGTTTTTTAAGAAGGAGTCTACTTTTAATCACCTTTGTATTGTTTAAAACGAGGAAACTTTTATCAGGTAAAAAATTGATTATATCCTTAAATTCTGTGATGATGAAATCTTTTTTTTCTCTATCCACCACCATCAGTTTAGACTCATCCCTTTTATCCGCAGGATACTGGGCAATCAACTCTTCAGGAAGATCGAAATCGTAGTCCTTCAAAAAGATTGACATTTATCTGAGTTTTTCCTCGATAAATCTTTTTACTTCCTCGGTGGAGTTGGTTAGTTTGGTGTATCTTTTAGGTTTATCTTTGATCTTTTTTATTCTTTCAGGCTCTTCCGGTTTTATGTTTAAGGCTTTTACTATTGCATCCTCAAACTTTGCTGGGTGTGCTGTTGCTAAAGTGATGTATGTGTCTTCTGAATTTCTTAGATGTTCCACCGCATTGATGGCGCATGCTGTGTGTGGGTCGAGGATGTAGTTGTATTTTTTATAGAAAGATCTTATCGTTTCTAAGGTTTGTTCGTTTGATGTGGAGATGGATGCAAAATCTGATTGGATCTGTTTTAGTTCGTCCCCTTGAAAGAGAAGTTTTCTGTTGGCTTCAAACTCTTTCATCTTTGCTGAGACTTTTTTGCTATCCTCACCAAATAGGAAGTAAAGGTACCTTTCCAAATTGCTTGCTATCTGGATGTCCATCGATGGGCTGTATGTCTCTACAACTGATGCCAAACTGTAATCTCCATTCTGTATGAATCTTGTTAGAATGTTGTTTTCATTGGTAGCTAAGATAAGTTTCTTAATAGGTAAACCCATTTTTTTGGCTACATATCCAGCAAAGATGTTTCCAAAGTTCCCGGTGGGGACTGCGAAATAGACCTCTTTTAGAGTATCGCTGTTGGAAGTTGCTTTGAAGTATGTGTAAAAGTAGTAAACAATCTGAGCTAAAACCCTTGACCAATTTATCGAATTGATTGCACCTAAGGAATACTTTTTCTTGAATGCCAAATCGTTGAAGATAGATTTCACTATGTATTGACAATCATCAAATGTCCCCTCTATGGCAAGGTTATAAACATTTTGATCCTCTACTGTGGTCATCTGTAGTTCTTGAACGGGGCTTACTTTGCCATGGGGGTGTAGGATGAAGATATTTATATCTTTTTTTCCTTTAAATCCGTAAATTGCGGCACTGCCTGTGTCACCGCTGGTGGCACCTAAGATATTCATCTTTTGATTTTTTTGGGTAAGGATAAACTCGAAAAGGTTGCCTAAGAATTGTAATGCAATGTCTTTAAAAGCATGGGTTGGTCCATGAAAAATCTCACCTATAAAGAGATTGTCATCAAATTTGATCACTGGGATTACCTCTTCTGTATCGAAGGCGGAATAGCTTTTATCGATTATAATTTTTAGATCTTTTTGATCTATATCATCGATAAATAACCCCATGATGTACAGCGCAAGCTCTTTATAGGGGAGATCTTTTATCTTGAGTAGGGTTTCTTTGCTTAATTGGGGGATCTCTTCTGGGATTATCAAACCTCCATCATCGGCAAGTCCCATAAGAACTGTCTCGCTGAATGGTATCGAGCCTATCTCTCCTCTTGTGCTTTTATATCTCATTTTTTGCTCCATTTGAAATTTTTTAGAGTAGGGGAGTAAACTCCCCCAATTTATACCATTTCGATATCTGCAAAGAAGTACCTTGTTTCCTGTGCGGCTGTTTCTGGTGCGTCTGAACCATGAACTGCGTTGTTGTCGATATTTTTACCAAATTCTTTTCTCAGTGTTCCTTCTTCAGCGTTTGCTGGGTTTGTTGCTCCCATCAATTTTCTCCAGTCGGCAATTGCATTCTCTTTTTCCAATATCATGACGATGGATGGTCCACTGCTCATAAAAGTGGTGAGATCGTTGAAAAATGGCTTGTCTTTGTGGACAGCGTAGAACCCTTCTGCCATTTTTTTGGTCATCCAGATCTTTTTCATTGCTACGATCTTGAAACCTTCTTTTTCGATTCTGTCGATGATCTTGCCTGAATTCCCTGCAGCTACAGCATCAGGTTTGATGATTGCAAAAGTTTTTTCCATTTATAGTCCTCCTTTTATAGTTTATCCATTATGATTGCTACGAAAGTAATAGGTTCGGCAGATTTATTCTCTATTGAGTGCCATTCCCCAAAGTTTGTAACAAGCATGTCTCCGGGCTTTAATATATCGATATTTCCATTGTCATTTACAACACCGGTACCGTTTAACATCAGATAGATCTCCATATCGTTTACATGCTGGTGATACCCCACCATGGAATCGGGCTGAAGATCAACCACGGAGAACATCTTGATCCTCCCCTCTATCCCCTGTACACCTTCGTACCCCAAATTCAAGAGACTACCTCTACCTTCTCTCGGTTTCTCTACAATCTTACCTTCGATCGATTCACCTCTGATGATCATTGCATCCTCCTATCTGTAATTGGAAAACTGTATCTCTATGCCTAAGTCTTTGGACTTTATAAGTTTTATTACCTCTTGTAGATCGTCTATCTTTTTACCCTTAACCCTTACCTTATCCTCGTTTATAGATGCTGTGACTTTGATCTTTGAATCTTTGATGATTTTTACGATCTCCTTTGCCTTATCCTGGGGGATCCCCTGCTGGAATGTTATTTTTTGTCTGACGGTGTTTCCAGATGCCTTTTCGATATTGCCGAAGATGAGTGCTTTTGTGGATACATTTCTCTTTACAAGTTTTGAAAGAAGGATCTCCTGAACACTTTTTAGCTTCCCTTCATTGTCTGAAATTACAGTTATCTCTTTTTCACCTTTGTTAAAATCTATTTTACTCACGGATCCTTTGAAGTCGAATCTCTGCTCGATCTCTTTATTTGCCTGGTTGACGGCGTTTAAAACCTCCTGAAAATCGACATCGCAACCGATATCAAAAGAGTGCTCATCAGCCATTTTATCCTCCGAGTTGTTATTTAAACCACAAATTTTAAATATTACATAAAGAGGATTTAAAATCAAGAAAAATCTTGAAAAAAAATTGTTATTGAGTATAATCATTTGCTCGAAATTTTATGGAGGTAGTTCATGGCGGGACATAGTAAGTGGGCAAATATAAAGCATAGAAAGGCTGCTCAGGATGCAAAAAAGGGTAAGATATTTACCAAGATTGCAAAAGAATTGACGGTGGCCGCAAAGATCGGTCAGAGCGGTGATCCAGAATTTAACCCCCGTTTGAGATTGGCTCTCGATAAGGCTAAGGCTGCGAATATGCCAAAAGAGAATGTTGAGAGGGCTATCAAAAAAGGTTTGGGTGAAGGTGATGGTGCAAACTATGAGGATGTAACTTACGAGGGTTATGGTCCTGGTGGTGTGGCTATTCTTGTTCAAGCTCTTACTGACAACAAGAATAGAACTGTTGCCGAGGTGAGATCCACCTTTACTAAGCGTGGTGGTAGCATGGGGGAAGCTGGCTGTGTGGCGTGGATGTTTGACAAAAAGGGTGTGATAAATATCCCAAAGGATGCCGTAGATGAGGATACATTGATGATGATCGCCATCGATGCTGGTGCTGAGGATGTGGTGTCTGAGGATGATGGGTTTGAGGTGATCACGGATCCAGCCAACTATGAGGCAGTAAAAAAGGCGATCGAGGCAAACAATATCAAGATAGAATATGCAGAAATTACCATGAGACCCAAGAATACCATAGAGCTTTCCGGTGAAGAGGCTGAAAAGACTATGGCTCTTTTGGAAGCCCTTGAAGATCTCGACGATGTACAAGAAGTATATTCAAACTTTGATATGGTAGAGTAATATAGAGCAACAAATTGATAATCTTAGGTATAGACCCAGGCTTAAATAAGACCGGTGTGGGTATTTTAGAGTTAAACAACAAGCATCTAAGATACCTTCACCACTGTGTAATCAAGACAGATCCGAAAGATAGCCTTGTAAATAGACTAAAGAAGATATCCGCCTCCCTTTTAAGTATATTAGATGAATATAAGCCATCTTTCGCCGCTGTGGAGGATGTTTTCTATTCTGTGAATATAAAAAGTGCCATCCTTTTGGGGCAAACAAGGGGGGCGATCATTGCAACCCTTGTAAATTCCGAGGTAGATGTGAGGGAATATACCGCTTTGCAGATAAAAAAATCTGTGGTAGGTTATGGCAAGGCTGACAAAGAGCAGGTGAAGAAGATGGTGGAGATCCTGCTTAAAATCGAATTGAAGAATACTCTAAGCGATGCCAGCGATGCATTGGCCTGTGGTATCTGTTTGGGATTAAACCTTAGTAACAACATTTACGCTGGAATGAGGTAGTTTGTGATTGCCAAACTAAAAGGTAAGCTACACGAAAAACACCCTGGATATATCATCTTGGATGTGAACAACATCTATTTTGAACTCTCTATATCCCTTAATTGTTATTCAAAACTTCCCGAGATAAATTCGGAGGTTTTAATCTCCACCCACACAATTGTCAGGGAGGATGGGATATATCTCTACGGCTTTTTAGATGATGAAGAGAAGAGGCTTTTTCTTCTTTTGACTTCTGTTTCCAAGATAGGTCCAAAATTGGCTCTATCGATACTATCTACCAGCGACACGGGGAAGCTAAAAACAGCCATCCAAAACAAGGATGTAAACTTCATTGCGATGGCTCCGGGTATTGGGAAAAAGACTGCGGAAAGGATTATTTTGGAACTGAGGGATAAGGTAGCAGAAGGGGTATTTATAGAGGCAAAGGATGGAGATCTGGATAGCGATCTCATCAGTGCGTTGATCAATTTGGGGTATAAGAGGGCAGATGCCGTTTCCGCTATAAAGAAGCTGGATGAAAAATACAAAACCTTTGAGGATAGACTTAGAGAGGTTTTAAAACTCCTCAACAATATCTGACTTTTTGTAAAAGATTACCTTTGTATCGCCGTAGATTCTTTCGTCGATTATTTTAAAATCTTCATTTGTTTCAGACTTTACCCTCGATGATTCCTCTATGATCAAGATACCATCTTTTTTGAGATTATCTGTAAAAGTAGTTAATAAGTCTTTTAATCTGTATTTTTCATAGGGTGGATCTATGAAGATGATGTCGTAGTGTTCTGGTAGCAAGCGATTTTTTGCTTTGAAGAGGTCTGATTTTATAACCTTGAAATTAAATTCCTTAATAAGATCCAGATTTTTTTGTAAGTTGCTGATGTCTTTGTCAATAAATGTAACAGATCTTGCACCTCTACTGATTGCTTCTATCCCGAAGGCACCTGTTCCACAGCAGACATCGAGGATATGGGCATCTACTACCCTGTCTGCTAAGATTGAAAAGATGGCACTTCTATTTTTGTCTGTGGTGGGTCTTATATCAGAGCTCTTTTGAAACGAGATCTGCCGCCCTTTTAAAAAACCGCCAGTTATCCTCAATGTCATCTCCGCAGAGTTTTGTTAGGTATTCTTCTTCTGAAGATACTTTTTTATCACCAAAGAGTTTCATGATTAAATTTTTGTATGCTAACTTATCTTTTGGTAGCTCATTAAACTTTAAAATGTATGCTATTTTTGATGCAGTTTTTACAATATCTCCCATCGCTGGGTGATGAAAGCCCCCTGCTATTTCAGTGTGTAAATTTATAGATTCTGGTAGTCCTATTCTAATTACTTTTATACCGTTTGCTGTGAGATAGCAATAGAGTATTGCCGTTTTGGCTAAGATCATTTCAGGTGGTTCTGGGATGAACTTTTGTTTGAGATAAAGCTCTTCGAGGGGTGAACCTTTCAAGACTACCGTTGGGTATATTCGGGCATAATGAGGGTGTATCTTAGTGATATCTCTAATCATCTGAAAAATATCTTCCAAAGTTTCCCCAAACATCCCTGTCATCAGTTGTGTGCAGAGTATAAATCTTTTTTTTATTTGGTGAGATGTTTCGAATATTTTTTCTTTTGTATAGTTTCTGAGGTTTAATTCGAGAACCCTATCCGATGTGGATTGGACACCTATTTCTACCGTTTTGACATTATTTTCTTCAAGTTCCTTAAAAATCTCATCATCAAAGCACTCTGGGCGGGTGGAGATTCTTAAATTCGAAAATCCATAGTTTTTTGCAATATTATAAAAGAAATCTCTTTCCTCTTTGGCAAGGCATGTGAAACTGCCGCCAAAAAAAGCTATTTCATCCCAACTCGAAGAAAAATTTAAATAGTTTTCAATCTGGCTAAAAATTGAAGATCTATAATCTGTTTCAATACCGGTAATCGCCTTTTGATTGCAGAAAAGGCATCTATTGGGGCAACCTAAAAATGGTATGAAAACGGGTAAAATTCTGTTTTTATTAAAATTAGACATTTACTTATATGTTTCGTTGAGAATGAGAAATGCTTTTTTTGCTGCGTCCTGTTCAGCTTTTTTCTTACTTTTTCCCGTTCCACTGCAATAGTACTGATTGTTTATAAAGAGATCGACAATGAATGTCTTATCATGTTCTGGACCTGTTTCATCCTTGATCTGATACTCTGGAAGCGTTTCAAAAACCTTTTGGGTGAGTTTCTGAAGTTCACTTTTATAATCGGTGAAGATATTCTGATTTATAACATCATCGATCTTGTCCGATGCTATGGTGATGATGAATCTTCTTGCCTCGTTGTATCCTCCATCTAAATACATTGCTGCAACGATTGACTCAAATATATCGCAAAGTATGGATGGCCTGTCCTTGCCACCCGAGTTTAGTTCCCCTTTACCCAATCTGATGTAGCAACCTAAATCGATCTCCTTTGCAAGTTCACTTATAAACTCTTCACTTACAAAATATGCCCTATACCTCGAGAGCATCCCTTCATCGAATTCTTTGTATTTAAATATTAGATATTCCGATACTATGAGTTGTAAAACGGCATCACCTAAAAACTCCAGCCGTTCGTAGTTTCTTGCCAATTTATTTTCATAAGAGTAAGAAGAATGGGTAAGAGCTTCTAAAAGAAGCTCTTTATTTTTAAATTCATAACCCAAAATTTTGTTTAAATTTTCATTATTCATATCTTTTGATGATGATTGTTGCGTTTGTACCACCGAATCCCAATGAATTTGATAAGGCGTAGTTGATCCTTACTTTTTCTGCTTTGTTTGGTATGTAGTAAAGATCGCATTCTGGGTCTTGATTTTCTAAGTTTATTGTTGGGTGTAGTATTTCATTGTAGATACTCAATGCACAGACACCGATTTCAACGCTTCCAGCTGCTCCGAGCATGTGCCCCGTCATAGATTTTGTAGAGCTTATCTTGAGCTTGTAAGCATGATCACCAAAAACTGCCTTTATAGCCTTTGTTTCAATTACATCGTTGTACGGTGTGGATGTACCGTGGGCATTTATGTAATCTATCTTATCGGGAGAGATACCAGCATCTCTCAAAGCCATGAGCATGCATCTTCTGGCACCATCGCCAGATTCATCTGGGGCAGTGATATGATAAGCATCACCGGTTAATCCATAGCCTACAACTTCAGCGTATATCTTTGCCCCTCTTTTTAAGGCATGTTCCAGCTCTTCCAAGATGAGGACACCAGCCCCTTCACCCATTACAAAGCCATCTCTATCCTTATCGAAGGGTCTACTTGCCTTTTTTGGCTCTTCATTTCTGCGGGACAGAGCCTTCATATTAGCAAATCCACCCAAAGCCGTTGGTGTGATGGCACTTTCGCATCCGCCAGCAAACATAAGATCTGCATCACCACGCTGAATTATCTTGAAAGCATCACCCACAGCATGGGCACCTGTGGCACAGGCAGTAACCACACTTGTGTTGGGACCTTTTAAACCATATCTAATGGAAACGGCACCACTTGCCATATTTATGATTGAAGATGGTATGAAAAATGGAGAAATCCTTCTCATCCCTTTTTCTAAGTATGTTTTGTGAGTTTCTTCGATAGTGGAAAACCCACCTATACCAGAACCGATGATAACCCCAGCCCTTTCACCATCTATTTTTGTCACATCCAAATCTGCGTCTCTTCTGGCAAATTCTGCTGCCACAAGTCCAAACAACACAAATCTATCGAAAATCTTTATATCTTTCTTATCAACGAAGTCTTCCAAATTGAGATTCTTTATCTCAGCGGCGATCTTAACGGGGAAGTCTGCGGCATCGAAGTATGTTACAGGACCTACGCCACTTTTACCTTCAATGAGGCTATTAAATGTTTCTTGAGTGCCATTGCCCACTGGAGAAAGGAGGCCTACTCCTGTAATAACAACTCTTCTCTTCATAATTCCTCCAAGATATTTTGGGGTAAAGCAATAAAATATTGATTACCCCATAACCCCCTTTCGGGGGCTATGTTAGTAATTGATAGATTTTTAAGCTACCATTTTGGAGATCTGATCGATCGCATCTCCAACTGTTTTAATTTTTTCTGCTACATCGTCTGGAATTTCGATGTCGAATTCCTCTTCGAGAGCCATGATAAGCTCAACAGTATCAAGAGAGTCTGCACCAAGATCATCTATGAAAGATGCCTCTGGTTTTACCTGAGCCTCATCAATATTGAGCTGCTCAGCGATGATTTTTTTCACTCTTTCTGCTACATCAGCCATATAAGTGCCTCCTTTTTATAGTAATTTCAGTGTTATCCTAAAAACATTCCTCCATTTACATGGAGAACTGTACCTGTGATGTAATCTGAGTCTGGTGATGCTAAAAATAGGCAGGCCTTTGACACATCTTCCACTTTACCAAAATACCCCAAAAGTATCTTCGAAAGCATGGCATTTTTTACATCTTCAGGAAGATCCTTTGTCATTTCTGTTTCTATAAATCCTGGTGCGATGGCATTTACCCTTATACCTCTACCGGCTAATTCGATAGCGGCAGATTTTGTAAGCCCCACCATACCGCTTTTGCTGGATATGTAGTTTGCCTGACCAATATTTCCGGTGAATGCTACAACACTTGTGATATTGATGATCTTGCCGTATCTTTTTTTCATCATCCCTTTGGCGGCATGTTTTATGCAATTAAAGGCACCTTTTAGATTTGTATCGATTACATCGCTCCATTCTTCGGACTTCATCCTCAAAATGATATTATCCCTTGTAATACCGGCATTATTTACCAAAATATCAACGGTGCCAAAAACTTTTTCTATATTGTCAAACATCTCTTTTACTTCATTCTCTTGTGAAATATTGCATTTGAAGATTTCGGCAGATAAGTTTTTAGATAGTAATTCATTTTTTAATTCAAGAGCAGCATCGCTACTTGCACTGTAATTAATACATACCTTTGCACCATGTTCTGCAAATTCTTTTGCGATCGCTCTGCCGATACCTCTTGAAGCCCCTGTGACGAGGACTACCTTATCTTTAAACATTAAAACCTCCAAGGGTTTCCACATCATTTATTGTGGCTATGTTATAGCATTTTATATTTTTATCAATCTTTTTTATCAATCCTGTTAACACATTGCCGGCACCAACTTCAAACACGGTATCTACACCATTTTTAGCCATATTTCTCACAAGCTCTGTCCATCTTACAGGGGATGACACCTGTTTTATCAGATTGTTTTTCACATCTTCCGCTTTTGTCTCTAACTCTGCAAACACATTGTTGAAAATAGGAGTTTTTAGATCACTTATCGAGACTTTATTGAGGTATTCAGCCATCTTTTCTTCTGCTGGTTTCATCAAGGTACAATGGAATGGTGCACTTACTGGAAGTTTCACAACTTTCCTTCCACCTTTCTCTTTTATCCTCTCGATGAATCTATCCACAGCCTCAGCATGACCAGCAACAACGATCTGTGCATCGGAGTTGAAATTGGCTGGTTCCACGATAAATCCATCTTTTGAAATTTCGTTGCAAGTTTCAATAATCACAGATTCTTCCATTGAGAGAACTGCCGCCATAGCTCCGGTACCCACTGGTACGGCTTCCTGCATAAACTTTCCTCTGTTGTGAACGGCTAAAACGGCGTCCTCAAAGCTCATTCCACCTGCAGTCACAACTGCTGAGTATTCCCCCAAAGAATGCCCGGCAAAGAAGTCTGCCTTTATTTTATCTTTTACTATCTCCCATATTGCAATGCTGACTGTGAGAAGGGCAGGCTGGGTATTGAAGGTGAGTTTGAGTTCATCTTCAGGTCCGTTGAATATAATATCTGTAAGTTTATAGTTCAAGGTTTTATCTGTTTTCTCAAAGTATTCTCTGGATGCGGGGTATTTTTCATAAAAATCTTTACCCATTCCAACATACTGGGAACCTTGTCCGGGAAAAACAACCGCTATCTTGCCCATATCTCCACCTCGTCTAAAATGTAAAGAGTGTCGAGCCCCAGGTAAGTCCGCCACCAAAGGCAGCAGACACCACATTGGCACCTCTTTTTATCCTACCATCTCTAACTGCGATATCAAATGCAGTAGGGATGGTTGCAGATGATGTATTGCCATATTTGTCAAGGGTTACGATAACCTTATCGTAAGTTAAATTTATCCTTTTGGCAGCGGCATCGATAATTCTTAAATTTGCCTGATGTGGTATGAAAAAATCTACATCTTCGTATCTTAATCCACTTGATTCTACTGCTTTTGCCGTTGCTTCTGCCATTGCTCTAACAGCAATTTTAAAGACCTCGTTACCCTTCATCTTGAGTAGATTTTCTTCTATATCAAGTACTTTCCTGTCTGAGAGGAAATTTGTTCCAAGTGCGTCGAGGGTTAGTAGTCTTTTTGCAGAGCCATCTGCATTTATGTGAAAAGACCTAAAACCCGGTTCATCACTTTTACCCAAAAGAAATGCACCTGCTCCATCACCGAAGAGGATACAGGTGTTTCTATCAGTCCAATCAACTGTGGCAGATATCCTCTCTGCCCCGATGACTAATATATTGTCTGCTAAACCGTTTTTGATCATTGAATCTGCAACTGAAAGGGCATAGATATATCCTGTACAGGCTGCCGATATATCAAAGGCAAAGCAGTTGTTTTTGATACCGAGTAGATCTTGAATTATACATGCACAGGATGGCATTACTGTGTCTGCAGTAAAGGTTGCTACTATAATTCCTCCGATATTATCTTTATTTATACCAGCCATCTCTATTGCTTTTTCTGCTGCTTTTTTGGCTAAAACCGAAGTGGGTTCGTTGTCTGATATTCTTCTTTCTTTTATCCCTGTCCTTGTGGTGATCCATTCATCAGTAGTATCCACCATCTTTTCAAGGTCCTTATTAGTAAGGACTCTTTCAGGAAAATAAGAACCGGTACCTAAGATCTTTGTATATTTCATATAAACCTCACTTCTGAATTTGTGAAGCCATACTTTTTACCTTATCTTTTATGCTCTCCCACAGGGAGCTTTCCTGTTTGATTGCCAAAGATTCCCTAATATCATCTGCTATATGCGTGTTGACCTTATTCAATGCTAATTCGTATGAAACTCTAATTCCATTTTTCACGGCATTGGCGTTGGAACTGCCATGTCCAATGATAACAATACCATCCACTCCAAGAAGCGGTGCTCCACCGTACTCTGTATAATCTGTTCTCTTTTTGACCCTTTCAAAGGCACCTTTTGCAAGAAGTGCACCTATCTTTGAGACAAATGTTCTTCTAAGCTCTTCTTTAAGAAGTGTGGCTATGTATCCTGCGGCGGCTTCACTGGATTTAAGGGCAATATTCCCCGTAAATCCATCGCACACAATAACATCTGCGATACCTTTAAATATCTCTTTTGCTTCTACATTTCCTATAAAATTTATGCTGTTTGAATTTTTTAGAAGGGAGAATACCGACTTTGTGAGTTCATTACCTTTCACATCCTCTTCACCGATACTCAAAAGCCCCACTTTTGGGTTTTCCAATTTTAAGATATATTTGGCATAGGCTTTCCCCATAATGGCAAACTGGAGAAAGTGTATCGGTTTACAGTCGACATTGGCACCAACATCTAATATGATTGTACTCGATTTTATGTTTGGGAATACTGCTCCGATGGCTGGTCTATCCACACCTTCTATCGTTCTAAGCACGAGTTTGGATACTGCCATCATTGCACCGGTATTACCTGCACTGAAAAAGGCGTTTGCTTCACCGTTTCTTACAAGCTTCATCCCCACATGCATCGAAGAGTTCCTTTTTCTTCGAGCAGCAATGGCGGGGATATCGTCCATCTTAATCTCTTCATCTGCGTGGACTATGAAGATCCTGTCGATGGATGAGGTTTTGGCTTGTTTTTCAAGCTCCTGTTTGATGATCCTCTCATCCCCCACTAGGATGATGTCTATGGGGTATTCTTTGTTTGCTAGTAAAACACCTTTTATGACCTCTTGAGGGGCATAATCACCCCCCATAGCGTCAACGGCAACTCTGATCATTTAGATCTCTTCTACTTTTAATACCTTCTTCTTTGCGTAGAAACCGCAATTTGGGCAAACTGCATGGTTGAGTTTCAACTCACCACAGTTATCACACTTGGAAAATCCGTGTGGTATAGCCTTGTGATGACTTCTTCTCGCACCAATTTTGGATCTACTTGACTTACCTTTTGGATTTGGCATATTTACACCTCTATTTATTGTTTTGTAATAGCTTTGTTAGAGCTTTCCACCTATCATCCACTTCTTTGGTACAACTGCATTTATCTTCATTCAGATTCTTACCGCATATAGGGCATATCCCTTTACATTCTTCACTGCAAAGTCTTTTCATAGGTCTTAAAAGCACAGATTCTTGAAAAAGGATCTCGTGAATATTTATAAAATCCTCTTTTATATGGTAAAACCCCATATCGTCATCTTCTAATTCTTTCTCTTCCTCTTCTTCGATGAGTACTTCTCTTACTATTTCTACAGTTAGATGTTCGTTGAATGTCTCGTCGAATCTGTTCAAACATCTATCGCATTTATCTGATATTACGAGCTTCAGTTCACCATCGAGGATGTACCCTTTCTTAATAGGATAGAGTTTCCCCTCAAATTTTTTTATAGTAAACGCAACATCATCTATATCAAACTCAAAGCTTGTGCTAACAGTATTTCCATCCTGTTTAATCTGATCAAAAAAAATCTTCATAACTTCACCGTCAAAAATTTGAACTACTCTTATATGTTAAACTATTTGTGTTGTCAACTTTTAAAATTATTGGTATTATTAAACCATAAAATTTACAATAAGTTCCGAATTTTAGTAAATCTCATTTGATTTTTGTTCAAATAACTGTTATAAAATGAATAAATAAATAAAAAGGGGTTTGTATTGAGAATAGTCATTGCTGGTGCTGGTGAAGTAGGGTTTAACTTGGCAAAGCATCTCATCGAAAATGGTGATGATGTAACACTGATCGATAAAGACAGGGATAGGATCAAATATGTACATGAGCATTTGGATTGCTATGTTGTTGAAGGGGAGGTCACCAATTACGATCTTTTAAAAGATATAAATATCGACAGCGCTGATATATTTATCGCTGTGACAGATTCCGATGAGGTGAATATGATATCATGCCTCATCGTTAATTCTAATTTCTCTGTAAATACCAAGATAGCAAGAGTGAGAAATATCGATTATCACAAAATAAATCTGTTCGACAAGAAGATCGCAGGGTTTGATTACCTTGTAAATCCAGAGGTTGAAGCGGCAAAATCTATAATAAGGGCTGTGGAATATGGTGCTGTGAGTGATATATTTGTCTTTGATGATACCGATATCCAGCTTAGAGAGGTATTCGTTGACGATGATGTGGATATAGATGGGAAAACTATTGAAAGTATAAGAAAAAAGGTTAATATCCCGTTTGTAGTAGCGGGCATTTACAAAGATAATGAGTTTATCATACCGACGGGGAAGTATGAGATAGGTAGAGGGGATCACCTGTTTGTAGTGGGTACGAAATCGAATCTCGATATACTTTTTTCTCATATAGGATTAAAGAGAAGAAAGATAAAATCTGTGATCATCGCCGGTGGAGGTAAGATTCAGAGACTTGTGATTGAGGGGTTGATAAGTAAAGGTAGGGACATCATTGTAATTGAGAAAGATTATGAGAAATCGAAGATGTTGGCTTCGATGTTCCCTGAGATACTGGTTTTAAATAGTGATATTTCCGATGAATCCCTGCTGGAAGAGGAGGAGTTAAATACCAAAGATCTCATAATCACTGCTACGGATAACGATGAAATCAATATTCTATCTGCAAGTTACTATAAATCAATCGGAGTAAAAAGGGCTATCGCATTGATAGATAAGGCGAATTATTTGCATATGGCTAGTGGTCTTGGGGTGGATATCTCCATCAGTCCCAAGCTCAGTGCCGTCAATACAATCTTAAAGTATATTAAGAAGGGTAATATCCTTAATATATACTCTATTTTCAATGGAAAAGCTGAGGCTATCGAATTTTTATTGAAGGATGGATCTGCTCTCAATGGGGTACCTATCAAGGAGTGTAATATCCCCTCTCATGCTGTAATTGTAGCGGTGATTAGAGATGGAAAAAGCTATATACCTGACGGCAGTTTTATTTTCAAAGATGGGGATATTGTAATTACCTTTGCGCTAAAAGATGCTATAAAAGAAGTGGAGGAGTTTTTCATAAGATAATTTTATGAGATTCAAGTTTATATTTAAGATCTTCGCCTATCTTGTATTGATTATATCCTTATTTATGATTTTTCCTGCTATCGTAGCTTTTATTTATGATGAAAGATATGTGGCAAATGTTTTTATCTACACAATGGTATTTAATATATCGGTAAGTCTTGTATTAATATTTCTGTTTAGAAGGGTAAAAAAGGATTATATCTCTTCTGCTGATGGGATGTTTTTAGTTTCCATCGGTTGGGTTGTGATTTCACTTGCAAGTGCTATGCCGTATATCTTTTCTGGTGTGGTAAATTCCTTTGCAGACGCTTTTTTTGAGAGTATGTCGGGTTATACTACAACTGGGGCGACTATTTTTAAAAGTGTGGAGGATCTTCCCAAATCGATCCTCTTCTGGAGATCGCTTACTCATTGGCTTGGTGGGATGGGGATAGTTGTTCTTACTGTTGCGATCTTGCCACTATTGGGAATTGGGGGTATGCAGCTTATTAAGGCTGAAGCTCCAGGCCCATCCGTGGATAAGATATCCCCCAGGATCACCACCACTGCTAAATATCTTTGGTATATATATATTACTCTTACCTTTGCTGAGATGTCTCTTTTGATGATCGGTGGTATGAGCTTTTTCGATGCTATAAATCATTCCTTTGCCACTTTGGCTACAGGCGGATTTTCTGTGAAAAATGAAAGTTTTTTATCCTACAAAGACCCATATTTTGAATGGGTCGTGGCTGTATTTATGATTTTAGCGGGGATGAATTTTACGCTTCACTATAGATTATTTTTAGGAAGGTTTGATATATTAAAAAAAGACTCAGAGTGGAAATTCTATATCTCTTTAATTATTGTGTATACTGTTGTGATAGGTATCGATCTATTTTCTAAATTGGGATTAAGTTTACACGACAGTATCAGAATGGCTTTTTTTCAGGTGGCTACAATTATAACTACCACAGGTTTTGCTTCAGCCGATTATGAAAAGTGGTCAACCTTTTCTCAAATATTACTCTTTGCTTTAATGTTTGTGGGGGGGTGTTCAGGTTCAACGGGTGGTGGTATAAAAGTGATAAGAATTTTAACGCTCTTGAAACAAGCTATCAACGAGATGAAATACCTTGTGCATCCACGGGGGGTATTTGTACTAAAAATAAATGGTGAATCTGTAAGGAAAAATACCGTATATGCTATATCGGGGTTTTTCTTTTTGTATATGATAACCAATCTTTTTGTTGTGATTGTGATCAGTTTTGCTGGGGTGGATATCACCACTGCAGTTACTGCATCCCTTGCCTGTGTGGGGAATATAGGTCCAGGTTTTGGTGCGGTAGGACCTATGGATAACTATAGCTTTTTCCCCGACTTTGCAAAGTGGACTTTGAGTTTTGGGATGCTTTTAGGAAGACTTGAAATTTACACATTTCTCATTATAATTACTCCATACTACTGGAAAAAATAGGAGAAACAATGAAAAAAGGGATAGTTCTCGTAAGCGGTGGGTTGGATAGCTGCGTGACTGCCGCTATTGCAAAAGACTTGGGTTACGATCTGTATTTTTTGCATATAAATTATGGTCAGAAAACAGAAAAAAAGGAACTTGAATCATTCAATAAATTATCAGAATTTTACAATGTTAGTGGCAAATTGATCGTCGATATCGGTTATCTCAAAGAGATCGGTGGTTCGGCTCTTACGGTGGATAGTATTGAGGTGGAAAAGGGGGATCTTAAAAGACAAGGTATTCCAAATACCTATGTCCCCTTTAGAAATGGGAATATTGTATCAATTGCCGTCAGTTGGGCTGAAGTTATAAAAGCAAATAGGATTTTTATTGGGGTTGTGGAAGAGGATAGTAGCGGCTATCCCGACTGCAGAAAAGCATTTTACGATGCCTTCAATGAGGTCTTAAAGGTTGGTCTTGCCTATACGGATCTGAGAATCGAAACGCCGCTGATAGATAAATCAAAAGGTGAAATAGTGAAAATCGGATTATCCTTAGGGGCACCATTTGATCTTACTTGGTCGTGTTATACCGATAATGATTTTGCCTGTGGTGTCTGTGATAGCTGTCTTTTAAGACTAAAAGGATTTAGAGAAGCTGGCATAAAGGATCCTATTCCATATAAAAATCTATAGGGGGTTTTATGAAAAGAATTGCCGTAATGACGAGTGGTGGGGACTGCCCAGGGATGAATGCTGCTATTAGAAGTGTTGTTCGCACTGCAATTGCACACAATGTCGAAGTTATAGGTATCGAGCAGGGTTATAAAGGGATGATAGAGGGGAAATTTATTCAGATGACCAATAAGTCTGTTGCTAATATTATTCAAAGGGGTGGTACTATACTAAAGAGTGCCAGATCGATGGAATTTAAAACAGATGAGGGGCAGAGAAAAGCGGTAAATAACTTGGCGGAAAATGGGATAGAAGGTCTCATCGTGATTGGTGGAGATGGTTCACTTACAGGGGCTAAGATCCTATCTGAGAGATATGGGATAAAAACTATCGGTATTCCAGGTTCCATCGATAATGATTTGTGTTGTACAGATATGTCGATAGGGGTGGATACTGCACTTAATACCATTGTAAGGGCAGTGGATTCTATAAATGAGACGGCAAGTTCCCACGATAGAACTTTTCTCATAGAGGTGATGGGTAGAAACTGTGGCTACTTGGCATTGGTTTCAGCCATTGCTACAGGGGCTGAAGCCGTTTTGATACCTGAGGTGCAGTACGACATAGAAAAGATCATAGCAAAAATCAAAAAGCGCTATGAGGAAGGTAAGAGCCGTAGCATCGTCATCATTGCAGAAGGTGTGGGTTCTGCGTTGGATTTTGGAAAGGTATTCGGTATGATTGGTGGTTTTGATACGAGGGTGACAGTGCTTGGTCATCTTCAAAGGGGTGGCAGCCCGACGGTATTCGATCGTATTTTGGCTACGAGAATGGGGACAGCGGCTGTAGAAGCTTTGCTCGATGGTGTTACCGAATGTATGACTGCTTTGCAGAAGACCAAAATAGAGCTTGTTCCTTTCAAAGATATCATCGGTCTAAAAAAACCTCTTGATCACAAGTTAATCGAGATCGCTGAAATTCTGAGTCGTTAAGATGAGTATAGCAACCAAAAAAGGGGATGCAGGAGAAACATCCCTTTACTCTGGCGAAAGGGTGAAGAAGTATGATCTCAGGGTGGAGGCTTACGGTACCTGTGACGAGTTGATAAGTTTCTTGGGTTTGCTCAAGAATGTATGCTCAGAGGTTTACGATAGAGTTGAGTTTATTCAAAATAAACTCTACAGGATAAATTCCTATTTAGCAACTGTGGAGGGTAGAGATAGGTTTTTGATAAAAGACGAGGATCTTTCATCCATAGAAAGATTTTTGTACGAGTATGAGAGTGAAGTGGGTGAATTGAAGGGTTTTGTTGTCCCTTCAGAGTGTTATGAGGCTTCCATAGCCGATATCTGTAGGACTGTTTGCAGAAGGTTTGAAAGAAGAGTGGTGGAATTGGCAAACCACGAAGATATTGACAAAATAGTTTTAAAGTTTATAAATAGACTTTCTGATCTTTTGTTTATGATGGCAAGGGTGATAGGAAAGAGAAAAGGAGGCACCATTCATGGGTTTAAAAGAGATGATCAATGAAGATATGAAACAGTACATGAAAGATAAGAATCAGTTGGCTCTCAACGCTGTAAGGATGATAAAATCGGAGATCAAAAATGCAGAGATCGCAAAGATTGGAGAGTTAAACGATGAAGAGATCGTGAAGGTTATCCAATCATCTATAAAAAAGAGAAAAGATTCTATAGAGCAATTTAAAAATGCAGGTAGGATGGATCTTGTTGAGAAAGAGGAAGAGGAACTGAAATATTTGGAAAAATATCTTCCCAAAGGTTTAAGTAAAGAAGAGGTCATTGCCATAGTCAGAGAGGAGGTTGCTAAGGTTGATATCTCTGATAAAAAGAATTTTGGAACAGTGATGAGATCGGTAATGGCAAGGGTACAGGGAAGGTATGATGGCAAAGAGGTAAACACAATTGTAAACGATGTGATTGCTGGAAAACTATAAGTTGTTGATTTTAATTTATGAATTTTACTGGATGGGATACATTCTTTTTGGTAATACTGCTTGTATTTACCATCAAAGGGTATTTAAGAGGGTTAATCTGGGAGATTTTTAGGATTTTAGGTATCATCTTTGCCTATCTTTTTTCCCACCAGATTAATCCTTTTTCGATGAAGGTGTTGGAGTTTTTCGGGTTTTCTCCATCGATGGCAAAGTTGTTTGGATTTGTGTTTACCTTTCTTATAATATTTGTTGTGGTGATTGCTGCATCGTATCTGACAAAAAAGTTTTTCCGAGCAATTAAATTAGGGTGGCTTGATAAGGGTGGTGGTGCATTTTTCGGGTTTCTTAAATCTGCCGTTATAATGAGTATCTTGCTTAGTTTCGTAGTATCCATTACTCCAAATTCATCTTTTACAAAACAGCTTTTAACATCACCTGTTTCTTCCAAGATAATAGCAATGAACCCATACATATACGAAATGTTGAATAGGATATCTGGTAATAGGTTTTCTAATCCATTTCAAACGAATAAAAAGATCCTGTAATGAGAGAGACATTTTGTCAAATAGATTTTAATCAGTTTAAGGCAAACCTAAAAGAGTATTCTTTCTCGCAGTTTTCGTCAGACTATATCGATGAATTACAACCTTATAATTCGTTGGAAAAGATACAGATTGAGCAGAATAGACTATCTGAGGCTATATCGGTATTCGATAATTTTGATGGCACCTTACCAGACTCGAAACACTATTACCCATTTTTTAAAAAATTGATGGATCCCTATGCCTCATGGTTGGTAAACGATTTTCTTACCTTTGCTGAGTTTCATCGGCAGTTGGCTGAGTTTAAGAAAAGTGTATTTGCAAATTATGAAATAAATCATCTAAAAGAGTTATTTTCCAATGTGTTCGTATTACCTGAGGTTGTAGAAGGTATTTTCTCTAAAATTTCAACCGATGGAAATGTAAAGGATACTGCTTCTGATAGACTTTTTGAGATTAGGAAAGAGAAAAGATACATAAAAGACAAGCTTTATGAAAATCTCAATAGAGTGATAAATGGTAAAGATGCTGATAAATTTGTGCAAGAAAGGGTGATAAAGGAGTATAATAATCGACTTGTCTTGCTTTTGAAATCGAACTTCAAACAGTATATAAACGGCATTGTTCATTCAATTTCAGGAACAGGACTAACTCTTTATGTAGAACCATCAACCATTGTTGATATGAATAACCGATATCAGGAATTGGTTTCCCTTGAAGAGCTGGAGATAAATCGAATTTTGCTTAAGATATTGGACAATATAAAATCGAAATCTTATGAGATTTCAGAAACTGTCAAATCTATGACGAAAATCTATTTTTATTATACGGTTTTTAGATACTTAAATGGTCGAAAGTATGTTTTTCCTGTTTTTGGAAATAGGATTTTAGCAGAGGGGTTGCATCATCCGTTGATATATGACTTAAAACAGCATAATTCCGTTCCTATAGACTTTTCTATGGATAAAGACACGATGGTAGCCATTATTACAGGTCCCAACGCTGGTGGGAAAACTGCTGCTTTGAAGTCGATTGGTTTAAATACTTTAATTGCTAAGAGTGGTTTACCTCTATTTGCAAACTATGTGGAACTGATTAATTTTGAGAAGGTTTTCGCCGATATTGGGGATCAGCAGTCTATTGTGATGGATCTAAGCACATTTACCTCTCACATGGTTAATATCAAGGATATAATTGATAGAACAGATAATAGTTCTTTGGTGTTGCTTGATGAATTGGGGACAGGCACAGATCCAAAAGAGGGGGAAGCCCTTGCAATTGCTATAATTGAGTTTTTGAAAGGGAAGGGGAGCAAGGTGATAGTGACCACACATTTCAATGGTGTGAGGAACTTAGCGTACAAGAGTAAGGATATCATTTTGTATGGTGTGGATTTCGATTACGAAAATTTTGAGCCAAAATTTAGATTGATAAAGGGGTTGGCTGGAAGGTCAGATCCTTTGATAATTGCAAATAAACTGAACTTTGATAAAAATGTGCTAAACAGGGCAAAAGCGATTTTAGATGAATACAAATCCCAAGAGAGTCTGTCTTTTGAAGAGGTCAACGAACTAAGGATGGAACTTGAAAGGGAGAAGAGTAGTTTAGATGAACTCAAGAAAAAATTGGAAGAGAAAGAGAGGGAGTTGAGTTCAAGAGAGAGTGAACTTAAAAGAAAACTCTCTGCAAAGGAGCATGAACTTTTATCAGAGGCTTTGAGTATTTTGAATCGAGTAAAGTCATTAAATACCAAATCTTTAAGTTCTGAGGATTTAAATAAACTAAAGAAAGATATCTCAGAAAAGTTAGAAAAATTGGATGATAGTGAGAGATTAGACGATGTAAAGGTGGGGGATCTGGTGAGGCTTTCCAAATATGGCAAGGTGGCCAAAGTCCTTGATATATCTAAAAATAAGGTTTATGTGGATATGGAGGGGATGAAACTGACTCTCGACATGAAAAACTTTAAGGGTGAAAAGATAAAAGAGGAACCTTTTTCTAAGGAGCAAAAAGTTTCCGTAAGTACCAAAGTGGAAAAAAGTTCGAGGTATGAGATAGTTTTAATCGGTAAAACCGTCGATGATGCATGGGACGAATTGGACAGATTTATAGACAAAGCTATAATCTCTGGGTGGGATAAGATCTATGTAATACACGGCAGAGGTTCAGGGGCATTGAGAAAGGGATTACACAACTTTTTGAAAAACGATAGAAGGGTAAAATCCTTCCGCCTGGCAGACATCAAAGAAGGCGGCGACGCAATTACAGTGGTGGAGGTGTAAGGTAGATTAATTTTTTAGTAATTTATCCTGTAAAGTTAAGAAGTCCAGAGTAAATACAAATTTTATTCATACTTACCATGTTTCTCCAAAATATTCTTAATAGATTTTATTGCGTTTATAGTGTTATAAGGTTTTCAGGTACAGTTTTTTAGCAATTTTGCTGTTTTCGTAGTGATTTACGATAGGCTTGTAGTAGGGTAGGGGGTATTTTAGGGGATCGTGGAGCATGTGGGCTGGTAAGTTTTTTAATTCTGGTATGTATTTTTTTATAAAAGACCCTTCTGGATCGAACTTTTGTGCCTGAAGGATTGGGTTGAATATCCTCATCGGTTTTGGATCTGGGCCGACTGAAGCGCTCCACTGCCAATTCCCCACATTCACTGCTTCATCATAATCCAAAAGGTATTTCATGAAAAATTCTTCACCGATTCGCCAGTCCACCAAGAGATCTTTTGTGAGAAATGAAGCCACTATCATCCTTGCTCTTCCGTGCATCCAGAATTCAGTTTTTAGTTGGATGATTGCTGCATCGATAATTGGATAGCCTGTTTTAGCATTGAGAAAAGCATCTATCAACCTTTCATCATTTTGCCATTTAATTTCGCGTCTTTTTTCCTGAAATTCAAGATGCTTAAATTCAGCGAAGTTTTCTTTTATATGATACCAAAACTCTCTCCAGCATAATTCTTTTAAAAATTGGTTATTTTCATTCGTAAGTTCTAATACATACTTATATAGTTTTCTTACCGATATCATGCCTAATCTTATATAAGGGGAAAGTCTCGATGTACCGTTGATATGTAGAAAATCTCTTGTGTTTTCGTAATTTTTAAAATCGAAATCGTTAAGTAAACTCCATGGGTCGCTGACAAAGGTGTAATTTTTTTCGAATTGTAGGGTTTTTTTGGTATCACTAAAAGTTGGTATGGGTAATTTTGGTGTGTTGATATTTGTGATCTTTGGTGTGGTTTTGAGATCGATGAGGTTTTTCCATTTGTTGTAAAATGGTGTGAATACCTTAGTGTAGGGTATTGTTTCGTTTACAAGAAATCCATCTCTAATAGCGATAAGTTTTTTACCATAACTTTTTAAACAATCTTCCACATCTCTTTCTATCTCTGTTCCCATCCATGATTCCGATTTGGTTGTGTAAACGGAATCTAATTCGATACTTTCCAATAATTTTTGGAAAACCTCTTTAGGTGTTCCTTTGAAGCAGTATAACCTACTGCCACATTTTTTCAATTCATTATCGAGATGCTCTACAGCAGAGACAACAAATCCTAATTTTTTGCCATGGGTATTGAATTTCTCCAGTATATCATCGTTGAATATAAAGATAGGTATTATCTCTTTGGATTCTTGAATTGCTCTGTAAAATGCTCTGTTGTCATCTATTCTTAAATCTCTTTTAAACCAGAAGATCGTTTTCATTCTTTTCTCTCCGAAGTTTTTTAGACAAGATATCTGCCCTTCTTGTGGGTTCGGGGATGCGGTATTTTCCTGTATATTTCATTGTAATTTTTATTGCCTGTTCTAAAGTGATTAAATTTCCGGGTGATACAAAAATCGGTTTTGTGTCGGTTTTAGTTCTTAGTACAGCCCCTACAATACTATTTTTATAGATTAGTTGAGTAAAGGATCCTTTTGGGGTATCTGGTTCGGAATATTCACCAACCAAAAGGCTCTTGGCACATCCAATAGTTGGGATATTAAAAACGACTCCGAAATGGGAGGCTATTCCAAAGTTTCTTGGGTGGGCTATCCCCTGTCCATCGATAAATACGAGATCAGGTTTTGATTTGATTTTACCAAAGCATTTTTCAATCAAAGGTAGCTCTCTAAAACTCAGAAGGCCTGGTATGTAAGGCATCTGAACCTTTTCAGTGTGGGATTTTTCTTCGATGGTGTTTAGGTTTTCATCCAAGACTACTGTGGCACAATATCCAAAGTTGGTATGCTTTTCCACAGAAATATCAATACCTGCAACTATTTTTATTGGATTTTCCAGAGGTTTTAATACAACTTTTTTAGCTAATTCTCGCTGAATTTGTAGAAGATGTTCATACATAATTGATATGTATCAGTTTAGGTAGTCTTGTAGTCTTTTCTTTATCGCTTTTTTTCTCAATTTACTTAAGGCCCTTGCTTCTATCTGCCTTACACGCTCCCTACTGATTTTTAATAAATTACCAACCTCTTCAAGGGTCATAGGTGTTTCGCCATCGAGCCCGTATCTCATTCTTAATATATTTGCTTCCCGTTCGTCAAGTTCCTGAATGAGGGATTGGAGGGTATCTTTGAGGGTTTGATTGATCACCTCATCCTCAACCTTTATCGCTTTTGATTCCATTAGATCGAGGAATGTCCTATCCTCACCATCTTTTATAGGAGACTCAAAGGAGAGGTAATTTCTCGATACCATTAGGATATTTTCCACATTCTCCTTAGGTATCTTCAGGTATTCTGATATCTCTTCTGATGTTGGCTCTCTATGGTACTGTTTCGATAGTGTTTCGATGGCTTCGTTGATTTTGTAAAGGAGACTTGCCTGCTTTATAGGTAATTTTACAGTACCCGATTGCTCTGCAAGGAGCTGAATCATTGCCTGCCTTATCCACCAAACAGCATAGGATATAAATTTTACCCCTTTGTCGGGATCGAATCTTTTTGCCGCTTCCACAAGCCCTAAATTACCCTGATTTATGAGATCGCTTAAACTCACACCTGTGTTTTTATACCTGTTTGCCATTGAAACCACGAATTTGATATTTGAAAGGATCAGCCTGTTCAATGCTTCCTGATCCCCTTGCTGGATTCGTTTGCCAAGTTCGTATTCCTCTTCTCTGGTGAGGGGTTTGAATTTATCGATCTTGTTTATAAAGTCTTTTATTGAATCATCGGTAAGGGAAGATATTGCTATTTCCAAATTTTCAGGAGATTCTGATATATCGAGGTCTTCGAGGAGTTCTGATATATCTTCGGTGAGTTCTTCTCTGTCTTCTTGGGTTTCCTCTAACTCTTCGACCTTTTCTTCCAATACTACCGCTTTCTTTTTAGCCACTATCAAAACCTCATTTATATACCCTACTATATTTAGGATATAAATTGTCTTTTTTAGTTCGATAATTAATTTTAGCAGAAAAAAATCTAAATTAAAAGTAAATTAAGGGGGTATTACACCCCCTGTTTATCTTAACTTACTGTGAGTTCTCCATTTTTAAAGGAGATTGTTATTTTACTATTCTTCTTTATATTACCCTTGATGATCTCCTCTGCAATTCTATTTTCGATAAGTTTCTGTAAGGCTCTCTTCATAGGTCTTGCACCAAACTTTGGATCGTAGCCAGCCTCTATCAATTTTTCCACTACCGAATTATCATACTCCATCTCCACATCGACATTTGAAAGTAGTCTCTTTTTCAGTTCGTCAAGCAAAAGTATTGCGATCCTCGACAGATGCTCCTTGCTCAATGGGTGGAATACTATTATGTCATCCACTCTGTTTAAAAATTCTGGTTTGAAGTGCTGGGATATTATCCCAAATACTAACTTGGATATCCTTTCGTATTCCTCTTCCCAACTTCCACCTTTTTGAAACTCTGTTTGTATCAGTTCGCTACCGATGTTGGATGTCATTATAATTACAGTATTTTTAAAATTTACCACTCTACCTTTAGAATCGGTAAGTCTTCCATCATCCAAGATCTGTAGCATCAGGTTGAACACATCTGGGTGAGCCTTTTCTATTTCATCAAAAAGTATTACGGAATATGGTCTTCTTCTTACCTTTTCTGTAAGTTGTCCACCCTCATCGTAGCCAATATAACCTGGAGGTGCACCGATGAGCTTTGCCACCGAATGCTTTTCCATGTATTCACTCATGTCGATTCTAATAAGGGCATCCTCGCTATCAAAGAGGAATTCCGCCAAAGCCTTTGCCAATTCTGTCTTACCTACACCTGTGGGTCCTAAAAATATGAAGGATCCGATAGGTCTCTTTGGGTTGCTAAGTCCAGCCCTACTTCTTCTGATTGCTTCGCTTACTGAAGAGATCGCCTTATCTTGCCCTATTACCCTTTTGTGGAGATTTTCCTCCATTTTTATGAGTTTTTCTGCTTCCTCTTCCAGAAGTTTGGTTACAGGGATACCGGTCCATTTTGCTATGATTTCTGCAATGTCCTCTTCGTCTACCTCTTCTTTGAGCATCTTTTTGTCTTTCTGGATCTCTTTTAATCTGTTGTTTAACTCTTCTATCTTTTTATTGAGCTCTACGAGTTTGCCGTATTTTATCTGAGAAGCCAGTTCATAGTTTCCGCTTCTTTCTGCAATGAGCATTTCGTTTTTATGAACCTCGATCTCCTCTTTTATCTTTTTAATCTCTACAATAATATTCTTCTCGTTTTGCCAATGAGTCTTGAGAGCATTTATCTTTTCAGAAAGATCGTTTATCTCTTTCTCGAGCTTTTCGAGCTTAATTTTTGATGCCTCATCCTGTTCTCTTTTCAAAGCCTGTCTTTCGATCTCAAGCTGCCTTTTCTTTCTCTCAAGTTCATCCAATTCTGTGGGCATGGAGTCTATCTCCATTCTTAGTTTTGCACATGCTTCATCGATGAGGTCGATTGCCTTATCGGGCATGTGTCTATCTGAAATATATTTATGAGATAGGTAGGCAGCAGCGATAATTGCACTATCTTTTATTCTTACACCATGATGAACCTCGTATTTCTCTTTTAATCCTCTCAAAATCGAAATGACATCCTCTACATTCGGTTCATCCACAAGGATAGGCTGGAATCTCCTCTCCAATGCGGCATCTTTTTCAATATGTTTCTTGTATTCATCGAGGGTTGTGGCACCTATGCAGTGTAGTTCACCCCTTGCTAAAGCTGGTTTGAGTAAGTTTGCCGCATCCATCGCACCTTCTGCAGCACCAGCACCCACAAGGGTGTGCATCTCGTCTATGAAAAGGATAACTTCACCCTCTCTTTGTCTAATTTCATTGAGGATAGATTTTAGTCTGTCTTCAAATTCGCCCCTGTACTTCGTTCCAGCAATGAGTGCTCCCAAATCGAGGGCGAGAAGCACCTTATCCTTGAGGGTTTCAGGTACATCACCATTTACAATTCTTTGAGCCAAACCCTCTACGATGGCTGTTTTACCCACGCCAGGCTCACCGATCAATACGGGGTTGTTCTTTGTTCTTCTCGATAATACATGCATTACCCTTCTTATCTCCTCATCTCTACCGATAACGGGATCGAGTTTGCCGCTACGAGCCTTTTCTGTGAGGTTTATTGTGTATTTTTCGAGTGCCTGCATCTTGTCTTCTGGGTTTTGATCTGTCACCTTTGTGGAGCCTCTAAGCTCTTTTATCGCCTTTTCGGCTTTGTTTTTATCTATGCCGTATTTGATAAATACCTGTCTTAGAGAATAATTTGCATGCTCGATGATACCGAGTATGAGGTGCTCAGTGGATACAAACTCATCACCAAAATCACTAATGATTTTAAAAGCGTAATCTAAAGATTTTTTCAGATCCTGAGAGATGTATACCCCTTCGGATCCAGATACCTTTGGATACTTTGCTATTAGATCATCGATGTCTTTTATCAGTGCTGGTATATTTACCCCTATTTTTTGAAATAGAGGTTTTGCAAACCCCTCATCCTGTAAAATGAGTGCCTTTAACAGATGCTCTTGTTCGATCTGCTGATTGCTATTTTTCTCGGCAAAAGCGTGGGCACTCTGTATGGCTTCGCTTGCTTTTATTGTAAGTTTGTTCCAATTTATCATAGTCTTACTCCCTTTCTATCTTTACTTTTATTACTGTGCTGGATGGATTTATTTCTATGACCTGTCCATCCTGCTTTTCAGGTTTTTGAATATTTTTGCGGATGAATTCCGCCATCTGTTCCATCTGCATCTTCATCTGCTCTATCTGCTCCCTCATCTTTAAGATCACTTCAACCCCTGCTAAATTGACCCCCATATCTCTCGTGAGGGTTATGATAAATTTCAATTTTTCTATATCTTCCTCCGAGTAGAGCCTCACATTTCCTATGGTTCTCGAAGGTTTTATCAATTCGCATCGTTCGTATTGTCTGAGAGTCTGGGGGTGAATATTCAATATCTCTGCCACAACACTTATTGCATACAAAGGTCTATCCTTCATAGTTCACCACCTTTATAAGATCTTACCCTGCTCTAAAAGAGCGGATCTAAGGTCTCTACCATATTTCCTTTTAAGATTTTCTAAAACCTGCTTGTCAGATTCATTTTCTATCTTTGGTACCCTCACTTTAACCTCTACATAAAAGTCTCCAAAACCAGAACCATCTATCTTTGGCATACCTTTTCCTCTTAGCCTAAATTTACTTCCCGTTTCTGTACCTGGTGGGATGGTAAGATTTACAGCACCATAGGGTGTGGGAACGGTGATTTTTGCTCCCATAGCTGCTTCAAACATATCTATGTCAACATTCAGATAGATGTCGGTACCTTTTCTATCATAAATCAGATGTGGACTAATTTTAGTAATAATATAAAGATCGCCCGGTTCTCCTCCTAAAGAACCTTCGTGGCCTTTTTGTGGAACCCTTATTTTGGTGCCATCATCAACACCTGCAGGGATCTTGACCTTTATCCGCTCCTGACTGTGGATCTTTCCTGCTCCTCCACAGCTGGCACATACCGATCTGAAGCTTTCACCTTCACCTCTACAAACTGGGCAGATCGCTTGAGTCATGAAAAATCCTGTTTGCTTTGAGACTCTACCTGTTCCCTGGCAATTTGAACAGATGATCTTCTCACCACCTTTACCGCCGCATTTGTGGCAATTTACCTGTCTTGTAACTGATATTTCGTATTCTCCCCCTTTAATTGCAACTTCAAAGGGTAGGGTAATAGAGTATGTAATGTCATCACCCTTTGTGCGGGTTTTTGTTCTTTTTTTAGATGATCCCCCACCAAAAAACTCTTCAAAGATATCCTCAAAACTGAAACTACCTGTTCTAAAATGCCTTAAGTCCTCAAAATTCATGTCATGGAAATTGTATCCTTGACCTGATGATGTAAATGCATCATGACCTAATGTATCGTACTGTTTCCTTTTTTCGGGATCTGATAAAACAGCATAGGCTTCAGATATCTCTTTAAATTTTGCCTCAGCTTCCTTGTTTCCTGGGTTTACATCGGGATGGTATTTTCTCGCAAGTTTACGGTATGCTTTTTTTATCTCTTCAGTTGTTGCAGATTTTGAAACACCCAGAATATCATAATAGTTCTTGCTCATACCTTACCCCTTTAAACAAAGGGGCACCATTGCTGGTGCCTATCTTATTCATCTTTGGTGACTTTGATCACCTTGGCTTTAGCCTGCTCAGATTTTGGAATGGTGATTTTCAACAATCCATCCTTCAGGCTTGCCTTGATGTTTGTGAAATCTAAGTTGTTTGGCAGAGAGAACATTCTTGAAAATTTACCAAACTGTCTCTCCATCCTGAAGCAGTTGTCTGTGTCTTTTTCGAATGGGGCTTTCTTTTCACCTTTGATGGATAACACGCCGTCGTTTACCTGAATCTCGATATCCTCTTCACTTACGCCTGGGATATCCATAAGTAAAACGATCTCGTTCTCTTTTTCAAACACATCTACTGGTGGAACAAACTCCCCTCTGTTTTGAACTGCTGCTTCGGGATAAGCATTTTCCTCAAATATTTTATTGATCCTCTCCTGAATTGAAAGTAGGTCTTTAAATGGATCCCATTTTACGATGCCCATAGTTTACCTCCTTTTGTTTTTTGGTATCGCTAAATAATAAAATATACTTGAGTGTAGTTATGTCAAGTATTTTTTGTAAATAAACTCAACTTTTTTTATATTGTGTTATTATTTTATATGAGTCAATTATGTATATTAGTAATGCAAGCCATATAAAAATAAATGTTATTAAGTGTTTAATGCCAAAAGGTTCCCTGTAAAGGAATGCTCCTATCAAAAAAGCTATCGTGGGGGCTATGTATTGCATGATACCCAATGTGATGAATTGCAGTCTTCTTGCTGCATAAGCAAAGGTCAAAAGTGGTATTGCTGTGGCTGGCCCAGACATGATCAGTAGAAGATCTGTGGTGAGGTTGGTGGATAAAAAGGCACTTTTCTCGGTGAAGATCAGGTAAAGTATATAGAATACAGATGGGATACCCATGACAAATGTTTCGATAAAAAGCCCTTGAGTTGATCCGAGTGTGGCTTTTTTTCTTAAAAAACCGTAGTAACTAAATGTGACGGCTAATACGATGGATACCCATGGAAGATACTTTAGTCCCACAAGCGTATTTATAATTGCGATGATGACCAAAGCAAATGCGATGATCCGAGCCTTTGACATCTTTTCTTTGAGTATCAGACGGGCAAAAAGAACATTAAATATCGGTGCCATGTAGTATCCAAGGCTTGTTTCAAGGATCTTGTTTGTATTTACAGCCCATATATATAAAAACCAATTTGAACCGATCATTAGAGAACTCAAGATAAAGTATCTCAGTATAGTTCTGTTTTTTAGGTGAGAGATCGTTTCCTTGAGTTGCCTTTGTGAGGCAAGGAGGATATTCAAAAATATGAAAGACCAAATGATTCGATGAAACACTATTTCAAAGGGGTTAACATGTTTTAAAAATTTCCAATAGATTGGGAAAACACCCCATAACCCGTAGGCTATAAGTCCAGAGAGGAAACCTTTTGTGGATTCTTTCATTTACGATAGATCTGTCTTGATGATTTTTACGAACTCTTCAAGGAGGTTTTCTTCTCTCACCTTTTTTATTACAACACCTTTCTTGAAGATAATTCCTAAATTCTTTCCTCCAGCGATACCATAATCTGCCTCTTTGGCTTCACCGGGTCCGTTTACAGGGCAACCCATGACTGCAACGGTGATAGATTGTTCGATTGATCGCAATGCCTCTTCTACCTGTTCTGCTAAGGTAATTAGGTCTATCTCGGTTCTACCGCAGGTGGGGCAGGATATTATCTCCACACCCCTTTTTCTAAGTCCAAGGGCACGCAGGATCTCCCAGCCAACTTTTACCTCTTCTGCTGGATCTGCAGTTAAAGATACCCTTAGAGTATCACCTATCCCTTCTGCTAAAAGTGTCCCAATACCAACTGAAGATTTTACAGTGCCTGAAAATTTCGTTCCAGCTTCAGTTACCCCTAAATGTAAAGGGTAATCGACTATATTAGAAATTTTTCTATACGCCTCAATAGTCATCGGTACACTGCTGGCTTTGAGAGACAATTTGAGGTTTTCAAAATTTTCATCTTCGAATATCTTTATATTCCTGAGGGCAGATTCCACTAAGGCATCGGCTGTAACCCCATGTTTTTTCAAGATATCCTTTTCAAGGGATCCTGAATTTACACCTAATCTTATGGCACATCCATTTAATTTTGCCACCTGTATGACCTTTCTTGTTTTTTCTTCGCCACCTATATTTCCAGGATTGATCCGCACGCAGTGAACACCTTTTTCGATGGATCCGATGGCAAGTTTGTAATCAAAATGTATATCTGCAATGAGTGGAATACGAATATGTTTTAGAATTTCAGGTATATTTTCCATCGCTTTTTCATCTGGGATGGCTATTCTAATTATTTCACAGCCCACTTCTTCCAATCGTTTTATCTGATTTAGTGTTGATTCGAGATCTCTTGTATCTGTATTGGTCATGCTTTGAACTGTGATAGGAGCGTCACCACCGATGTATATATCTTTTAGTTTGATTTTTCTTGTTAGTCTTCTCATAATTCACCTTTTTATTAAGTTTGATCCTGTTTTATGTTATAATTAAATGGATAAAATATCAATATCATTGTTCTTGATAGTTTGGTGCAGTGAAATGAGTTGAGGGTTATTCTGAATAAAATAAAGTTTTATTCTAATTTCTTGTTGCATTATGAGAAAAGTTGGTTTAAAACTCAAAAAAAAGTATTTTAGGAGTCATTATGTCCAAATTCAAAATACTCATCACAGACCATATAGCAGAAGAGGGATTGGCTATTTTAAAGTCTGATCCCAATGTAGAGGTGGATATTAGACCAGGTATAAAAAATAACGAGTTAAAACCAATTATTGGCGAATATGATGCCGTTATTACGAGAAGCGGGACCACTGTTACAGCCGACTTAATAGAGAATCCAGGTAGATTAAAAATCATTGGTAGAGCTGGTGTGGGGCTTGATAATGTAGATATCGAAGCAGCAAGTAGAAAAGGGATAATCGTGATGAACGCTCCGACGGGGAACACATTGGCTGCTACCGAGCTCACGATGGCTATGATGCTTGCTGCGGCAAGGAAAGTCCCCCTTGCGAATCAATCCCTCAAATCTGGGGAATGGGACAGGAAAAAATTTATGGGTATCCAGCTTTACAACAAAGTTTTAGGTATTGTGGGGCTTGGTAGGATAGGTAGTAATGTGGCGATAAGAGCGAAAAGCTTTGGTATGAAGGTCATCGCATACGATCCATATATAAAGAGATCCAAGGCAGAATCGCTGGGTGTGAAGCTTTACGATGATTTAGAACAGCTTATAAAAGAGGTGGATGTAATTACATTCCATACTCCTCTTACAAAAGAGACCCACAATATGATAAGAAAAGAGCACATTGATAAGATGAAAAATGGTGTCATTATTATCAACTGTGCAAGGGGTGGGATCGTAAACGAAAATGATCTTTATGAGGCTGTTAAATCTGGTAAGGTGTTTGCCGCTGGTGTGGATGTTTTCGAAGAGGAACCACCTGTAAATAATAAACTTTTAACCCTTGATAATGTGTTTGTTACCCCTCATATCGGTGCGAATACCCATGAAGGGCAGAAAGGTGTGGCTGTAATTATTGCTGAAAATGTCTTGAATGCTCTATATGGCAAGTCTTATGTAAATGCTGTCAATATACCATTTATGAAGTCGCAACTCAGCGAAGAATTGCAGAGATACTTTGAGTTGGCAGAGCAGATGGCTAAATTGGCCGCCCAGATTGTGAAGGGAAGGGTGGAATCCTTTGGTGTTACATTGGTGGGTAAAAGGTTTGAAGAAGATGTGTGTGAGAGAACCTTTGATACACCTTTTAGCTATCAGCCATTTACTATAGCAGGGATAAAAGGGCTCCTTGAGGTTAGTCTAAAAGAAACTGTTTCTTATATCAGTGCATCATATTTAGCAAAGGATAGAAACATAGAGGTAGTAGAGCAAAAGACAGATGTTTATGAGAAATTCAATGATTTGATAGTTTTGAAAATCAAGACTGATAAAGAGACTAAAGTATTTGGTGGCACAGTATTTAATGATAATGTTGGTAGAGTGCTATTCATAGACAACTTCTATTTTGATGTAGTTCCAAAGGGTATTTTCCTTTATTTTAATAACTATGACAGACCTGGGGTAATTGGAAAAGTGGGTACTATTCTTGGCAATCACAATATAAATATTGCTGGATTTGAGCTTTCAAGACAGCAACATGGTGATGCTATAGCGTTTGTTTCTGTGGATAACCCCATAGGAAAAGATGTTTTGCAGGAGATTTTAAAGATAGACGGCATGATAGATGCCAAGGTTTTAGAACTATAAAAGGCTGGTTTGATACCAGCCTTTTTTGTTTATGCTGGAAGAAATTGTGTGATCAAGACATAGATAATAGCACTTACCAATGCGGATGCTGGTATAGTTATTATCCAAGCAGATACGATTCTTCGTGCCACTGTCCAATTAACTGCAGTAATCCTTTTAGAAAGACCAACGCCTAAAATAGATGAAGTGATGACATGGGTTGTGCTTACAGGCATCCCTATTGATGCAGCACCCAAGATGACAGCCGCTGATGATGTTTCTGCAGCAAATCCATGAACTGGTTGAAGTTTCACAAAATCTTTCCCCAATGTTTTAATAATTCTCCAGCCTCCTGCAGCAGTTCCCAGTGCCATGGCAAGGGCAGCAGAAGCTTTTACCCAAGTGGGTACTACAAAGGATTGCAATGTTCCATAGCTAACGAGAGCCATAGTCATAATACCCATAGTTTTCTGAGCATCAGCTGTACCATGGGAAAAAGCCATAAATGCTGCAGACATTACCTGCATGTATCTAAAATTTCTATTCAATACATGAGGGTTTTTCCTACGAAAGAGCCAAAAGATAATCACCATGAATAGAAATCCGAAAAAAGCCCCAACTATTGGTGAGATTATCAAGGATAGTATAATTTTCTTTAATCCCCCCCACTGTAGTGCTCCAAAACCAGCATGGGCAACCACAGAACCAACGATTCCACCGATTAGTGCATGGGAAGATGAAGATGGGATACCGTAGTACCATGTAATTAAGTTCCATGTAATTGCTCCGATGAGACCTGCAAATATAACTGTTTGAGTTATAATGCTCGCATCAACTATCCCTTTACCTATAGTTGTAGCTACTTTTGTTGAGATCATAGCACCCAAAAAATTTAATCCCGCTGCCATGACGATGGCTGCCTTTACTGAGAGGGCTCGAGTAGATACACAGGTGGCTATGGCGTTTGCTGTATCGTGAAAACCGTTTATATAATCAAATGCAAGTGCGGTAATAAGTACTAATATCAGTATTACAAACGAGATATCAAGCATGTTTTACCACCACTGTTTCTATGATATTTGCTGCATCTTCACATTTATCTGTGACCTTTTCGAGGGTTTCGTAGATCTCTTTCCATTTGATAAGACTGATCGGATCTTTTTCTTCGCTAAATAACTTCCCTAATGATTCTCTAAGAACACGGTCTGCTTCATTTTCAAGTTCATTGATCTCCACAAAAGATTCGTTTACTTCCTCATGTTTTTTATCCATTTTTCTGACAGCCCTGTCGAGTGCTTGGCAAGATTTTAAGATTATGAAGGCAAAGGATCTACATTCAGATGTAATTGAATCGATCTTATAGAGGGCCATTCTCTGTGCTGATGCATCTATGAGGTCTAATATATCATCTAATGCGGCAGCCAGATCGTAGATATCCTCTCTATCAATTGGAGTAATGAAGGTTTTATTAAGTTTCTGGATGATTTCGTGGGTTTTTTTATCCCCTTCGTGCTCGACATCTTTTATTTTTTTCTGTAATTCTTGGATCTTATCATAATTTTCTGTTAATTCCTTTAGATATTGTGCACCTTCTATGAGCAATTTTGTCATTTCTTGGAAAAGTATAAAGAATTTTTCCTCTTTTGGTATAAGCCCAAACATAAAACCTCCGAGTTTTTTTGGAAATTTAACATTTATTTTAAAAGAAATCTACAAATTTTTTACAAACGTTGTTATGACTGATTTTGATCGATTTAAAAATAACATCGTTATGAATTTTCATCATATATTTAGATAACCCTGATGTAGTAAGAAATTGGATTTGTTTCGAATATTAGAATTTATTTAATTTTTTTATATGTTCTTCTTGTTTAATTTATTTTCTTTTAAATTTTTTATGTGTTCTTTTTTAGAAACAATGGGATTATTTTTCAAATTTTTCAATTTTTCATATATCTCATTTATTTCATTATATGTTAAAATAACATTATTAAAAGATTTTATATATAATGTAATATCTCTATTAAGAACATTTTTCGGCATTAGTGTTTTAAATTCACATTCCTGACTTTGACAGTTTTAAGGTAAATTTTTAAAGGAATTCAGTATTGATAGG